>JAZDIV010000040.1:0-47483 GCA_043804695.1 PVC group bacterium | reverse complement strand
GTATAACCGGTGGGGAACCACCACCCCGCCACATGGAAGTACTCGATGATTTTTCCCTGCCAGACGGTCAGGGGATGGGGTTCCTCCGGGAAGAGAAAAGAGGCACAATCAAACAGCCGGGCGCAGGCTTGAAGCTGGTCGCGACGCCTGGAACTATGATACTTCCAGGCGGGGATTTTAAAGGAGCGATTCCACCGGTCCCGGATGGCGGGGTTGATCTTCTTCGCGCTCTCGGAGACCAGAGCAGATGAGGGTAACCATAGTTCAGAAAAAGACGCCTTTTTGGCTCCAGGTTGGAACCGGTCCAGGACCCGTTCTCCCAACCCTTCCGTCCAGCGGTACAGTGTGGAATAATTGGGATGGCCTCCACTCAGACTATCAACAAATTTCCGGAGCCCTGGACCATCCGGGTCCGGCTGTACATAAACTCGGCAAGTATCTTCGATTACCGGCAGGGAAAAGATTTTGCGAGGTACGATCTCTACAGGCAGAACGCGGAATCGGCCCGGGCAATTCCGGCAGCAGGCTAAAGGGACTTTGATCTCCTCGTAAACAAGTTTGCCATCTTTTCCGTACCAGATAATGTTCCGGGCAACCCGGGAATCCGTAAAAAACAGGTGGCCTGTGGCCCGGCACCTCGGGCAAATAGCGCCATCCCCCAGTGATTCGCCCTTGACGGCGAGCGTGCAAAGAATAGAATATGACACTGGGAACGGAACAGGAATGGGACCTTCCAGGGTTATTTCAGTTCCGGGGGCCACGGGTGTCCATTACCCGTGGCCCCACCCCTTTACCCTGATACCTCCCTTGATAAAATACCACTCCGGATGAGATCCCCTGAACACAAAAAACTCATGCTCGCGCGCGTGAGCTTGCGCATGAGCATGAGTTTAATTGTTCTTCAAAAACACAGAGCAAGTGAGGCGTGAGACAGGTGAGGAGTGAGTCTCAATAGAAGTGAAACGCCAGTCTCATGTATTGTGAGACGCGACACCGTTATTTAGCTTCCATCTCGCGGAGTATCCGCAATCTGGAAAAGAAGGAAATTATTTCTCTTACTTATAAACGAGATTGGGAATGGAGGGGGCGAAAATCCCGGGTCATCTGGTATTTTCACCTGACCGAAAAAGGGAGGGATATCATGGAGATAATCAGGTTTACGACGAACTGGGAGGATGTCCCCTGGGTGAAACAAAACCAGGAACGGGGTCGCCTTCGACGCAGGGAAATCTTCAAGTTTGAGCGACAAATATGGAAAACCGGAATCAGTCTGCCGTAACTTATTTTGGAGGAATAAAGCTGAAAGGATCAACAATAGGAACGACAAAGAAGGAATTATTGTATATTGCAGCCATCGAACTTTCTCCCCTGCTGCGCCCCGAAAAACTGCTTCGCAGCTTCGGGGGGGACTAAAACGGCAGGGGTCGTTTTTATGTTTGGTGTCCTGCGTTAGCTGCTGAACTTCCGCTCCGGTGGGATAAACCCACCGGGGGCGGTTGTTATTTTAATGTCGCAGATTAGCCTCTGAACTTCTGCTCCGGTGGGATAAACCCACCGGGGGCGGTTGTTATTTTAATGTCGCAGATTAGCCTTTGAACTTCCGCTCCGGTCCACGGTAAAACCGGGACCGGGGGCGTAAACCCCTGCCGCCTTGCCTGCCCGCCGACGCCCGGGCGAAGGCTGGTGCGGCAGTTGCATAAGTCGATGATTTTGGAAGAACGGGCCAGGCGGGGAGACTGAGTAAATTCGACTGCGCTCCGGCGAAAGTTCCAAACGATGACCCGGAGCCGGCGGACCGGCTTCAGTCTTGTGCTTGTTAAATCCAGAGACCGGGCCGCCTCATTTCTCCACTTTTTGGAGTTCCCCGGCCCGGTCCCGGGCGAGGTCCGCCCGGTCGAAAGACGAGTTCCCGGCCGGGAGGCAGATCCGCAGCCATTCGTGGATGGTATCGGCTTCCAGGACGCCTTCGGTCAGCTCGAAATCAAGCACGTGCCCGCCGCCGGAAAGGTCGTCGGCCAGAAAGTGCAGGTGGAACCCGGGGATGTTCACCCCCTTGACAAAAGCCGGCGACCGGAACCCGATCAGGGTACCCCGGACCGGGGAGAGATCGAAGACCGGCTGATGCTCGGTCACCTGCGCCAGCGGGGGGTAGGGCTTCTCCTGGGCGGGAACGGACCGGGTCCGGACCCGGCTGAAGTCCCCCCGGAGGATGAAGGCGCAGAAGCGGTTCTCCTCCCCCGCGGGTTCTTGTCCGAGCTGCTTTTCCCGACTCATCGCCGGGTAATGCGCCTTTTGACACCCCGGAGGACATTTGATACTCTGATCAATGCCAATGTCAAGGGGGGAATCGAGGCGTGGGATCGGTTATTCTTAAACCCAAACATGAAGCGTCGCTGCTCCGGCGCCACCCGTGGGTCTTCTCGGGGGCGGTGGCGGCGGTCGCGGGCGGTCCGGCCCCCGGAGAAACCGTGGAGATCAGAAGCTCCGCCGGCCGATGGCTCGGGCGCGGGGCCTACTCCCCCCATTCCCAGATCAGGGTCCGGGTCTGGACCTTCGAGGAGAGTGAGGCGGTCGGCCCCGCCTTCTTCCGGGACCGCCTCTGCCGGGCTCTCGACCTCTGCTCTCTCCGGCGCTTGGCCGACCCGGACCACGCCTGCCGTCTTGTCCACGGCGAATCGGACGGTCTCCCCGGGCTGATCGTGGACCGGTACGGGGGGTTCCTGGTCTGCCAGTTCCTGGCGGCGGGGCCCGAGCGCTGGAAAGAAGCGATCGCGGAGGAACTGGGCCGGCTTGTCCCCCCCGAGGGGATTTACGAGCGTTCCGACGGGAGGAGCCGGGAGAAGGAGGGGCTCCCGAGGCGATCGGGGACGCTCCGGGGAAAGACGCCCCCCGACCTGGTGGAGATCCGGGAAGGGGAGTGCCGGTTCCTGGTTGATCTGAAGCAGGGGCAGAAGACGGGTTTTTACCTCGACCAGCGGGAAAACCGCGCCGCCCTGGCCGAATACGCCCCGGGTGCGCGGGTGCTGAACTGCTTTTCCTACACGGGAGGGTTCGCGGTGGCCGCCCTCCGGGCGGGAGCGGAATCGGCGGTCAATATCGATTCCGCGGCCGAAGCGCTGGACCTGGCCGCGCGCAACCTGGCCCTGAACGGCCTTGACCCGGGGAAAGCGGAGAACGTCCGCGGGAACGCCGCCGCCGTCATGCGGCTCTACCGCGATTCCCGCCGCCGCTTCGACCTGGTCGTCCTCGACCCCCCGAAATTCGCGGAGTCCCGCGGGCAGGTGGAAAAGGCCTCCCGCGCCTACAAGGACATCAATCTCCTCGCCCTCAAGCTGCTGAAGCCGGGCGGGGCTCTCTTCACCTTCTCCTGCTCCAGTCACGTCGGGGACGACCTCTTCCGGAAGATCGTGGCCTGGGCGGCCCTGGACGCCGGGCGGGAGGTCCGGGCGGTCCGGAGGCTCGGCCCGCCGCCCGACCATCCCGTGGCCCTGAACTTTCCCGAGGGGGCCTACCTGAAGGGGCTGGTGTGCGTTGCCTGACCCGGCCGGCATCGCCGCAGGATTCAATTGGGCCTCGCCCGCGGGCCGCTGTACAGTAGGAGTCCGGCGAAATGTGATCAGCCCCCCTGAAAAAGGAGCCCGCCCGCTTCATTACTGATCGAAGAGGAAAAAATGCTTGACTTCCTCCCGGCAAAGCTATAGCACTTCACGCAATTTTATGGTATAAAAGGTATCGCCGAGGTATATCCGTAAGATCACATCAAGATACGGCTGGTCGGAATAGAGAAAAAAAGGTGGACGGAAAGAATGCTGAAGAAATACATTTTCCCGCTGGTTCTGATCATGCTCGTCCCGGCGCCGTCGGTCCGGGGGTTTGATTACTCCGGGAACGGGACGGATTCCATGGGCGTTTTCCGTCCCCTGACCGGTCTCTGGGCGCTGCGCGCGGTAACTCGGAGATATTTCGGTGTCGCCGGAGACATGGTCGTCCCGGGCGATTACAACGGCGACGGCAAGTGCGAGATCGGCGCGTTCCGGGCTTCGAAGGGCCTCTGGGCGATCCAGGGGATCACGCGGGTATATTTCGGCCGGTTCGGTGACGATGCCGTCAGCGGAGACTATAATGGAGACGGACTTTACGATATCGCCGTTTTCCGCAGTGGGTCTGGCCTCTGGGCGGTTCGGGGCGTCACCCGGGCGTATTTCGGGAGTTCCGGAGACACTCCGATCCCCGCCGATTACAACGGAGACGGGAAGTGTGACATCGGCGTCTTCCGGAAAGCCTCCGGCCTCTGGGCGGTTCGAGGGATTACCCGGGCGTACTTCGGCTCTTCCACCCATAGCCCCGTTCCGGCGGATTTCAACGGGAACGGCCGGGCGGACCTGGCGGTCTTCGTCCAGAGCAGCGGCCTCTGGGCGGTCCGGGGCGTCACCCGGACTTATTTCGGAGGTTCCGGGGATATCCCCCTCCCCGGCGATTATAACGGAGACCGCACCGCCGACCTCGGCCTCTTCCGCTCCACGACCGGGCTCTGGGCGGTGAAGGGGATCACCCGCAGCTATTTTGGCCGCTCGGGCGATATCCCGGTCTCATCGAGGATTAACTGGCAGACACCGGTCCTGCCCGCATTGGGGATCGAGGCGACGAGGAAATATTTAGACTCTTCGCAGTTGAGCAAGCTTTCCCAGGCGGGAAGCGCTCTGACCCAGTTCGGCTACCTGAGCTGGAGAACGGTCGAGCCGGCGGATACCGACCCGGGGCATTACAAGTGGAGCTCCTTCGATAACATGCTGAGTCTGTTTCCCCAGTACGGCCAGACTTTGATCCTGGGCATCGCTGATATCCCTTCGTGGGCGGGGGCGGTCGCTGCGGGGCCGATCGACCGGGCCGCCCTCCCTGATTTTGCGGAATTTCTTTCGGCCGCGGTCAACCGCTATAAGAACCCTCCCTATAACATCAAGTTCTGGGGGCTGTTCAATGAGCCGGATGGGACCAAGAATATTTACGGCCCCGGGATCGGCTGCTGGGGGATGCATGGGGATCGCTACGCCGAGATGCTTAAATACGCGTATCCGGCCATCAAGGGGGCCGATCCGGAAGCCCAGGTGATCCTGGGAGGGCTGGCCTACGATAACTTCACCGACGACCCGGCTGTGGACGGTAATTTTAATCGCCGTTTCATCAATGACGTTATCGAAAACGGCGGGGGCGGCTATTTCGACTACATGAACTTTCATTACTACTACTTCGCGAAGGATGCCTGGGGCAGCGTCGCGGGAAAAGCATCGTATCTCAGGGCCTTGCTGGCATATTACGGACTCGACAAGCCAGTCATCTGCTCGGAAGTGGGGATCTGGGGATACGAGAACCCCTACTACCTGGAACTGCAGGCGCGATATGTCCCGGTCGTTTATGCCCGCGGTCTGGCCGCTGATCTTTGTGGCATTCTCTGGTTCCCGCTGACGACCCGCGTGGGCGACAGTTTCGAAGGCGGCCTCCTCAGGGGAGAGGACCTCTCAGAGAAGCCAGCCTATACGGCTTACCAGGTGATGTCCTCCCAGCTGACCGGGTATAAGTACGCCGGTTACGCCGGCCAGGGTGGGGTTGAGGGATATTCATTCCGGCCCACCGGCGGCGGACGGACCCGGCAGGTGCTCTGGACCGACATCGAGAATGACAGCGCCGTTGAGGCGATAAACATCACGGCCCGTCGGCTGACGGTGACCGATAAGTTCGGTGCCCAGCAGACCATCGAAGACGGGGGCGCCGGCGATTATGACGGATCGAAGAACGGGCGCGTACGGATCTATGTCGGTTCGAGCCCGGTCTATGTGGAAATCTATCCCTAACTAATTTAAACCACGGAGGACACAGGGAACACGGAGAATTCCAAAAATGTGCGAAATCTATCCATTAACATATATTTTTTTCTCCGTGGTAAAATTCAAGCCATCTTCGAGAATAAGTCGCTTAAAATACCTTTTCGAGTAAGTGTAAGGTATAGCTGTCTCCGCTCTTTTCCCCCGCCCGCGTTTCCCGATTTTCCCACTCTCGCGGTATCAAACTGCCGTCTGTTTGAAAGTATTTGACCGCAGTCAAAAGTTCTGATTATATCGAGGCGTGTTGCTTTCGGCAGTTCCTCTCAATCGCAACCTTTTTAACTCTGGCGTTGCCCGAACAAAGCGATGGCAGCGTTCCCTCTACGGTACAGGAATATGACCAAACGGAAAGCTCCAGATCACCGGCTTGCCCTTGTTTCCTTGGCGGAACATCTTCCCGGCGTATCCATCCAGGGCTATCATCCGGATGGCACGGTTTTTTACTGGAATAAAGCCAGCGAACAGGTGTACGGCTATCCGGCCCGGGAAGCGCTCGGGAAAAATCTGGGCGAACTGATCATCCCACCCGATCTCAAACCGTTCTTTCATCAGGCACTCGAGATCGGGGGCGACGTGAAAGAGTCCGGAGAATTTATTCCCCCCGGCGAGCTGCTCTTGCGGAGAAAAGACGGCCGGCCGGTCCCGGTGTATTCCATTCACACCGCCGTCGTTACCGGGAGCGGGGAGCCGCTTCTCTTCTGCATCGACATCGACCTGTCAGAACGGGAGCAACTGGAGCAATCTCTCCGGCAGTCCCGAGACGAACTGAAAAAACAGATGGCGGAACGGACCGCCGAGCTGGCCGGAACGAACGCCCGGCGCGCGCAGGCGGAAGAAGAACTGATAAAATTCAAGACCATTGCCGACGAGGCTAATTACGGCATCGCGCTCGCCGACCAGGAAGGAAACCTGGTATATGTCAACCGGTGTTTCGCCCGGCTCCATCAGTACACGCCGGGGGAGCTGATCGGAAAACACCTGTCGGTTTTGCACACCCCGGAGCAGATGCTGCAGGTGGACCGCCTCAATTACCGCCTGCTGGCCGCCGGCTTTTTCTCTACCGAAAAAGTCTGGCATAAAAAAAGGGACGGGGCCGTCTTCCCGACCCTGATGAACGCGACCGTGATCAAGGACGCCGCCGGAAACCCGCGCTATCTCTCGGCGACCGCGATCGACATCAGCGAACGCGACCGGGCGGAAAAAGAGAAGCGGCGGCTGGAGGAACAGCTTCGGCAGGCCCAGAAGATGGAAGCGGTGGCTTCCCTGGCGGGCGGGATGGCCCATGATTTCGGCAATCTATTGAACGCTATCCGGGGGTATGTTGAAATCCTGAAAAACAAGCTCCACGAAAAAGACCCGCTCCAGGCGGAGATCGGGGAGCTGGAGAACACCGTTGTCCGGGCCGGTTCCCTGATCCGGAAGCTTTTTGCCGTCGGACGACGTCAATCGATCCATCCGGAGATCATTGATCTCAACGCCATTCTGACCGACCTCGAAGGGATGCTCTGGCGGGTCTGCGGCCGGAGCATCGAGCTCACCATTCTCCCGGCGCCGGGCTTGCGGACGATCCGGGCCGACCGGAGCCAGCTGGAGCAAATCGTCATCAACCTGGTCTTCAATGCCCGGGAAGCCATCCCCCGGCGGGGGACGATCACCGTCAAGACCGATAATGTCGAGCTGGGCCGCTCCCCGGTACCCCGGATCATCGGGAAGCAGCCCGGCCCCTATGTCGTGCTCTCGGTCCGGGATACCGGCTGCGGGGTGGACAAGGAGAAACGGGGACGCCTGTTCGAGCCCTTCTTCTCCACCAAGGACGCCGGGAATAACTCCGGCCTCGGGCTCTCAATCATCTACGGGATTGTGGAGCAGCTGGGCGGCTTCATCCAGGTGGAGAGCGATCCCGGCCGGGGGAGCACGTTTCAGATTTATTTTCCGGTCCGGGAAGAACCGGCGGGGGGCTCGACCCGGAGTCGGAGAGTTCTGGTCATGGATGACCAGGAAGACCTCCGGATCCTGGCCGGGAAACTTCTGGCCAGTATGGGCTATGAAACGGAGTGCGCCCCCGACGGTCAACTGGCGGTTGAGATGTTCCGTCTGGCCAGGCAGGCCGGCCGCCCGTTTGATGCGGTCTTGCTCGATCTGGCGATTTCGAACGGGCTCAACGGCCTGGAAATTCTCCGGCGGCTACGGGAGATCGATCCCGGGGTGAAATCGATCCTCTACAGCGGCTACCAGAACGATCCGGCTCTTGCGGGCTTCCGGGATCCCGGGTTCGTCGCCTCCTTCACCAAGCCTTTCACCCGGGAGAAACTGGAATCCGTGCTCGATGAAGTGCTCGGGGAGTAGCCTCCGCGGGAATCTTATTCGCTCTCCCGGAATTTTTTCAGGGCCCGGATTCTCTCCAGGACCGGCGGGTGGCGGTAGCTGAAGAAAACTTTGAGCGGGTGGGGGGTGAGGTTGGAGAGGTTATCGACGCTCAGCTTTTTCAGGGCGGCGACCATTGCCCCCGGATTTCCGGTGGTCCGGGCCGCGTAGCCGTCGGCTTCATACTCGAAACGGCGGGAGAGAAGGTTGCCGATGATCGATATGATCACGTCGATCGGGGCATAGAGAAAGGCGAAAAAGAAAAGGCCGGCATACACCGATGTCCGGCTCATCCGGAAAGCGTCAAACAATCCCCGGTTGTTGATGAACCGGGAGAGGATGAAGAACATCAGGCCGGTGGAGAGGACGGAGACGGCGATGTTCTTCAGGATGTGCTGCTTCCGGTAATGGCCGGTCTCGTGGGCGAGGATGGCGAGGAGTTCATCGACGGTATGCCGTTGGATCAGGGTGTCGAAAAGGACGATCCGCCGGAACCTTCCGAAGCCGGTGAAGAAAGCGTTGGTTTTGGCTGAACGCCGGGAGGCATCCATGGTGAAGACGCCTTTCATCCTCAAAGACTGCCTCCGGGCGTACTCCTCGATCCGTCTCTTCAGCTCGCCCTCTTCCAGGGGGGTGAACCTGTTGAAGAGCGGCATGATTGTCACCGGGGCGACAAAGAGGATCAAGAGCTGAAAAACGGTGACCGCCCCCCAGCAGAAGATCCACGCGGCGGGCCCGGCGGCGGTGAAGATCCAGATGATGGCCGCGAAAACCCCCCCGCCGATCACGGCGGCCAGCCCCCAGCCCTTGAGGATATCGAGAATGAAGGTCTTCACCGAAGTCCGGTTGAAACCGTATTTCTCTTCGATGACGAAAGTCCGGCGGGCGGAGAAGGGGATGTTGGCCAGTGAGGAGAGGAGAAAAAGGCACCCGCCGAAGATCAGACCCCGCGGAATCTCGCCGAAGGCTCCGGCGCGGGCGGCGGTATCGACCAGGTTAAAGCCGCCCAGCAGGATGAACGCCACGATCAGGGGGGTAAGAACGCTCCCGGCGATGATGCTCAGCCGGGTGCTCTCTCTGAGGTAGCACTGGGAGGCCCGGTACTTTTCGTCGTTGTAATAACCGTTGAATTCCGGGGGAAGTTCCGGATCGATGTGCCTGAGATTGAGCGTTTCAATAACGACATCGAAAAGATACTTCCCGATGAGGATGAGCAGGATTATCACTAAATACATATCCACTGAAATTCTATCAAATTTATGAATATCCGCCGGTTTCTTTTCTGCCATTTTTTGGTATTGTTAAATAAGATACACCTAACTCGATCACTTTATGAAAATTAAAAAGGAAACCTGGATTTTATTAATTATCCTTCTGGCTGGCCTTTTCTTACGGCTTTATCAGCTGGGTAGTGAGAGTCTGTGGTTTGATGAAGGAGGCACGATCAGAACAGCACGCATGAGCATAACGCAGATAGTAGAAAAATCTTCTTCGAAAGACTTCCATCCTCCGTTCTATTATTTTATCCTTCATTACTGGGCAGCTCTTTTCGGCTACAGTGAGATCTCGATCAGGCTTCTTTCTTCAATTTTTGGCTTATTATCCATAGCAATGATTTACATGGCCGGTAAATTGTTGTTCGACCGATCGGCAGGTCTTATAGCAGCTTTGATTTTATCGCTATCACAGTTTCATATCTATTTTTCCCAGGAAGCGAGAATGTATACCTTGATCACTCTCCTCTCTCTCTGTTCCATGGTTTCTTTCCTGCTGCTGCTGCGGACTCAAAATTTTTTTCGAATGGCCGGTTATATGCTATCTAATATCTTGCTTCTGTACACTCATAATTTCGGGTTTTTAATAATAACAGCCCAAAATATTTTTATGCTTACACTTTTTCTTCGTTTTAGAAGAGCGGGCGAATTTACTTTTATCAAATGGATTATACTCCAGATAATTCCGGTCCTGTTCTTCCTGCCCTGGCTTAGGATTGTGATCAATCAGTGGACGAGGATTCAGAAAAATTGGTGGATGGGGCCGGTTTCGTTGCGATCAATTCAGCAAACACTTCTGGATTATTCTGGAGGACCGGTCTTATATGTGCTTTTTTTCGTCCTAGTAATTATTGTTATCTTCATATCTTTCTTTCAAACACAAAATAAGCGGAAAATTATTTCAAACTTATTTAAATGTTCAACGCGGGGAGAACGCATCAAAGATCTGCCCGGGATTTACTTATGTATGGTATGGGTGCTGACCCCGATCTTATTACCCTTTATCATTTCTAAGTTTTTTCGACCGATATATATCACCAGAGTTACCATCGCAGCATCTCCGGCACTTTATTTACTGGCTGCTCAAGGAGTAAAGAGCATACGGAATAAAATAATACAAATAATCATCGGGTCTATCATTGTCTTTATTCTTCTCATCAACCTGCGGGGTTATTATGCCGAAGTTAAAAAAGAGCGATGGCGGGAAGTTGTAAAATACATCGAATCAGAAGCTCAGGCCGGGGATTTACTCATTTTTAACTCAGGATCCTATTTAAGAAATATTTTTAATTATTATTCAACCAGAACCGATATATTAAAGCGAAGTTCCCCTACCGGTGATTTAGTTGACGATAACAATATCCAAAAGCTTGCTCAAATTACGCAAAAACAGCGCCGGGTGTGGTTGATCCTCTGCCAGAGCGGCGACCGCTGGGGATTGATGAAAAAAAGAACTGGGGGAGTCATTTGATTTGATCGAATGCCGGCGGTTTCCTTACTACAACTTCCAGGCTCATGGTGAAATGGATATAGAGGTATGTCTCTTTGAAAAGCCGGGGCACTACTGATTCACTATAAATTAGCGCCATCGGCCCAAATTTATAAGAATCATCCCGCTGGAGTACTTATTATCTGTAGACTAAAAGTTCAATAAATATTATTTTTGCGTAGCAAAAATAATATCGTGGTATAGTTTTCCTGTGCAGAAAACTTTGTTCAACCGGCTGTTCGAGGAGAGCATCATCCGGAACTGGGATTCTCCCGCCCTGACCGATTACGGGAAGGGAACCCTCACCTACGGGGAGGTGGGGAAAAAGATACTCCTGCTTCACGCTATTTTCGCCGGCCGGTTCATCAGGCAGGGTGACAAAATAGCTCTGGTCGGCGCCAATTCGGTTAACTGGGCGATCGTCTATCTGGCGGCGGTCACCTACGGAGCGGTGATCGTTCCCATTCTCGCCGATTTCCACGATGAGGATATCCAGCACATCATCAGCCACTCCGGGAGCCTGATCCTTTTCGCGACCGACGAAATCGCCGCCCGGGTCGACGAGGAGCGGCTGGAGAATCTGCGAACGATTGTCTCTCTGGACACCCGGGAGCTGCGCTACCACCGGGACAGGCATCTGCCGGACGAGGTCCGGGAGATTGCCAGGGAAGCAGGGGGCCGGATCGCGGAGATGACCGCGGAAAGTTTCTCGCTCCCCCCCGGCCGGGATGAGAACGAGCTGTCGGCCCTGGTCTATACCTCGGGCACCTCCGGCTTCTCGAAAGGGGTCATGATCCCCTTCCGGAGCCTTCTGGCCAACATCACCTACGCCCGCGAAAACATCCGTCTGAACATGACCGAGCGGCTTCTCAGTTTTCTTCCCCTGGCCCATGCCTACGCCTGCAGTTTTGATCTGCTCTTCCCCTTCACGATGGGCTGCCACCTGACGTTTCTGGGCCGGATGCCGACCCCCAAGGTTCTGATCGAGGCTTTCGCGGAGATTCGGCCGAGCCTCATCCTCTTCGTCCCCCTGATCATCGAGAAGCTTTACAAGAAGCGGATCGCTCCCCTGCTCGGCCGGCCTCTTTTTCGCCTGCTGACCCGGGTCCCGGGGATCTCGCGGGTGATCGGCGCCCTGATCAGGAAAAAACTGACGGAGACGTTCGGGGGGAACTTCAAGGAGATCATTATCGGCGGCGCGGCGCTCAACGACGAAGTGGAGATCTTCCTGAAAAAGATCGGGATACCCATCACCGTCGGCTACGGGATGACCGAATGCGGTCCCCTGATCAGTTACGCTCCCTGGTATGAGCACCGGATCCAGTCGGTCGGCCGGGCGATCCCCAGCCTGGAATTAAAGATCGATTCCCCCGACCCCCTCCGGGTGGTGGGTGAGATCATGGTCCGGGGCCCCGGGGTCATGCTTGGCTATTACAAGAACAGCGAGGCGACCCGGGAGGTGCTGGACGGGGAAGGATGGCTCCGGACCGGCGACCTGGGCCTCCTCGATGCCGATGGGTTTGTCTTCATCAAAGGCCGGTGCAAGCATATGATTCTGGGGCCCTCCGGCCAGAACATCTACCCGGAGGAGATCGAGAGCCGGCTGAACGCGATGCCTTTCGTGCAGGAGTCTTTAGTGGTGGCGGAGAATGACCGACTGATTGCCCTGGTCTACCCGGACTGGGATGCGGTCGACGCCCGCCGGAAAGGGGCGGAAGACAACATCGAGTGGCTGAAAAAGAAGATGGAAGAGAACCGCCAGGAGGCCAACCGGAAGCTGTCGGGCTACTGCCGGATCGCGGAGATCCGCCTCCACGGCGACGCCTTCGAGAAGACCCCGACTCATAAGATCAAACGGTACAGGTATCTGGAGGACGGTAAACAGTGATTAACCTGGATTATTCATGAAAATTAAATATTTTCATGAATAATCCAGGTTACTAATTTTCGTTCAATGTATTATGAATAGCAATCTTGTTTATGCGGCTACAGCACTCTGCTTTTTCTTCTCCGGAAGGACAACCTGCTATTCTTTCTGTTAACGCTGCCGATAGAAATAGACCTTTGGCTGTAATTCGTTGCCAAAGAATTTGATAAAATCATTATCTTTTCGTGTGGCTGTTCATTTAATCTTTGTCATGGTTCAAAACTAACCCGATTTATGCCTGCCTGTCGGCAGACAGGAATAAATCGGGTTAATCGCCCGTGAAAAAAGCGCAAAAGGAGGAACGGCAATGGGAAAATTATTCGGCACCGACGGCGTGCGGGGGATCGCCAACATCGCCCCCATGACCGCCGAGATGATCCTCGAGATCGGGAGGGCGACCGCCCACGTCTGCAAGCTGCACCGGGACCGCCGGCACCGGATCGTGATCGGGAAGGATACCCGGGTCAGCGGCTACATGGTTGAAAACGCCCTCACCGCGGGGATCTGCTCGATGGGGGTTGACGTCCTGCTGGTGGGGCCGATGCCCACCCCCGGGATCGCCTTCATCACCCGCAACATGCGGGCGGACGCCGGCGTGGTCATCTCCGCCTCCCATAACCCTTACCAGGACAACGGGATCAAGATCTTTTCCCGCACCGGTTACAAACTCCCCGACGCGGAAGAAGACGAGATCGAGGGTTTGATCCTGACCGGGCAGATCCGGGATATCCGGCCCACCGCCCGGGAAATCGGGAAAGCGCGGCGGATTGAGGACGCGATCGGGCGCTACATTGTCTTCTGCAAGAACACGTTCCCGGAAGAGCGGAGCCTGGAGGGTATGAGGATCGTTCTTGACTGCGCCAACGGGGCGACCTACAAGGTGGCGCCGATCATCTTCTCGGAACTGGGGGCGGAGGTGATCACCATTCACGACGACCCCGACGGGATCAACATCAACGACCGCTGCGGTTCCCAGCACACCGAGGACCTGCGGTCCCGGGTGGTGGCGGAAAAGGCCCAGATCGGACTGGCCTTTGACGGCGACGGCGACCGGCTGATCGCCGTGGACGAGAAGGGGAGGGTGACCACCGGCGACCAGATCATGACCATCTGCGCCAGGATGTACAAGGAAGCGGGGAAGCTCAAGAACAACCTGGTGATCTCCACGGTGATGAGCAACTTCGGTTTCGGCCTCGCCCTGAAGAAGCTCGGCATCAAGTACGGGGCGAGCAAGGTGGGAGACCGCTACGTTCTGGAGATGATGCAGGACAAGGGCGCGATCCTCGGCGGGGAGGAATCGGGGCACATCATCTTTCTCAACCACCACACCACCGGGGACGGGATCATCGCCGCCCTCCAGCTCCTCTCCGCCCTCCGGCTCTATAAGAAGCCGCTTTCCTCCCTGGCCCGGCTGATGAAGCTTTTCCCCCAGAAACTGATCAATGTCGAGGTGAAGAACAAGCCCTCCCTGGAAACGCTGCCCGGGGTCCAGGAGGCGCTTCGGGAAGCGGAGGGGAGGCTGAAAGGGAAGGGGCGGGTTCTCCTCCGCTACTCGGGCACCCAGTCGATGTGCCGGGTGATGGTCGAGGGGCCCACCGATGAAATGACCGAGCGGCTCTGTTTATTCCTGGTCGAGGCGGTTAAGAAGGCGATCGGGTGAGCAAGCGCAGAGAGTATGGCGCCGAGCGCCCGGGGGGCAAAAAAATGACCGGACCGATCAGTCGGATCCGACGGACCGGTTGGAGCGGCTGACTCAGGGGAAATTCGAATAAGGAGAAACAGGAATGGGCTTCAAGGTTATCATCACCCGCGACTTCGATCACATGAGCGAGGCGGCGGCCGGGATCATGGCCGGAAACATTCAGCAAAACCTGGCGGCGAAGAACGGCGTCCGCCTCGGCCTGGCGACCGGGAACACGCCGACCGGGCTCTACAAGCATCTGGCCAAGATCGCCAACGGGGGCGGGTTTGACCCCGCCCGGGTGACCAGCTTCAACCTCGACGAGTATGTCGGCCTGCCCGGCGAGAACGCCCAGCAGCGGGCCCTCCACCCGGAGAGTTATTGCTTTTTCATGATCCAGGAACTTTTCGGCCTGCTCCGGACCAGGTTCCGGGAGGCCAATCTCCCGGCCGCGACCGTGATCGAGCAGGAAGAACTGATCTCCGCGCTGGCCGATCACCCGGCTGACTGGAAAGAGCGGGGCGGGGACCGGGGCCGGGCGATCGTGATCGGGGCCGAGGCCGTCTCCCCCTGCCTGCGCCGGATCCGCCGGGACATTTTAGACGCTTACCAGTCGAAGATCGAGGCGGGGGGCGGGATCGATCTTCACCTGATCGGTGTCGGCGGGCGGGGCCACGTCGGATTTCACGAGGCCGGCATCCCCTTCGATGACCAGGGTATGCTCCTGGTCCGGCTCGACGACAATACGATCGAGAACGCGATCGCCGACGGGCACTTCCCGGACCGGGACTCGAGCCCCCGCTATGCGGTCTCGATGAGCGCCCCCCTGGTTTACCGGGCTCAAACGGTGCTACTGGTCGCCAACGGGCCGCGCAAGGCGGAGCCGCTCGCACGGTCGCTCCTGATGGAGCCGGATTGCTCGGTCCCGATATCGTACGGGCATCGGGCCGTCCGGGAGGGAAGGGACGTGATCTATGTTCTGGACCGGGCCGCGGCGGCGGAGGTGCTGGCGAAGTTGCCGGCGGTAGAAAAACGGGGGATCGAGGTGGAGGATGTCAGCTCGCGGTCGGCCTCGGTGCCGGTTGAGAACATCGCTTTCCGCCGGGACCCGGCGGCTGGCCGGCTGGTGTAGCCCGGATTGCCATCTATAACGTGTGGAATGATGGATGACGACCCCGATCCGGGCGGCTTCAGTACAGGCCCTCCAGGCTTTCTTCCCGGGTGTGGAAAAGGTCCCGGTATTCGGGGGCGGCGAGGTCGGATTGGAGCTTCAGGAGATAATCCTCCGCCTGCTCCCGGTTCCGGCGGGCCTGAACGGTCAACTCCCCGAATTTGTCCGGCAGGCCCTCCTCCCGGATCATCTGTTTTACCATCTGGAAGATCCGGGGGTTGCCGCAGAGAAAAAGCCCCTCGTTCAGAATCTTGCCGGCGACCATCGACTCGAACGTCTCGAGCCGTAACTGGGCGCGGACCCGGGAGACGGTCTTGATCAGGTAGTCGATCTCTTCTCGGTATCGCGGATGGACGAGCAGGAGATACTTGCGGTCGTGGATGGCCCGGTCGAGAGAGGCGATCGCCGCCTGATCAAGTCCATCCCCGGCCACCACCACGATGTCGAGGTCCGATCCCCGGACCGTCTTGCCGGTGCTTTTCTCCGGCCGGGGGTCCCGGTGGGCCATCCGGTAGGTGATATCCCCGGCCAGAATGAAGCACGCCCCTTCAGTGATTGCCTCCCGCTCCGGGAGCGACCCCAGGACCGAGGCCATGGTCTCCCGGGCCAGGCCGAACTTGGCCCGGCTGATCTCCCCGATCTCCTCTCCCAGCCGGCGGGCGGTTTCCTCGAGCGCCCCCCCCTGACCGGCCGCGCCGACCACGGTGTAGGTCTGGAACTCTCTCCCGATCGAGGGCGAGAGCCGCGCGTAGCCTTCCACGAACCGGTCCAGCCGGAGAAACCGCCGCCCGGCAATCCGGCACTGAACGCCGGCCGATTTCCGGCAGATCTGCCAGAGGGTGAAGAGGTCGATCAGGGACCGCCGGGCCAGTTCTCCCCCGGTCAGGGGCCCGGTTTCCTTCAGGATCGAGACGATCTTATGGTCCGGCGCGTGCACGCGGGAATGATGCCATGCTTGGGGGAGAGAGTACAGTCAAGGATTCGAGTGATCGGTAATCAGTGAGCGGTGATCAGTGAGCGGTGATCAGTAATCGGTAATCAGTAATCAGTAATCAGTGTGCTCTGCGCTCGGGGACCTCGGGGAGGCCCGTTACATTCAATCACATTCGATCGTCTGTTAAAAGGGCGGGCGGGGGGGGAGTTTCGGGCTTGCGCTCTTCCGCGGCCGGATATAGTATTACGGCGCGATGAAGACAACAAAAGATTCGGCACCGCGGCCTTCCGGGACGGGGCGGGTGTCGGCGGAAAAGCTGATCGAAGCGATGCTGAAAAGC
Organism: PVC group bacterium; assembly: GCA_043804695.1. Taxonomy (GTDB): domain Bacteria; phylum Auribacterota; class Erginobacteria; order Erginobacterales; family Erginobacteraceae; genus CAWGIE01. The sequence goes on along the minus strand of JAZDIV010000040.1, from coordinate 30,424 downwards.
TCCTTCGCCGCCGCGTCTTTCCCCCGGGAAGCGGACCGGCTGATCGAGCGCATACTCCGTTTTCACACCGGGGATACCCGGGTGGTAGTCCTGGGCGGCGGGACGGGACTCTCCACCGTGGTGGGGGGGGATTCCCGTCTGTCGGACTGGCCGAATCACCCTTTTGTGGGGCTGAAAGAGACCTTCCCCCGCCTGAGCGTGGTGGTGGTGACGACCGACGACGGCGGTTCGACCGGCCGTCTGCTCCGGCAGCTGCCGATGATCGGAATCGGCGACCTGCGGAAGTCCTGCCTCTCCCTGATCCGGGCCGGGAACCTGCGCCGCCGCTGGCGGCTGAATGACCGGGAGGTGCTGGATCTGGTCCGGGTGCTGGAGCGGATCTTCAACCATCGCTTCCCGGCCCGCCGGGGAGGCTTCCGCGTTCTGCGCGACCCGCTCCTGGCGGTGCCCGTTTCCTGGCGGCGCTGGTGCCCGCCCGCTCTCGCTTCCTACTTCTCTCCCCTCGGCGCGTATCTTTCCCCTGGAGGATCGGGTCCGACCGTCCGGCCGGAGGGGCACTGCCTGGGCAACCTGCTCCTGACGGCCGCCATCTTCCGGGCGGCGGGGCGGGCCGACCGCCCTCCTTCGCCGGGGGCAACGAGGAAGGGGCTGGACGAGGTGGCCCGGATGATCGGGGTGACTCCCGGCCGCCTGCACCCGGCCACCACCATCCCCGGCCAGCTGAAATTCCGATACGCCAACGGGGTTGAGGTTTACGGGCAGCGCAAGTCGGCCCGGGCCCGCCGTGGTTTCCCGGTCGAGCGGGTGACGGCCGAGTTCATCCGGAAGCCGGCGGTTCCCCCCGCCGTGCTGCGGGCGATCCGGGAGGCCGACCTGATCGTCTACGCTCCGGGCAGCCTGTACACCAGCATGATCCCCCTCCTCCAGATCCGCCCCCTGGTTGATGCCGTCCGCGGCAACCGGCGGGCCTTGAAAGTGCTGACGGCAAATTTCTGGATCCAGGAAGGCGAGACCGATCTCTCGCCCCGGGGAGAGGGGCGCGGGTTTCTGGTCTCCGAGCTGATGGAGGCCTATGACCGCAACATCCCGGGCGGGATTGGGGGGCTGTTTGATGCGGTTCTGAGCGCCAGCCTTGATCATGTGCCCGCCAATATCCTTCGGAATTACGCCCTGGAGGGGAAGATCCCCATTCACCTGGACCGGCGGCGGGTGGAGGCGATGGGGTTCCGCTCGGTGGAAGCGATGCTCTTCCCTCCCCCGCGGTCCCGGCAGCCGTCGGTGATCCACCATGATGCCGTCAACTGCGCCCTCGCCGTCCGCACTCTTTTTTGCGCCCACCGGTTTCTAACCGGAGGGCGGAAGGGGAGAATCCGCGGTGGCCAACGCCCCGGGGAAGACCGGTGCCGGCAGCGCGCCCGCCGCCCCCCGCTCTGCGAGTACCTGGAGACGATGGAGGTCGCCCTGCGGGGAAAGCGGTTCCAGCCCCGGCTGCTCAGAGGATGCATGATCGATCTGGCCTGGGAAAACCGGGACATCCGCCCCGCTCATTTCTCGTTTTTCACCGGGGTCCGCCTGGTGGGGTCCGGGGAGTGGGGCCGCTCCACCGAATGGGATAACGTGCTCGGCTATTACGACCCGGAAGACCGGACCTTGAAAATTCACCGGCGGCTTCTGGCCACTCCGCTGCGTCTTCAGGAAGACCTTCTGATCGCCCTCGGCGAGTCGCTCCTGGGCCGCTATCTGGAGAGCCGGCGGTGGACGCGGGGCGACGACCCCGCGGCCCGCTGCTACGAGATCCGCCTCCGTCCGCCTTCTCAGCGGGAGTGCTTCCTGACCGACGCCCAGCTCCACGCCTATCTCCGGCTGGCCCGACTGGCGCCGGACGAGGACGACGAGCTTGTCTACCGGATCACCATCAACGACCGGGAGGGGTTTTTGCCCCCCGGTCTCCTTTTCGGGCTGCTGTACGCCTGGTACCTGGACGACGCCTACGGTGGGATGATGGATTATGAGATGTCACTGCTGCGCTGGTCGCCGTCGTCGCTGATGCCCTACCATGTGCAGGAACGGGCCCGCAAGCAGGCGCTGGTGACTTTCTTCCGGGAGGAAGTTTTCAGCCATCCGTGGGGAGTGACGGCCGCGGAGGGAACCGGCCGGGCGGACCGGGCCGGGTTCACCGGAAAGAGGGGAGCGGGTCAAGCGCCCGGCGGCTGATCTCGACCACGATGCTCTCCAGCCAGCGGGTCCCGCCCGCGGCGGCGGCGGGTTTCAGGGTCTTGATCGTTTTCAGGTAATCCCCCCCGGCATCCTTCCGGCCGCGCTCCGCTTCAACCAGGAAAGCATCGCGCTCTCCGCGGTCGCCTTCCACCGCGCCCCCCGCCTGGAGCGCCTCCTCCACTTCCCCCCAGCGGGCGGCCAGCTCCCGTTTCTGGGCGAGGAGGCGGTCGGAGGTGTCCCCCTCCGCCGTCTGTTCGAAGAGCTCGGCCGAACGATCCATCTTCCCGGCCAGTTCCCGGAGGCGCCGGATCCGCTCCTCGATCGCCGTCTCCAGGATCTTCACCGCCCCCCGGTGAAGCGCTTCTCCCGGCCGTTCCCCGGCCAGAAAAAGGGAGCGGACCTCGAGGTACCAGCGGCGGAGGGCGAAGAGGTTGGCGATGTAAAGGAGGTTGTTCGCCGTCTTCTCCCGAATCTCCCGGTAGAGGCCGGGATAAAAGGGGAACTCCCGGTCTCGCCCTGCCTCGCAGATCAGTTTTCCCCCTTCGGGCACGCCCTTGCGCAGGATGGTCCCGGCGGCGGTCACCGTGCCGTAGCCGATCCGGACGGGTCCGACCAGTCCCCCCTGGCCGCCGAGGAAGATCGGCGGCTGGTTCAGCATCACCCCCCGGGGTACGTCGCCGATCAGAGAGGCGGTGGCCTTGTCCTGGTTGGGGGTGTAGTTGAAGTGGATGAAGGAGCTGCCCACCTCGCTGTGGTCTTTCCGGCTGGTCCCCCCCGCCATCAGGCAGTCGCAGAAGTTGATCAGGCTCCCCAGCGTGACGAAGGGGAGGAGGATGGTCTGCTTGAGCCCGATCGAGTGGGCGCCGCCGGATTCTTCTTCCAGGAGGCAGCCTTCCCGGATCTGGGCTCCGGAGCCCAGGGAGGCCCGCTCCAGGAAAACCGACTGTTTGAAGAAGCCTCCCCGCAGTTCCACCCCCGGGCCGATCCGGCAGTTGACGATGGTGGCGGGCCCCTCCAATCCGAGGGCGGCGCCGGCCATGATCAGGGTGTCCTCCCCGTAGATCCGGCAGCCGGGATAGACGGTGACCCTTTCTTTCGAGATCCGGTCCGGATCAACCTCTTCCCCGATCTCCACCGTCTCCGGCCGGAGTATCCGAACTCCCCTGTTGATCAGACTCTTGATCTTGTCTTCCTGTTGATTCATATGAACCTTGCGCTTTGCGCAATGATTAATAGAATAAATTAGCGCGCGAAGCGAGCTAATTTATTCGGTACCACTTCTCGCTCAGCCTGCTCAAGTCGGGGAAGGTGAAGAGATAGAGGGAAAGACCGGCCAGGATAGCGGTCAGAACCAACTTCCCCCACTCCGGCCAGAGATGGATGAGGCCGACGAGAGCGGTCGCCGTCGGCAGCCAGCTGAAGCGGGCGAAAAGACGGAAGACGGCGGCCTTCCCGGTCGCCAGGAAGGCAAAAGGGAGGAGGAGAACCCAGAGGGGATCGTGGAAAATGAGCGCGCCGGCGGCACCCGCCGCGGCCGCGGCGATGCCCAGGATTTTGATCGCCGGCCGGCTGATCCGTTCGACGAAGAGCCGCCGCGTCTCGATCAGTTCCTCGGGGGCTTCCGGCGGGCTGAGAACGGCGCTGCAGAGAAGGGAAAGCGCCCTTCCCAGGCGTTTGTTGTCCAGCCCTTCCCGGACCAGGGCGTCGATCTCCCCGAAGACGAACTCGCCGTCCACCAGTCCTTCCCCGGCCGAATCGATCGCCGGCAGCGCGGATATCTCCACCATGTCCCCCAGTTCGTCCTCGATCCGGGAATGTTCCTTCGACCGGTGGTAGGTGTCGATGGTCTCGTGGACCATCCCGTCGGCGATGTGATGGGAGACGACGCCCAGGAACCGGGCGCAGCGTTTCAGGTTGCCCTTCAGGAAGGCCTGGCGGGCCCGGTAGAGACCGGCCCGGGCCGTCCGCCGGGCTTTCGGCCAGGTGTGGGTCAGGGTCCGTTTCCGGTCCGGCTCGACCGAGCCATCGATCAGGGCATCCCGGTATTTCCCGAGATTGAACGCGTCGGCCATCTGGGCCGCCAGACGTTTGTGATCCCTCCAGATCAATACTTTTTCCTCCTAATTTTTTGCGGAAAAATTATACTGTTACAATTTCGATGATATATTATAATTACATGATTGCAACTTTACTAATAAAAAAGGTTGCGTAACTTATTCGATCCCAAATGATCCGGCTCAAGCGTATATAGGGGCGGGTCTCGATGTCGTTCCACTTTACCGGGCTCAATCGAAGGGAAAAATTATGAACAAGATATTCGTTGCATTAATGGGGTTGGTCTTGATGTTGCCTCAATTAAAGGCCGGGGAGATTGAGACGACGATCTCCCGGGTGGTGGTATACGAGGACCGGGCGATGGTGACCCGGATCGGTGAGGTTTCTCTTCCGGCCGGCGCCGGGGAAGTGACCGTCTCCGATCTTCCCCCGGGGTTTCTGGACGATTCCGTCCGGGTCTCGGGTCAGGCGGAGGTCCCTGTCACCATTACCGGGACCGAGGTGCGAAAGACCTTCCTGACCGACCCCCGCCGGGAGGAGGTGGATAAGCTCGCCGAGGAGATCGAGGGGTTGAAAGAGGACCGCGCCGCCATTGACAACGGGTTGGAGACCCTGCTGATGCAGAGAAAGTTCATCGCCTCCATCCAGTCCTCCGTCCCGGAAAAGATCTCGGTGGAGATGCTCCAGGCTTCACCTCAGCCCGGGGAGTGGAACAAGGTCATCGAATTCATCGGCCAGTCCTCCCAGACGGTCTTCGCGGAGGAACGGAAGCTAAAGGTGGAAAAGAGGGAGCTTGAAAAAAAGATCGAGGCTCTGGAGAAAAAGCTCAGTCAGATCGAATCCTTTGTCTCGAAGGAGGCGAAGGAGATCGCGGTATCGGTCGAGGCGGCCCGGCCTTCCACCCTGAAGCTGGAGATCTCCTACGTGATCCGGGGGGCGACCTGGCGCCCGGTTTACGACGCCCGGGCCGTTCATGACCGGGGCCTGGTCGATTTTACCTACCGGGCCGAGGTCCGCCAGAAGACCGGGGAGGACTGGAAGGACGTCTCCCTGGCCCTTTCCACCGCCCGCCCCTCGATCGGCGGCCGGCCGGCAGAACTCTCCCCCTGGTATATAAGCATCTACCAGCCGCCGGAAAGGAGTAAGGGTATCGCGTACTCTATGGGTCGGGCTCCGGCCGCTCCCCCGATGGAGGTGGCGGAGGCTGGTTTGTACGCTGTCCGGGGGATGGACGAGGAGAAGGATATGGAGGTATCTTTCGATCAGGCACGGGCCGAGAAGGCCGGTGCGGCGGTCACCTTCGAGATCCCCCGCCGCCAGGAGATTCCTTCCGACGGTGCCTTCCACGGCATGTCGGTTGACCGGATGGAGATCAAGGCCGAGTTTTTCTATACTGCGACACCCAAGCTGGCGGAGTACGCCTACCTGACCGCGCGCTGTCAGAACCGGGCCGCGTACCCCCTCCTGGCCGGAAAGGTCAACCTCTTCCTGGGCCCCGACTTCGTGGGGACCTCCTCCCTGGAGACCGTCGCCCCGGGTGAAAAGTACGACCTCTACCTGGGGATCGACGAGGATATCAAGATCGAGCGGGAACTGGTCGGGGAGTCGACCGAGAAGGGAGGTCTCTTCAAAGGAGGCACCGGGTACAAGCAGTACAGCTTCCGGATTACCCTGGAGAACTTCCGTAGCGCTCCCGCGGAGATCACCGTCTTCGATCAGATCCCGGTCTCTCAGAGTCCCGAGATCACGGTTGAGCTGGATAAGGCCGCCCCGGAGCCGGTCAAAATTGCGGACAGGGAGCAGCCCGGCATCCTGAGCTGGAAACTGACGGTGCCCGCCGGCGGCAAGAAAACCATCGAGTTCGGCTTTACCGTGGAGTACCCGAAGAACAAGGAATTATCGGGCCTATAATCTTATTTTTTCTCCCCGATTTATTCAATCGGGGAGAAAAAATAAGAACGGTATATCTGAAGCCGACTGATAATTTATATTTCATGGGGTAAATATTGGCTGAGGTTATAAGGCTTTTTTATCATGTTGCCTCAGTGAAAATATTTTAATTAACCAACAGCCCCCTCGATTGATTCAATCGGGGGGCCAGTATAAAGTAGCGCCGAAGGCGCTAATTTATTGAAAGGAGAATCCACGTGAAACGAATATATATTACAGGATTGTTTCTTATGGTCGGCGTCATTGCGTTACCCGCGAGTGGACTTGCTGCCCAGTGGTCCGCCTCCCGCCGCCCGGGGGCGGCAGCTCCGGCTTCCCGGGGAGGAACGGGGGTGGCGGTCTTCGCCGTCACCGGGGAGATCGTGGTCCGGGGCGACGCCGCAGCGACTGAGCGCCCCTTCCGCGACCGCCCGGCTTCGGCGATCTATCGTCCCCGCGGCAGGAAGACACGGATGCCCGCCTCCGCTTCCGTCCCGCCCCCGGCCGAAACAGCGCCCCGGACCGAGGAGGAGGCGCGTGTCGCCGAAACGGTTGAAACGGTCATCGTGGCCCCGCCCCCGGCGATCGAACCGCCGGTGATCGCGGCCGAACCGGAACCGGCGGCATCTGCTCCCGCCGCTCCTCCGCCCGCGCCGGCCTCCGCCTCCTACGGCACGGTGCCGCCTTATTTCATCCGCAACGATGGTCAGCTGGACGGGGCGGTCAGGTACTACGTCAAGGGCCCGCGGGGGACGGTTTACCTGACCGACACCGAGGTGGTCTTTGACTTCCTCCAGAAGAACCCCCCGGATGAAGAGGAAGAGGAAAAAGAAGGCGGCGGACCGGTCCGGCCCGGGGATGACCGGGAGGAGAACCGGTCATTCACCCGGCTGGTCTTCCGGCAGCAGTTCCGGGATCCCGGCCCGGCCGCCCGGCTGGAGGGGGCACGGGAGCTCCCCGGGAAGATCAATTACTTTATCGGATCAAAGGAGAACTGGCGGAGCAACATCCCCACCCTGGAGGAGGTGTTCTACCGCGATCTCTACCCGGGGATTGATGTCAAGTGCTACTTCGAGGGCGCTAATCTCCGGCAGCTCTATACCGTTCTCCCCGGGGCCGATCCCTCCCGGCTGGTTTTCCGGTACGTCGGCGCGGACGATCTGGAGATCAAGCCGGAGGGCGACCTGATCGTGCTCACTCCTTTCGGGGGGTTTGTCACTCGGGCCCCGAAAGCTTACCAGGAGATCGACGGGGGGCGGGTGGAGAGAGAAGCCGGTTTTAGGCTTCTGGACGGTGAAACGGTCGCCCTCGAGGTCGGGGATTACGATAAACAGTACCCCCTGATCATCGAATAACATTCTTCCGGGAAAAAATGTTATTCGGTTGCACGGTGTAACGGTGCGGCCGATCCGCGCAATTTAAAGTTGAGCGTTGAACGGTCGATGTTTATCTTTTGTCCCCCCGCCTCGCCCCCGGATTGTTATTAATCCGACCGTTGTAGGATTTACATCAAGGATCGCGGTCATTGCGAGCGCCAGCCGAAGCCGCGAGCAAAGCGTGGCGGGAAGCAATCTCTTGCTGTGCATAGAGTTGAGATTGCTTCGTCGCTCCGCTCCTCGCAATGACATGTCCATACAATTATGGACTGACTAATAGCACCTGATTACTCTGATTTCTTTGATAGTTATCGCGGTCGTACTCTGGTCATTGGGATTTAAGATTTCTTTCGTCATTCTTCAAGGTTGGAGGTTGAACGTTCGATCTTCTTTTCCCCATCCTCCTCTCCGCTTTCTTCGCCAGCACGATCACAATTCCGGCCAGCGCCATCCCCGCCAGCACGTCGACGACGTAGTGGTAGCGGAGATAGACGGTCGAACAGACTAGGACGGCCACGATCGGAAGATAGACCCGGAACAGCCCCCGTTGAAAGCGAGACGCCAGCCAGAGCGTGAGCAGGGGGATCTCGGTGTGCCCGGAGGGGAAACAGTCCCGGGGGCAGGAGTCCAGGCAGTAGTTAAGCCGCTCCAGCGTCTCCCGGATGAAGACCCCCTGGAGGGGGACCCGGTGGAGAATGGTGAAGCGGGGGCCGATGGCCGGGATGATGAAGTACCCGAGAAAGGAGAGGAAGTACCCCAGGGTGATGACGAAGACGGACTGCTGGAAGGGTATCCTCTCCCTCTTCAGATAGAGCGCCAGGACCAGGATCAGGGGGAGAAAGTAGTTTGCGGCATAGACGATCTGCATCAGCTCGGTCAGCCAGGGATCGGTGATCCGCTGGAGCCAGACCGTCGGGTCGCCACCAAAAAGATAGCGGTCGGCGGCGATCAGCCACCCATCCCGAATGGTCATGAAACCCGGATTCCGGTCGCTGTTGATGAGGAAGTGAACCATCTTGTAGCCGAAGAGGATGTAGGGGAGGGGGAGCCAATTCCTGATCACGCGGAGGACCGGCTGATCCGGGCGGGTGCTCTGCACTTTCACCAGCACGATCAGAACCGTCCCGGCTGCCGCCTGGGCGGCCAGGAGCGGCAGCCAGGCGGTGATGAATCCCCTGAAGGTGAGAATGAAGATCGAGAGAAAGGCCAGGTAGGCGACGATCAGCCATTCCGAGATCCGGTTATATCGGGAGATCTGCATGGGATATGATCAGTTATACTACCACGAAGGACTCCACCCCGCAACGCCCGTAAACCGGCTTATGCCGGTGCCGCTTTGCTCCGAGGGAAATAATCCGCCTGATCTGTCCGATCCGACCGATCCGTCTGAAAAAGAGAATGAGGTTGGGTGAATAAAAACCGGGATACGAGAGGTGTTAACGGAGCAAAATAAACAAGTCGAGGGAGAAGCCGAGCAGCCAGTGGGCGAAGATCACGGAGCGGAGCGACCGGCAGCGGAGGACCACCAGGCCGAAGATGACCCCTCCCGGGAAGGCCGCGATCAGTTCCGGGAGAGGTTTGGAGGCGTGCAGGAGCGTGGATATGACCGCCTGGAAGAGAAGCGCCCCGATGACCCCCAGACGGCCTTGCAGCCCGAAAAGAACGAACCCCCGGAAGAAGAACTCCCACCCGATGTAATAAAAGATGTAGGTGAACTCGTAGAGGATAAAGACGGTGATATTCTGACCTTTCAGGGGAAAGTCATCGAGGCGGGAGATGAAGAGCGGATACTGATCGCGGAAGGCGGGCTGCCCGGACGACAGCCAGGCCATGGCCAGGACGAGGGGCACCCCCCAGGTTAGAGAGAGCCAGCCGGCCTTCCGGTCGCCGACCTGCCACCCGTAATCCCCGGGTTTTTCGTGGAAGGCGTTCTTGATGATCAGGATCGGGAGGAAGAAGAAAAGGATCAGCGTGACCGCGAACTGGTAGAGGCTGGGAGCCAGGAACCCGAACGTTCCCCCTTCGGTGAAGCTCCCCAGGTATCTTTCGTAGAAGGAAGGGTTCCCCACCAGGAAGTAGATGAGGGAGATGATGGTAGTCGCGGTCAGGATCAGGGCTGTTTTTTTTATTTTCAGGTCTTCAGCCCTCTTTTACGTTGCTGCCGAGGAGGCTCCCGATCGGCTTCAGCGGTTCAACGTGATTGCAGAGGATTTTGAAGCAGGTGGTCAGGGGGGTGGCCAGGATCATCCCCACCGGCCCCCAGACAAACCCCCAGAGGATCAGTCCCAGCAGCACGGCCAGCGGGTTGAGATTCACTCTCTTCCCGATAAAGAAGGGGGTGAGAATATTGCCCTCGACATTCTGGATGAGGACGATGGTCAGGAGTAAGAAGATGGCCGTCCAGTATGAGTTATGCTGGAAGAGGGCGACCACGATCGGCCCGATCAGTGCCAGGAAGGCCCCTATGTAAGGGATGAAATTGAGTATCCCGGTTAAGGGTCCCCAGATGTAGGCGTAATCGATGTCAAAAATGAGCAGGACGATCGTCACCACGAACGCCAGCCCTAGGTTGATCGTCGAGCGAATGATGATGTATCCGCCGATCCCCTCGTTGATCGCTTTCACGATCGACCCTGCCCGGTCCTCTTCCCCGGTCCCCCAGGCGGTGGTGAGCTTTTTCTTGAAATCCTTCGCGCCGGCCAGGAGGAAGACCAGGATAAAGAAGATGAGGATGAAATCGGAAATGATGGAGAAGACGGAGAGAAGACCGGAGAAGAGATTGCCGATGATCCCGGAGAGGAGGGAGGCGGTGTTCCCGGAAGCCTGGCTGGGGACCGGTTCCCCCGGCAGCGCCGCCGCGAAACGTTCCACCAGGCTGCTGTAAGCCGCGAGCGCCCGCCCCAGGTGATACTTCAGCGTCTGCTGATACTGCGGGACCGCCTGAATAAAATCGCTGATCTCGCCGCCGATGATCACCCCGACCGCCAGAAATACGCCCAAAAAGAGGATGAGGACGATGGTGACCGCGATCCCGTAAGGGATTTTTATCCTGGTCAGCAGGATGACGGCCGGGTAGAGGATGTAGGAGAGAAAGATCGCGAGCGCGAAGGGGATGAAGATTGATTTCAGGAGGCTGAGGACGGCCATAAAAATAACCCCGGAGATGAAGAGGAGGGGATAGGTGATCAGCGGGGATGCTTTCATCATCTGCCGGGTGGTCCCTGTTTTCTCTTCCATGGTCTTCATCCGTGTTATCCGCCGTCGCGGCGGGTCATCGCACAGTCGCATAATCCGGGCGGAAAAGCAAGGGGAAACCGCCGGGGAGTCATCCGCGCCGGCGCTCAGGCGCCGTCCTCTCCGGGGTGCTGTTTCCCTTCCCCCGCCAGCTGGCCGCAGGCGGCCTTGATCTCCCGCCCGAACCGGTATCTCCGGGTCGCTCGGATCCCGTCCCTCTCCAGCGCCCGGGCGAACTCCCCGGCCGCCCGGGCCGGCGACGGGGAGTATTTCCCGGTCGGGTTGTAGGCGATGAGGTTGACGAAGAAGAGACGGTCAAGGTGTCTTTTTAAGAGGGAGGCCAGCTTCTGCGCGTCATCCGGGGAATCATTGACGCCCCCCAGGAGAAGGTACTCGATCATCACCCGCCGTCCCGTCCGGTCGATGTACCGGGCGGTCGCCCGCAGGATATCTCCGATCGGATAGGTTTTGTTTATCGGCATCAAACGTCCCCGCAATGCATCGTCGGGGGCGTGGAGCGAGAGCGAGAGGTTAACCTGGAGCGTCCCGCCGGCCAGCCGGTCGATCCCCTCGACGACGCCGACCGTGGAGATGGAGATTTTCCGGGCGCCGATATTCAAACCGTCCCGGTTGTTGAGAATCCGGATCGCCGCCAGGACGGCGTCATAGTTGAGAAACGGCTCCCCCATCCCCATGAAGACCACGTTGTTGACCCGCTGATCCGCGGGCTTGAGATACCGGGCGAAGAGAACGACCTGCCCGGCGATCTCCCCCGCCGTCAGGTTCCGGACGAATCCCCTGTCCCCGGTCAGGCAGAAATCGCAGGCGAGACCGCACCCGGCCTGGGTGGAGACGCAGACCGTGTTCCGGTCTCCCCGGTGGCGCATCAGGACCGTTTCTATCGTCTCGTCGTCCGCGAGCCGGATTGCTCCCTTCAGCGTTTTCCGGTCGGCGGCTTCCGTCAGTGCGGAGTCGATCACGAGCGGGCACTCCCGCTCCAGGACCTCCCGCAGGTCTTTCGGGAGCGCGGTCGCCTCTTTCCACGAGCTGTCGAGATGCCGGAAGACCGCCTCTTTGGCCTGCCGTTGCCGGTAGGGGGGGTGCTCCTTTAGAATGTGTTCCAGTTTTTCAAGGTCCAGCATAACGGCTGCCTTCTGATTACTGTGTAGTTGGATGTTCGATGTTCGAAGTTTGTTCTTTTTAATCATCGTCCGGCAGGACCGGCTTCCGCACCTTTTTCACCCTGCTCTGCCGGCGTTTCGCTTCCAGGCGCCGTTCTCGGGACGCCCGGGTCGGGCTGGTCTTCCGGCGCGGTCGCGGTGGGCGCGCCGCCCGCCGGAGCAGGTCAATCAGCCGTTCCCGCGCGTCCCGGCGGTTTGATGCCTGGGTCCGGTCTCGCCGGGCCTCGATGACCAGAATCCCCTCCCCGCTGACCCGGCTCCCGGCCAGACTGGCCGCCCGTTCCCGGACCGGCCCGGGAAGGGAAGGGGAGTTTTTAAGATCGAAGCGGAGCCGGACCGCGGTGGCCACCTTGTTCACGTTCTGGCCCCCGGGTCCCGGGGCGCGAATAAACTCCTCCCTGAGCTCTTTTTCTTCCAGGGCGATGTCCCGGGTTATCCGTATCATTTCGCCATGGTAGCACCGGAAATGGGGAAACTCAAAATGGTAATCTTAACCCGGAACCGGTATTTATGGCTTCAGCCGTTGGAAACTCCGGCCCGTTCCCCGCACGTTTGCCTGCCGTCACTTTTCCGCCGCAGACGCCTCCCTGCAACAACGCGGGGTGATCAATAGGCCCGCAACATGGCCGGTCATACTTCGCGCTTGATTTTTCCATGCTCTTCATCCAAAATTCAAAGCATGAAACCGGCTCTTCATCTTGGAAGAGGGGTGGTCGCCAGGAAAGCGCGAAAAGCAATTTCTTATCAATTTAAAAGGGAGTGATAGAATGAATAGAACGAGTAAAAAATACATTGTTATCATAATTTTTCTAGTGATGATTTTTACTTTTTGTTCTTTAGCGGTTATGGCTCAGATTCAACGTATTGGGGGTAAATCCCCCTTTGATCGTGATGACCGAAACTGTGATGAAAGACTGTCACCTGAAGAATTCCGTGGTCCGGCACATGAATTCACAAAACGTGATAAAAATGGTGATGGATTTATCACCAGGGAGGAGTCAGAAGAGGCCAGGCAGAGAGGGCAACAACGTATTGTATCTGAGGCAGGGGGACAACGGCAGGCACAACAAGGCCCGGGAGAGTTAGTTGTGTATATCTGTCAGAAGGATAAGGTATGTAATGGCACAAGGTTATTCGCGATTACACACCCGGAAAATCCCAGAATAGTAGAGGTGGATCTAGATGGTAAGGTCGTCTGGGAATATCAGCTGCCCGATTCTCTGAAGAAATATACTAATCCTGGACTTGATGTTGAATTGCTGGCTAATAATAATATATTAGTTGTATTTCCCCGTAAGGGGGTATATGAAATTAACCGTAATGGCGAAATTGTCTGGAAATATCTGGATAATGAAATATCACACGATGCTGATCGTTTGAAAAATGGCAATACTATTTTTGTCTGGGGAGGCGGTGACAAAAAAGATGATGCTCAGGTAAAGGAAGTGGATCCGACAGGGAAAATTGTCTGGTTGTGGAAGGCAAAGAAAGATTTTAACAAAGACCCCTATCAGGTTATTGATAAAGGCGGCTGGACTCATACCAATGCTGTTACCCGGTTGAAAAATGGTAATACGGTAATTTGTATGAGGAATTTTTATCTCACAGTTGAAGTAGATCCTCAGGGAGAACTGGTCTGGTCGTATGACTGGAGTTCCTTTGGCAAAAATGTTGATCCCCACGAACCTGAAATCCTTCCCAATGACAACATGCTTATTGCTATTCAGAATGATGCCCCTTATCAAGCAGTAGAAATAGACAGGGCTACAGGAGAAACCATCTGGAAATTCAGTTACCCTGGCCTAAGAACTACCAGGGATGCTGACAGGTTGCCAAACGGGAATACCCTTCTAGTCGGAGTGCTTAAAGGCGAGGAAGAGTCAGTGATCCTTGAAGTAACGCCAGCTGGTGAAGTTGTCTGGAAACTGGGATTGAAAAATCTGCCAGCACAGCGGGACGGCAGAAGATCCCCAGGATGGTTTTACAAAGCCGAAGTGATTCCTCAGCAATAAGTCTGAGCAGGAGTGATATCTAAAAGAGCTCGGGGACCACGGCCGTCTTCACCCCGTCCAGCCCCTACAACTGGCCGGCGGTATACTGTTGTGCGATGAAGCCGTACTTCTTTCCCAACTCCTCCGGGAGCGCGATGAAGGCCGTCCTGGATCCGATAGTCCGGGGGAGGGGTGTCGGCCAAACTCGGAGAGGATACTCTCCAGCAGTGGGCGCATTCGCCTTATTTGCTTATGACGGATGATCCAGTCCCATAACGGTTCAGACTTCTTCCATCCCCCTGCCAAAGCAAGATGACGGATAAATCCCGCCGGTGACTTATTAGAGTTAGCGCCTTTCATGATGGAACCCCACCGATAAAAATGTCGATATGCTCGCCAGTAACCCTCTTCCAGAGCGGCGGGAGTCATACCGGCAGGCCGGTACACAACATGCCGGGTATCGTACAGATCCCAGTTGCGGTGGAGCAGACGCCCTTGTTTTGCCATCCGATCATATAAAGCCGTTCCCGGGTATGGGGTAAGAATATGGAAGGTGGCTGTCTCAATGCCCGCTTCCACTGCCCACTCCACCGTTCGACCGAAGACCGATTCATCGTGATTATCCATGCCGAAAATAAAGCTTCCGTTAATCATGATCCCGGCATCATGGATACGTCGTACCGCCTCTTGGTAATTTAGATTTGCGTTGTGCTCCTTGCCCTGCTCTTTAAGGCTTGCTCTATCCAACGTCTCAAAACCGATAAAGAGACTGCGCAGCCCGGCCTGTTCGGCTTTTCGGAGAAGGTCGTCATCAAAAACAGACCGAACCGTAGCGGCTGCCTGCCACAATCGCCCCACCCCCCGCATACGTTCGAAAAGAGCCAACGCGAATCGCCGGTCGGCGAAGAGGTTATCGTCGAGGAAGTAAAGATGACGACCGGGAAGCTGGTTGATCTCCTCCAGAACATCATCCACTGACCGGGTATAGAATGACTTCCCTCCTCGAAAGAAGGGGTCTTTGTAACAAAAATCACAATGATAGGGGCATCCGCGAGATACAATGATTGAGTTTGGGACAAGGTACAGATACCGCTTGATCAGTTCTCTCCTCATTTTCGGAAGCCCGATCAGAGTCCGATTCCGGGAAGTATACCGTCGGCGGGGAGAGCCGGCTCTGAAATCCCGGAGGAATCGAGGCCAGGTGTCCTCACCGGGACCAAGAAAAATGGTATCGGCATGCCGGGCCGCTTCGTCGGGCAAAGAGGTGACATGCAGTCCCCCCAGTGCAACATGCACTCCCCGGGAACGATAATAATCCGCGATCTCGTACGCACGATACGCCGACGTGACATATACTTGAATGGCAACCAGGTCGGGGCGATCATCGAGGCGGAGTTCCTCAACATGCTCGTCCTGGATCTCTATCTCATCCTTCTCTTCCAAGTAGCTGGCAAGAGTTGCCAGACCGAGTGGTGGAAATAGAGAATACTTTATAGATCGCCAGTAAGGACCGAAAGCCTCGGTCAGAGTCGGAAGGATCATTTTTACATTCATAAGCCGCTTTCTATGAATCACGGATATTCCATGCTCAACGAATTCAGTAATCAGAGAGCATAATCCCGGAAATTTTCCCGCGGGTTTCCGTCTATCCGGATAACAGCCACGGCGGATCCCTTTTCATTGAAGACGATGAAATACCGGGTGAATTCCCTGCGGCGATTGAACTCCTGCAAAAGTTCCGGGTTCCCGTCGAGCGCCTCTTCCATGGCTTTCTCGAAATCCCGGGCAATAAAAAATCGGGCAAATCCGTCCTCTTTTTTATAATCCCGCCAGGCCGTGTACCCCCACAAGGCGGAATCATCCTCGGGGTCCGGCAGGTAAAGCGTCGTGCGGGAAACGAAAGAGAGGTTATCGAGGGTGTGGATCAGGTCGTAGATCTTCCGCGGAACATGGTCTTGAGGGGGGGATGATACCGGCTGGAGCAATCGGGCCAGCTTCGGACCGAAGTGAGCCATCTGCTCTGTGGCCAGCCGGGTGAAGACATCGGTTCGATGAATCTGCACCCGGTAATTGACAAAGGCGCAGATGACCACGATCCCGGCCATAATGGCAGTGAGCCAGAGCATGAAACTGATATATCTGAACCGGGAAGGCTCCGGCAGGTGCCGTTCTTTAGTAAGGAACCGGAACGATGTGACGATCTGATGGATTCCGAGAACCACGCTCAGGGCGACTCCGAAGCTCCCGAGGGCCACGCTGGAATAGAATATCCCCCAGAGGACGGCTTCAACCCGGGGAGAAAAGATATCCCATTCCAAACTTCCATTGAATATGCCCAGTACGACAAGAAACGCTCCTATGACCAGCAGGATCGAAGTTGAGTAGACAACCGGTGTAAGAGGCTTAATAGCGGTCTTCATTATTATTCCCTCATGGTGTTGGCGTTGATGATCACCTTTTTCACACGGACCTCCTTTCCCCGCCATGCGGCAGGGTTTTTCATTGAATGACGGGAAGAACTTACGACTGCCGTGTGAAAAGAGCGTGAAAGGAGAGTGAAAAATGCGTGAAAAATCTGGGGCTGTACCTGTTCCGTAATTGCGCGGTAACTATCCAGGCGAGACAGGCGGATTCCTTATTTAACAAAACAGGTCAAGCGTTAGGGGTTAAATAAGGAAAGGTAAGGATGGCGCGGGCGCCGCCGACGGGGAGGTTTTCCAGGGCGATGGCGCCGCCGTGGAGGTCGGCGACTTCTTTGACGAAGCTCAAGCCCAGACCCGTGCTCTTGGCGCCGGTCCCGGGGCGGGGCAGCGAGTAAAATTTATTGAAGATCTTATCCCGGGCGTAATCGGGGATACCGGGCCCGGGGTCTTCAATTACCACCGAGACGGAATCGCTGCCGCGGCGCAGTGCTACCCGGATCGTGCCGCCCGGTGGAGTGAAGTCGAGGGCGTTCTGGATCAGGTTGGCGATCGCCTGGCGGATGAGGAACCGCTCGCCGCGAATGGAGACGGCCGTGTCGCCCCGGTCGACAAACTCAATCCGGCCGGATTTCAGGAGAGGCTGAAAACTTTCGATGACCTCCTCGATCTCCCGTCCCGGATCGCACTTTTCGATCTTTTCCAGTCCCTGCCGATTCTCCAGTGAAGCAAGTTCCAGCAGCCGTTCAATCATTCGCCGGATCCGGTCTTCTTCCGTCCGGATGTTGGCGATGAAGCGCTGCCGCCGGTCGGAAGGCATCTCTTCCTCCAGCAGTTCGGCCGCGCCCCGGATGGCGGAAAGAGGGCTCTTGATCTCGTGGGCTAACGTCTGTACGTACTGTTCGACATATTTCTTCCCTTCCAGCGCCTCCCGCATCTCGGCCATGGCCTCCCCCAGTTCTCCGATCTCATTTTTACCCAGCCGGGGAAGCGCCGGCCGTCCGCCGTCGCGGATCGAGCGGGCATAGCGGGTCAGCTTGCCGATCGGCCGAGTGATAAAGAGCGAGACCAGGATTCCGAGAATGATGACCGCCAGTGCGGCGGCGATCCCGGCGATGAGGATGTTCCGCCTGGCCATCCGGATGAAGAGGTTGACGTTGGCCAGCGGTTTGCAGACGGTCACCACACCAATGATCGTGCCTTCCTCATCCCGGATCGGGGCGGCGACATGAAAGACGGTTGACGCGGGATTTTCCGGATCGCGGCGGGTGGAGCGTGCTCCGTATTCTCCCCGGAGTGTGAGATAGACGTCGTTCCAGTTAGAGTAATCCTTCCCTTCGTCCCTTCCTCCGTCCGAGTCGTAGAGTACAATCCCCCGGTCATCGGTTACATAGACCCTCATATCGACACCGATCTTGATCAGATCGTGGATGGGTACGGAAAAGGCCTCCCGGTGGGCTTTCTCAAAGGCGGAGCGGAAGGTCTCGATTCTGACGGTGCCGTCAACCGCCTGCCGGGAGAGCAGGGAGGCCAGAAGATAGGCCGTATCGACCAGGGGCTCCTCCGTCGACTCCCGGTAACGGATCTTCAGGTCGTCGAGAACCCAGTCGATGAAGAAATAGAACCCCACCCCGACGATCAGGAGGAAGGTGAGAATGAGCCGGGTTCGGATGCTCACCAGTCTTCCTTCAGGGAGTAGCCGAGCCCCCGGTGGGTTCTGATCGCTTCCTCGTCCGGCCTGACCTCCCGCAGCTTGCGCCGAAGCGATTTAATATGGGCGTCAACCGTCCGCTCCCAGCTGCACTCCGGCTCCTCCCAGACCAGTTCCATCAGCCGCCGGCGGGAATAAACGCGCCCGGGCTGGCGGATCAAAACCCGGAGAATACCCAGCTCATAGCGGGAGAGATCGAGCGGGGTTCCGAAGTAGGAGACCCGGAGACGCTCTTCATCTACCTGGAAGGGGATCGGTCCGGCATCGGGTTCTCCGGCCGGCTGTGAGGCAGGCGCGTTCCGGCGGCGCAGGATCGCCTTGACCCGGGCGGTGAGTTCACGGGGGCTGAAGGGCTTGACCACGTAGTCGTCACCCCCGATCTCCAGCCCCACTACCCGGTCGATCTCCTCGGAACGGGCGGTGAGAAAGATAACGGGTATATCCGATGTCTTCCGGATCTCCCGGCAGAGAGTAAACCCGTCCCCGTCGGGGAGTCCGATGTCCAGGATGACAAGGGAGATGTCTTCCCGCCCCAGCAACTCTTTCCCCCGGAGACCGGTGGCGGCCCGGAGCGGCTTGAACCCTTCCGTGCTCAGGGCATAGGTGATGGTGTCGGCGATGGCGGGCTCATCCTCGACCACCAGGACTTTTTGTTTTTCCACTGCTTTCATACTATTGCAAGCAACATTTTAACCAGAAATGATGCGAAGATAATATGCTTGGAGTATTGGAGCACTGGAGTAATGGAGTAACGGGCTTCTGAGCGTGGTCTCCCCGGCCAATTCCACCACTCCATTATTCCATCACTCCAGTACTCCGGGTATTGTATCTTCGTGTTGCTCGAGGTGTAATCAGGTTAATGCCCAACACTCATTAATATGTATTACCTCATCACCCGGTGAGAATCTCCACGCCGCTCTCCGTCGCCCGGACCGTGTGCTCCCACTGGGCGGAGAGAGAACCGTCCCGGGTGACCGCCGTCCAGCCGTTCGGCAAGAGGCGGCATTTGTACGTCCCCGCGTTTATCATCGGCTCGATGGTAAAGACCATGTTGGGCCGAATCAGCTTGCCGGTCCCCTTCCTGCCGTAATGGCAGACGTTGGGGGCCTCATGAAACTCGCTCCCGATCCCGTGTCCGGTGTAGTCGCGGACAACCGAAAAGCCGTTCCCTTCGGCGTGTTCCTGGATGGCCCACCCGATATCCCCGAACCGGTTTCCGGCTTTCACCATCCGGATGCCCCGGTTCAGGCACTCCCGGGCCACCCCGACGAGTTTCCGGGCCTGCTTGCTGACGCGGCCGATCATAAACATCCGGCTGGCATCGCCGTAGTAGCCGTTGAGAATGGTGGTCACGTCGACGTTGATGATGTCGCCTTCCTTCAAAACGATCACTCCCGGGATGCCGTGGCAGATCTCTTCATTGAGAGAGGTGCAGACGCTTTTCGGGAACCCGCGATAGCCGAGAGGGGCGGGCACCGCCCCGCGGGCGACGGTGTATTCATGAACCCAGGAGTCGATCTCGTTGGTTTTGATCTCGGCCCGGATCCTTCCGGCGACCAGGTCGAGAATCTCTGCGGTCAGGCGCCCGGCGGCCCGGATCCCGGCGATCTCCTTCTCGGTCTTGATGGGGATCCCGTCAGACATCCGTTCCGGCGGTGGCGAAGCCGCCCCGTTATCCGCGAGGTGGCATTTCTTGTACTTCTTGCCGCTGCCGCACCAACAAGGATCGTTTCGTCCGATGTCCATTTAATCAAGCCGGCCGGGCAGCCGTCACCCGCCCCAGTTCTTTCCGAAGATGGCGGTCAGCAGGACAAACACCCCGGCCAGCAGGCCGATAAAGCAGATGAACCGGACAAAGAAGTCATTGCGATCGATCACCAGGCCTTTCAGAATCTGCGGGAACCACTCCGGGTGGATAATGAAGGATCCGGAGAGGAGGAGCATCAGTCCGAACAGGAAACTGATGACCAGGAAAACGGGCACCTTGCTGAAGATGATGACCAGGGCCGAGTAGAGGACCCAGATCCCCACCAGCCCGATAATGATGTAGAGGGTCCTCACCCATCCCTTGCCCAGTCCGGCCAGCATTCCCCCGATATGCTTTATTTTTTTCGGATTGATGACCCCGTAAAGCCTGGTGATGACGATCAGGCCTCCCACGGCGCCGACCACGATTCTCAGTGTAGCTTCCGACATGCCCATAGCCTTCTCCTTTAGGAAACATGGAGTGATGGAATGCTGGAGGATTGGAGTGATGGGAACCAGCCGCCGGTATTCCAGCCCCAGTACTCCATTATTCCATTACTCCATTATTCCGTTGGTTTGTTATTACCTTCCCTTGCCGACTCCGCGGCAAACAAAACCGGCGGCCTTCGCCGATTCTTGATCGAGGACATTGCGCCCGTCGATCAGGATGGGCGTTTTCATCAGGGACTTCACTTTTTTCAGGTCGAGGCTGAAGTACGGCTTGTGCCTGGTCATGATCACGGCACAGTCCGCGTTCTTGAGAGCTTCGTCGAGATCGCGGGTGAGCTCCGCTTCGGGAAATTCTCTGACGTGGGGATCGTGGGCGATCACCTTCGCTCCGCGGGACTCCAGTTCGTCGATCAGGCGATAGGCGGGGGTGTTGCGGGTGTCGTCCGAGTCCTCGAGATAGGCCACCCCCAGGACGGCGACCCGGGCTTTCTCGATCTGCCGGTTCTTCTTCTGGAGGGCGTCGATGATCAATTCCACCATGTGAAGCGGCATCAGGTCGTTGATCTTGCGAGCCAGGCAGACAAACTCGGTCTCCATGGTGGGGGCCCAGTATTTGCGCAGGCCGTACCGGAGAAGCCAGGTGTCCTTGGGGAGGCAATGCCCCCCGACGCCGGCGCCCGGGAGGTGCATGTGCCTCTCCGACCGGGAGTTGATCAGCTCCCGGATCTCGAAGATGTCCACCCCCAGCTTTTCAGCGATCATCGCCATCTCGTTGGCGAAAGCGATGTTGACGTCCCGGTAGGCGTTCTCCATCGTTTTCGAGGTCTCGGCGGTCAGAAGATCGGTGGAGTAGATCTCTTTTTTAACGATCCGGCGGTACATCGCCACCGCCCGTTCTTCGCTCGCCTTGTCGATGCCCCCCACGATCCTCGGCAGGTTGACGATGTACTCGATCAGTTTTCCCGGCATCACCCGTTCATACGAGTAGGCGAGGGAAAAGTCCCGGCCCGCCCGCAGTCCCGACTCCTTCTCCAGGATCGGCTTGACGATGTGCTCGGTAGTGCCCGGGGCCACCGTGGATTCGGTGATGACCAGTGCCCCCTTCTTCATGTATTTTCCCACCTGGCGGGAGACTTCTTTCAGCGACTCATAAAGCGGCTGGTGGTCGGGCCCCTCGGTGGGGGTCTGAACGTCGAGCAGGATGATGTCCATGTCCTTGAGGATGGAGTAATCATCCGTGACCCGGAAAGTTCCTTTTTCGACGACCCGGGCGACCAGTTCGTCCAGCCCCGGCTCATCCCCTTCAAACGGGCAGCGGCCGGAGTTCAGGACGTCTATCTTCCACCCGGAGCGCGTGGAACGCCGCTGGATCCCGGTCACGTCGAACCCCGCCGCGTCGGCGAGGAGCGCCGCGGCCGGTATCCCGACGTAACCCATCCCGATGACCGCGATCTTGGTAGTCATAGTCTCTCCTTTTAGAACATAGTGTCTTCGGCGCAACTGCGTAGCGGCAACCTTTAGGTCGCCACAATCTGGCAGCCTGAAGGCTGCCGCTACGACGTTGAAATTCCGAAGCAGTAAATTAGCTCGCGCAGTCTACCCCGATTCATCGGGGCTCGCAATTTTTGCCACAAAGACACTAAGACACCAAGAAAAAACCAAATAAGGTAAGTTTTTTGCTTTTTTCTCTCTTTATCTTGGTGCCTTTGTGCCTTGGTGGCTAATAATTGATTATTCGGCGCTTCACCGGCGCCGGGCCGCCGGATCGGGGGTGGCGATCAGGTCGGTGGAGCTCCAGGCGTCCAGGCAATACCGGTCCATGTATTCATAGGGAAGGTAGCCGTACCCGCCGTCTCCCCAGTCGTCAGACCAGGAGTTTTTAAACTTGAAGTAAGTGCCTTCCCGGCTGTACCCCATGACGCAGACGGCGTGCCCCCCCAGGGAAGTCTCTCCGTTCGCCGGAAGCTGGATTTCTCCCCCGTGATCCTCAAACCAGTTTCGGAAGACATCGACGCCGGCCAGAAAAGGACCGTTGATGAAGAGGCTTTGCTCCATCTCCTCGATCTCCGCCAGCCGGGCGTAGGTCTTGATCCGGAAGGGGAGCGCCTGCTCATCCGCCTCCGGACACGGGCTGTCCGTCTGATACGGCCGGTAGGGCCAGCACTCCTCCCGGCATACCCCCCGCTGGGCCAGCGCTTTCATCGCCACCCGGGGGAAGGTCCCCTCCTCGTCCGGGATCCCGTCCATCTGCTTGCAGAGGCGGTAGAGGTAGCGGGGCGACAGTTCGATCAGGCGCCGACATTCTTCCTGTTCCTGATATTCTTTCATGCCCACCACCGCCGCGAAGGCCACGCAGGTCCCTTCGTCCCCCTGGTTGCGCACCGGGCTCATCCGGCGGGTATAATCAACCATGGCGGGGGCGGTGATCCGGGGGAGGATCACCCGCATCGGCAGATCCCGCCCGTCCATCGGGTCTTTCAGGCATCCCAGTCCATAGTGTTTCTGTTTAGCCATGTCGCCTCCTTACCCATACTATATGTCTATAGTGATGGATGTCGTCTGTGGTGAGGAATACCTTTTGCGATGTTGCCTTCAGGAAATATTTTAGTTAACCAACAGACCCGACGCAGTCGGGTCCATTATAAAGTAGCGAGCGCAGCGAGCTAATTTATAACTATATGAAAATCACTGCCCGTAATCAACCTTACTCTGGAAGCATCCGGTATATTTTTACCTCTATGGTCCCGTCCGGCGCCCGGTCGTCCAGCCGCCCCGGTATGTGCACGCCGCTCCGTTCCAGAAGAGGCGCGTGGTATTTTATCTCGGCCTCCGGCTGGAACCGGACGCCCCGGAGGGGTGCGGGCTCCTGACCGGTGAGGAGATAGACAACCGGCTCTTTTTCCCCGGCTGGTCGGCCGGCGCATTCTCGAAGGAACAGCCTCGCGATCAAGGCCAGCTGCCCTTTCCCTTCCAGGTAGATCGGCAGCACGGAAAAGCCATAGCCCAGATGGAGCGGGGCGGGCAGCTTGTCAACCACCGATCCCTCCACCGCCACCAGATCGGCGCCCCGGATGCGGCCGGCCAGGCCGTTCAGGAAGTCCGCCGCCCCCCGGTATTCCCGGTGCGCGAAGAGAACCCGGCTGTGAGAGATCTCGAGGACCGCGATCAGAAGGAAGGCTCCCAGCGCCAGGGGTCGCCCGTACGGGCGCCGATGTCCTGTCTGAACGATCGCCCGGGCGGCGCAGATCAGAAAACCCGGGATGATCACCGCCGCGAACCGGCGCGCCGCCCAGAGGTAGTAAGGGTGGATCATCTGCCGCCAGAGAAAGAGGCCGGAGAAGGCAAGCGTTATCAGGAGGAAGACCCAGACCGGGGCCCGCCGGTTTCCCAGGATCAGAAGGCAGATCCCAGCCACTCCCAGGACCAACCCCGGGAGGGTCAGGAACCATCCCAGTTCCACCAGGTTGGTCCTGTCCGCGCTGAGGCCGCCGATCGCGGGCCGGACAAAGTATCCGCCCAGCGCCAGCAGGATCACCGCGGCGGCGGCGGCCCGGCGCCAGCCTTTCTTTTGCAGCAGGAGCGCCGCCCGCTCGCGGAAAGGCCGTTTCAAGATTCTGATCGCGGCCATGGCCGCGGCGAGGAGGCAGAGAAGACCCGGCAGCGGGAAATTTTTCCCCGGGAACGTGTCCGCCGCCAGGAAGGCGTAGTGCTTTCCGAAGACGAGGTGGGGGAGAAAAGAATAGGCGGTCAGGATAATCAGGGGAAGGAGGAGGTGAACGTCTTCCCGGCGGAAAGAGAGGAACCAGCGGCAGAAAAAAAATATCGCCAGGGGCGGGATGATGAGAAGGGCGCTGATGTGGGAGAGGACGAAAAGCCCCAGGAGAACTCCCGCCAGCCAGGCGGGGTAGAGGTCCCCGCGGAGAAGAAATCGGGCCAGGACAAAGAGTCCGCTGAAGAGGAGGAACTGGCCCAGCATCTCCGCGGTCGGAAAACGGGCTTGCCAGATCTGCACCAGGTTGACGGTTAACAGGAAGACGGCAAGCAGGGCTTCGCTCCGGCTCCAGAACTCGCGCACCGCCAGATAGACGGCCAGGAGAGAGAGCATCCCCAGGATCGGCGTCAGGTAGAATCCCCCCGCCAGGCCGGCCGGAAAAGAGGCAACCGCCAGCAGCGCCGGGAAGAGGTGGTAGAACTGGGGGATCAGCCGGGTCCCGCCCGGCCCGGACCGGCGGAAGCCGGGGTACTTTTCAAGATAACCGGCCCGGTGTTCCCGGGAGAAGTCCGCCCGCTCTTCGGGGGTGAGGAAAAAAGGGCGGTCGTCCGCGACGACGATCGAGCCGGTTCTCGCGATGTGGGCGGCGGTCCCGGCGTAGACGCCCGGATCCCAGCCGCCGAAGATATACTCGGTGGGACGGAAAAAGAGGACCCCCGCCAGGGCCATGATGCAGAGAAGGGCGATCGCGGGCAGCCTTCCTCTCCATCCGCGGCCGTCGGGATCCTTCCGGACGATCCGGACCCCGCCCGGCCGGAAGATGACCAGGATCAGAAGGGAGTAGAGGAGGAGGAGGCCGGCGACCAGGGTGATCGAGAAGACACCGAGCTGAGCGGCGGCCAGGGAGAAGAGCGAGAGGAGCGAGAAGCTGCCGAGAAAGGATAAAAAGATGAACTCCGGCCAACCCCGGAGATAGGAGACCCACCCTCTCTTCGCCGCGGCCAGGAGGGTGAACCCCCCGGGGATAAGGAGCAGGAGGCAGAACCAGAAGATCGTCAGTAACAGCAGTCCCGCGTCAGTCATGAAATACATATTATTCGCGAGAGGCGCCGAAGAAAAGAAAAATAGGGGGTTCCATTCTTTAATAATTGACCGCGCAGACCGCGTCCAGGTCGAAACCGGAAGAGCCGGCCCCGCTGCAGGCTCCCAGATCCTGGATGTGCCTGACGGGATCGCCGTCTCCGTCATTCAGCCAGCCATCGCCGGTAGCGGTAATCCTGATGTATTGAATCCAGTTGACGTCTTTTCCGGTGAGATCGTCCAGATCAAACGAATCCCCCCCGGAAACGGATGGATTGGTGGGATCGGGGCTTCCATTGTTGCTGAATACCGGATTGATCCCGGCAAACCCCTCCTGATAGGAATAAGGGTTGTAGTAATTGATGCTCCCATCTTCATAGTAGGAGGGGCGGTAATCATAGGGAAACGTGTAGTATGTTTTCCCGTCTTGGCTGACGGATATGATCGCCGGCTCCATCCAGCGTTTTGATTCATCCCCGTTGATATCAAAGACATTCTCAAAAATGGTAAAATCAGACCCTTCTCCATCAAAGACCAGGTTGCCGGTAAACCTCAGTATGACCGTGCCCCCGCAGGGTGTCGTTCCATCGTACACCCGGGCGTGGAGCGATACCACGTCAAGCGAACCCTGGTCTTTCCCTTCTCCCCGGGGAGAACCGAGCACGATGTCCGGCATGGAAGATGAGCCGAAGCCGCCCGGGGAGAGAGGGGAAA
This sequence comes from PVC group bacterium, assembly GCA_043804695.1. Lineage (GTDB taxonomy): Bacteria > Auribacterota > Erginobacteria > Erginobacterales > Erginobacteraceae > CAWGIE01. The sequence continues at coordinate 4,608 of JAZDIV010000040.1, read as the reverse complement.
AGCTGATCACTTCATCGGCATAGGGGTCATTTTCCGAAAAGATTCCCACTGCCAGCGGAGTGATCTCGATCCGGTTATTGCCGCCAACCCCCCCGTCGGTTCCCGCCTGGTCGTAGGCGATGACCGCGTAGAAGTAAGTGACACCGTTCGTCAGACCGGTATCCACGATATTGTCGCCGATTCCCCGGTAAACGTTCTCCCCGTCCGCGGCGTTCTGAGGGTAACCGGTTGTCTTGCGGATAACCCGGATTTCTTTGAACAGGGACGGGCCGGGGTTGACCCAGGCCAGTCCCGCCTTGCCGTCTCCGGCGGCTGCGATAAGACCACTTACCCCCGCTATCTTAATGCTCAGCGACAAGGTCTTCGAATCCAGGGTGCCCGCCGCATCCTCGGCTGAGATGTCAACTTCGTAATCAGCCGCGATCTCAGGAACGCCTGAGATTGTTCCCGAACTCGACCCGGAGAGCCCCTGCGGAAGGTTTCGGAAGCTCCAGGTGTAAGGCGCGGCCCCATGGGCGGCCTCCATCATGGCTGTATAATCTTTCCCCACCCAGCCCCCGGGAAGAGAATCGGTCGAGATGTGAAAACCGACCGGAGTGATTGTCGGAACCGGACTGGCGGTCGCTGCCGGGGTGGGGGAGGAGAGCGGCGTCGGTTCGGCGGTCTCCCGGACCGTCAGGCGGAGTTCGGCGATATCATAAAGCCCGGCCTGGTCGGTAACTCTGATCCGGAAGATAAACTCCTGTGTTCCCTGCCCGAAATAGATGTCGGAAACTGTTCCCGTAATCTGTCCATCGGATTTGAGCGTGAGGTCGTCCGGCAGGCTGCCCGATTCAAGGCTGAAGGCATAGGGAGGAGTGCCCCCGGTAGCCTCAATCGATTGACTGTACGGTTCGCCGGCCACCGCGACGCCCAGGCTGCCGGTGGTGATATAAACCAGCTGATAATCAATGACCAGGCTGAACTCTTTCCAGCCGGTGCGCCGGTTGGAATCGCTGACCAGGACAGTGAAGATCGCCTTCCCCGCCTCTTCGGGGATGCCGCTGATCATCCCGGAATTACCGTCCAGTGTCAGGCTCGGCGGGAGATTTCCCTGGGAGATTGTCCAGATATAAGGGAGGTCTCCGCCGGTTGCCGTGAGCTGGGCGTTGTACAGAATACCCCGCACGGCGGACCCGAGTGAGTCGGTCATGATCCGGGGATCAGAGTATCCGCCGCCTCCCCGGTGGTCTGACGTCACCTCCAGGACAAACTCCTTCTCGGCCGATCTTCCTTCCCGGCCGGTGACCCGGATCAGGAAGGTTGAGACTTCTCTGCTCTCGGGGACGCCGCTCAGGATCCCCCGTTCCGGATCAAACTGCAGCCCCTGGGGGAGACGGCCGGTGACCACTTCCCAGCGGTAGGGCGGGACCCCCCCGACCGCCCGGAAGGCAAGAGAATATTCCTCCCCCCTGACCGCGGGCGGAAGAGCGTCGGTGACGATCTCGACCGGCGCCTCCTTGATCTCGAGGGTGTAGCTGCTCTCGACGAATGTCCCGGTACCGTCGGTCAGGCGGAGGGTGAACTGGAACTTCCCGATCTCCCGGGGAGTGCCGTAGAGGACCCCGGACTGCTTGTTGAGCAGGACCAGTTCCGGCAGCAGCCCGCCCGCCAGCGTCCATTCATAGGGAGGCTCCCCCCCTTCCGATTCAATCTGCTGGAGGTAATTCCGGCCGAGAAAGCCGTCGGGGATTGCCCCGGTTGTAATTTTCAGAACCCCCGTTCCCTCCGCCCCGCCGTCCGGCCGTACCAGCAGACGAAACTCCTTTCGGGCGCCTTCCCCCTTTTCGCCCAGCGCCGTCACGGTGAAGCGCCACTCTCCCTCCTGTTCCGGGAAGCCGAGGAGAACACCATCCCCCGTGAGCATCAGCCCCGGTGGAAGCTCCCCCCCGGCCAGTTTCCAGATGACCGTTCCCGTGAAGCCGGCCGCTTCAATAATCTGCCGGTAGGGCGCGCTGACCGCTCCCATCGGGAGGTTCCCGGTCGTGATGATGGGAACGGGGGGTGTCGGAGAGGGGAGAGCTGCGTCTCCGGCCCCGCCCCCATCCGGGCTGGCGGTCACATTTTCTTTCAGTCCGGCCAGAAACGTGTCGGCGGCATTGCCCCGGTCCGCCGATGAGCGGGTGACCTTGACGGCGACGGGTTTGTCCCTGCCGGGGGTTTCGGAACAGTACTTGAGATGGAGCAGCCGGATGCCGGCCGCCAGCAGGGCGCACCCCGCAATCAGGAGCATCAGCCTGATGATCTTTGAAATCATAATTTTAATTTTTTCCTGCGGAAAAAATTAGTTACTAAGGAGAGCATAAAATAGGTTGCATGTCATTGCGAGGAACAAAGTGACGAAGCAATCTCAATAAATTGGAGAATAAGAGATTGCTTCGCTCCGCTCGCAATGACCATTGCAAAGAATGCAATCTATTTATTGCTCTCCTTAGTATATCAAAGGGCGGATTATAGTCTTCTGCCGATAGTATACATGATATGGATAAAACTGTCATTTTTTTTGGGGGACGCCCGACGTCCCCCGGAAAAAAATTACTTTGTGGCCGGGAAATCGCCCGCGGCTCCGAAGTAAACCCGGGTGACACCCCGGATTGCCCAGAGTCCGCCGGCCGGGCGGAATATGCCCGGATCGGTGGTGCCGTCGCCGTCACCATCCGCCGGCAGCGGGATGTCGCCGTCTTTCATTGAACCGAAGTAGATCCGGGTCAGGTCCCGAATCGCCCACAGGCCGACCGCCGGCCGGTAGATACCCGGCTCGGATGTGCCGTTACCGTTGTAATCCCCCGGGACCGGCAGATCACCGGGGAGCCCGAAGTAGAACCGGCTCATATCCCGGATCACCCAGAGACCGGTCTGCGGACGGAAGATGCCGACCTCCGGCCCGCCGCTCCCGTAATCCGCCGGGACGGGGAAGTCGCCCTCCCGGCCGAAGTAGACGCGGCTGAGATCACAGACCGCCCAGAGCCCGGAGGAAGGACGGAAAACGGCGTGATCGATCATCCCGTCGCCGTCAAAGTCCCGGGGGACCGGGATGTCGCCGTCCCGTCCGAAGTAGAGGCGATCACCTTCGTTGACGGCCCATAACCCGGTCGACGGCCGGAAGACGGCCGGATGAGCAGATCCGGTTCCGGTGTAATCTCCGGGCACGGGGAGGTCTCCCTCCCGGCCGAAATAGGCCCGTTCTCCCCCCCGGACCGCCCAGAGGCCGGTCGCGGGGCGGAAGACCGCGATCTCGCTCCGGCCGGCGGAACCGTAGTTTCCTGATCCCAAAATGAAGTTCTGGGGACAGGGCTGGAGTCGGTAAACCGTGCTGTCGAAGCTATCGAGAAAGTCCGTGCAGTTCACGATCAGGCTGCCGCCGTCAGGGAGAAAGGCCCGGAGAGCGCCCCGGCCGGTGAACCGCGGGCTGCCGGGAAAGGTCCCGGCGCCCAGCAGCCCGGTGTCGGCCGGCGATATCCGCCGCAGGGTGCCGAAGGCGGTACTGGCTGAGATCAGGTTCTGAACGGGCGTTGCGCGGTCGAATGCGATGGCGACGGGCGCTTCCGCCCCGGGCGCGTAGACTGTCCAGACCGCCGGGGTGAGGGGTATCCCCGTCGTCAGGGCGTCTTCGATCTGGGCGGCGGTGTAGTAAACGATATCTTCGGGCCCGGGCGGGTAAGCGGTGGCGCGCCCGTAGTAGAGATTATCGCTACTGTCGACCGCGATCGGGCCGGAGTTCCCGCCGACATTCGCCAGCAGCTCCGGCTCGGTCATCCCCTCCCACCAGGCGTAGATCAGGTTCCCCGCCCAGCTGGGATTGGCGGAGAGGAACATGACGGACTGGCTGTTGAAGTCGCAGTCATAGTTATTGGAAAGGGTGAAGAGTTCAATTGGAGACCCTCCGCCGACGGGGATTGATGTGACGGTTCCGGTGAGCGACTCTCCGCAATAGAGTGTTTCTCCCCAAAGCTTTATGAAGCTGCCGAAGACGGAATAACCGTAATCATGAAGGACCGTCAGCGTCGCTCCCTCCTCTTTCCGGAGGATGTAGCGATCTTCCGCGAAGAGATAAACGGTCCCGTTATCGTCACCGTCCGCTCCCAGAATACCGGATATCCAGGTTGACGGATCGCCGTTAACGGTGACGACTGGGACGCTTATATATCCGGGCGAGCCCGAGAAGGACGGCGTCGCCCCGGCTTCAAGCGCGACCATCAGCGTGCTTATTAGAATTACCGTTATAAATACCTTTCTCATCATACCCTCCTGTGATGTACTGCTAAAACTTAGCGCTTCGCGCCAACTTCGTAGCGGCGACCTTCAGGTCGCCATGAGGGTGGCGGTCTAAAGACCGCCGCTACGATGTTTATTGTGCGCCAGAGGCGCATCAGCCTCAGGCTGAAAATTCCGAAACAGGAAATTAGCTTCGCAACTTGAATTGTAGTGGTCGAGCTTGCTCGACCTGAGGCAGAGCAAGCTCTGCCACTACATTATTGAAATTCCGAAGCAGTAAATTAGCGCCTGCGGCGCTAATTTAGGTAATCACATCTTGCTGAAACACAATTATAGTGAAAACAACCTGTTGGT
>JAZDIV010000039.1:0-2700 GCA_043804695.1 PVC group bacterium | reverse complement strand
GGTCACCCCCACCCTCACCCCGGAAGGCTACAAGACGCCGACCTCCACGCCTACGCCGATGACGCCCACGCCGGCGGTCACCCCCACCCACACCCCGGAAGGCTACAAGACGCCGAGCCCCACGCCCACGCCGATGACGCCCACGCCGGCGCCCACTAAGACACCCACTCCTATCCCGACACCCGTCTGGTCTACGTCATTCGATATTACCAGCCAGGAGTTCAGTTGCTTCGGCAAATACAAGGCCGGCAGCAACTTCGACACCTGGGACAGCGGGGGCCAGCCCTCCTCCATCGGAGCCTGGACCTCGGACGGCCGGAACAACAGCGGCGGGGGCTGGGCCTACACCATCAACCTCCCGGTCTGGTGGGACAAGGACCACGACCGAGACGGGATACTCCAGGGCTTCGAGGACCAGTTCGCCGAGTGGAACGGCCACACCATGTCGGACTACAACCCTTATGACGCCTCCGAGGACTGGGACGGCGACGGCTTCACCAACATCCAGGAGTTCCTCTCCCGGAGCGATCCCACCGACGACACATCCTTCTTCCAGTTCACCGATATCCGACTGGTCACCTCCGCGGGAATACCGCTTCTGGCCTGGTGGTCGGCGACGACCGAGTTAACCGGGTCTGAATCGGACTACCCCGATTATCACCGCTCACTCGGTTTCGATATCCTTTATGCCGACTGGACCACTTTCTCCCAGGCGGAACGCCACTTCCCCAACGAGGACTGGTTCAACCAGACCGGCACCTGGCAGATTGTCTCCGGCGCCACCAATCTCAAACGGGACGGGGAATTCGACACCTATACCGACAACATCGCCGGCGGGGCAATGAATAACGGTGATATCCGCTTCTATCGCCTGGCGATCGGGGGCACCTGGGACCAGGGCGAACCGGAGTGGGGGAGCGCGAGCTACTATACCGATGTCGGCAGCCCCATCCTCTGCAGCACGGTCGCCCGGGAGATCCTGTTGATCCAGAAGAAGACGATCCCCGCCGGCGCGGAGCACTCATTTCTCGCCCTGGCCGGCGTTACCACCGGGGGGGACGGCAAGCTGAACTATGTGCTGGGGGAGGAGTTCTTCCCCTCCGGCGAGACGGTGCCCGATTCAACCAACTTTAACCTCTGGCTGACCCAATCCGGCTCGTTCGCGATCGACTATCTCGAAGCCGGCGGGGGATGGCGCGCGGACGGCGGCGCTCCTTCCTCCAGAAAGGTAATCGCCGACGACGGCTTCCGGATGGATTACAGGAAGGGAGGAGCGCTCCCGTCTGCTCTCACCTATTATGCCGGGGCCCGGCTCAAGATGGACAGCTACTATCACAACATCTATTCGCGGGAGTGGAACGGGCAGACCGTCAGCCCGGGCGACGCCGCCTGGAACTCCTACACCTGCAACCAGGTCACCTTCCTCTCGCTCAACTTCCCGGTTGAGACCCGCTTCATCGGCGGCCTCACCCCCGCATTCCCCCACCTGGCGGGAACCGGAAACCCCACTTTCCCCGGCTGGGAAGCGTTCGAGAACGACTGGGTCTTCTTCTACAACCGCGACCTTTCCGCCCGCGGGGCGGGTTCGAATGTGACCGCGGTCATCTACTACGATCACGCCATCGGGGCCGGCCACGATCGCTGGGAGTATTTTCTGCCGTTCTCCCTGATGGGGGCGGAAGTGAATACCGAACTGGTCTTCTCGCCCGGTTCCCCGGTCCTGATCTCGCAGTACTGGAACCCGGACGATCCCTCTCCATGGTCGTCCTTCACGATGGGAGACAGCGTACCTTATCAGAACGGGGGAACCAACGACATCGAAACGTACCTGAAATATTGAACAAACCGAGAGACTCCGGAGTCAATACGGAGTCGAATAACATGAAAAATACTACCTGCATCCTCGTCGGATTCCTCGCTCCGGTTCTCGGTATGCTCCTGATCGCGCATCCGGTCACGGCCCAGATGACAGACTATTTCTCCGTCTGGAATGAGAGTGGTTATCCCCTCCGCAACACGCTGGGAGCACTGCTCAAGGGGCTCAACCCTCTGGGTCCGAACTGGAACTTCCTGACCGGCGACCTGATCCAGATCATCTACGTGGGGGATGACGGGAACATCTCTCCCCCGGACACCAACGGAAACCTGACCGGTGACGACCAATTGGTCGCCACGACGGTTGTCAGCTGGGGAACCCCGTGGTCCTGGCAAACCGACTCCGGGCGCTTCGCAAAAACAATCTACTACGTGGACCTCGCCTCCCCCGTCATCTATACCCGGGCCTTCAATGCCCCGGAATTGGCGTCGGCCACGTTCTATGGCGACTCCGCCAGCTTCACCGCCGGGAGCGGGGATTTCGCGGTCAATCAGTACGGCCTCCTGGTCACCGATCGGCCGCTGAAACCCGGGACGCCGACGCCGACCCCGTCACCGACATTGACGCCGACATCGACGCCGACGCCGACCCCCACCCCATCTCCGGCCATCGCGCCGACGCGCAACCCGACGGCGACCCCCACCCCGACTCCGCCCTCCGCCCCTTCGGCCACCCCCACCCCATCGCCGCTGCCCACCGCCTTCTACCAGGTAATGGGCGGCAGCGATTTTGACGGGGACGGGACAACCGACATCGCCGTCTTCCGGAACGGCTTCTGGGCGGTCCGCGGGCTGACCCGGGTCTATTTCGGGGATGCCGGCGAC
>JAZDIV010000038.1:0-19247 GCA_043804695.1 PVC group bacterium | reverse complement strand
GGGTCTTCCCAGGGAATCGATCGTGGCGATCCTGATCGGCTTCCTGCGCAAGGACGTGGCGGTGGGCATGCTGGCTCCGCTCAATCTCACCTCCAAGCAGCTGGTGGTAGCCTGCACGGTGCTGGCGATGTTCTTCCCCTGCATCGCCACCTTCACGATTCTCTTAAAGGAACTGGGAGTGAAGGACATGCTCAAGTCGGCCGCGATCATGGTGACGGTTTCCGTGGCGACCGGGACGCTGCTCAACCTGCTGCTCTGGTTTTAAAAAAACTGTGCGGAGATAAACTGGTAGATGAAAATAGCGATATCCAGCGGCAAGGGAGGTACCGGCAAGACACTGGTGGCAACCAATCTTGCCGCCGTGCTTGCGGCAGCAGGCCGAAGTGTAACCTACCTTGATTGTGACGTGGAGGCACCCAACGGGCAGCTCTTTCTTAAGCCGTCCATCGAGAAGGAAGAGGAGATACTGTTGCTGTCGCCGGCGGGTGTGGATGAGGAGAAATGCATAAAATGCGGCAGGTGCGCGGAGGCGTGCACCTATAACGCGATCGCCGTACTGAAGGATCAGTTTATCTTTTTTCCGGAGCTCTGCCACGTCTGTGGCGCCTGCACGATCGTCTGCCCGACGGACGCCATTATCGAGAAAGAAAAGAAGATCGGGACTCTGCTGCACGGTGCCAGCAGGGTGCCCCCGGAAGGAAGCAGCCCGATCGATTTTCATTACGCGCTCCTGGAGACCGGTGCGGGGGGGATGTCCCCGCGATTGATCCGCCGGGTCAAAGAGTATGCCGGGAGCGGCATCACCATCTATGATTCACCCCCGGGAACGGCCTGCCCGGTGGTGGAGACGGTCAAAGATGTCGATCTGGTCGTCCTGGTCACCGATCCCACGCCCTTCGGGATCAACGACCTCAAGCTGGCGGTCCTGATGTGCCGGAAGATCGGCCAGGAGCCGGTGGTCCTGGTGAACCGGGCCGAGTACCGGGATGACGCGTTGAAGGAGTATTGCCGGGAACAGGGGCTGGAGATCATCGGCGAGATCCCGGACGCCCGGGAGATCGCGGAAGTGTACTCTTGCGGCGGCCTGGTGGTGGATACACTCCCCGCCTACCGCCCCCTTTTTGAAACGCTCGCTGCGGCCATCGAAGAAGCAGCAGGCCTGGAGAGGGAACTCCGTCCGGTCCCGGAAGAATCGGTGCTGGTTGATGGGATGGTGGAGCACGGCCGGCCGCCGGTTCCATCCGGTCCCCGGGTCCCGGAACTGGTGGTCATCAGCGGGAAAGGCGGCACGGGCAAAACATCGCTGACCGCCTCTTTCGTGGCCCTGGCCGGGAACGCGGCCATCTCCGACTGCGATGTGGACGCGGCCGACCTGCACCTCCTGCTCCGTCCGGAAGTGAAAGAAAAAGGTCTATTCAGCGGCGGGGTGGTGGCGGAGATCGACCCGGAAAAATGTACCGGCTGCGGGCGTTGTTATGAAGAGTGCCGTTTCGACGCGATTATCAGGGATGATGAGAAAAAACCGTCGTACGCGATCGACCCGCTGGCCTGCGAGGGGTGCGGGGTCTGCCGCCTGGTTTGTCCCGCAGGGGCGGTAAAGACCGAAGAGGCCGTCAACGGGGAGTGGTTTGTATCCCGGACCCGCCTCGACCAGCCGATGACCCATGCCTGCCTGGGGATTGCCGAAGAAAACAGCGGCCGTCTGGTGACGCTGATCCGGGAGAAAGCGATGGAGATGGCGTTACGTGATTCCCTGAAAGAAGTTCTGATCGACGGCTCCCCGGGGACCGGCTGCCCGGTGATCGCCTCCCTGACCGGGGCGTTCTACGCGCTGATCGTCACCGAGCCCACGGTCTCCGGCGTCCATGACTTGGGCCGGATTCTGGATGTCACCCGCCATTTCGGCATTACCGCCGGGGTGGTGATCAATAAGGCCGATCTCAACCGGGAGATGGCGGAACGGATTAAAAAGATGGCCGGTGAATACGGAGCCGAACTGATGGGAGAGATTCCGTATGACACCGTGGTAACCGAAGCCCAGATGGTAGGTCTCTCGGTGGTTGAATATGACGACGGTCCGGTGACGGAAGCGGTAAAATGTATCTGGAAAAAAGTGGATTCCCGTCTGGCTTCACGAAGAACGTAGCCCTCACGCAGTCTACCCCGATTTATCGGGGTTCGGGCAACGTTCTGAAGTGCCTAAAGTGCCTAAAGTTCGAAGTGCCTAAAGTTAAAAAACTACTCGCCACCATCGGAGTGAGAGCGCACTATTATTACTCCGAACTCTAAATAGTAGACATTTTTATGCGGCGATTAATGTTGCATAGTACATCTTGCCAACGGGGCATAGAAATAGCTTAGGGTGATAAACGTCTACTATTTAGGGTTCTCATTAGTAAGTAGCATTTCGACAATTATTGTCCCGATTCATTTCTAATCCGATTTATGCCTGCCTGCCGCAGGCTGGCATAAATCGGATTATGGAACGTTCCTGAGATGGCGGTTACCTACGACATTATTGTTCAGGGCAATAACCTGAGCCTGCGCGATGGGTTTCTCGGTCTGGCGAATGTCACCCTCGTTCACTCATCCGGCGGGCATTTTCTGTTCGACACCGGGCATTATGTCAACCGGTCCCTGCTTCTTGACGGTCTGGCCCGGCATGGGGTTGATCCGGCGGAAGTGAAAACGGTGTTTCTTTCCCACCTTCACTTCGACCATTCTTTGAATATCGATCTCTTTCCCCGCGCCGCTGTTTATGTCAGCCGGGCGGAGTGGGACTATGCTGCGGCCCCCAACCCGAAGGACCTTTTTATCCCCTGGATGATCAGGGAGAAGCTGGAGGAGTACGATCTCAAGCTCATTGAAGGCGAAGGCTCTCTCTGTAAAGGAATACGCTACTTTCCCACGCCCGGTCATACGCCGGGTTCCTATTCACTGGTGCTGGAAACGGAAGCGGGGCCGTCGGTGCTGGCCGGCGACGCCGTTAAATATGTGAAAGAAATACTGACCGGGGTCTCCGATATGCCCTTCGGCACGGTGGAGGATTCAAAAAAGAGCATTCGCCGCGTAACCGACCTGGCTGAACGGATCGTCCCCGGCCATTTCCAGGAGCTGGTGAAGAGGAAAGGACGCTTCGTGTGGGACGAGGGCGCGGAATGTGATCTTGTCATACGATGAAAGGGGAAAATGAAGGTTTACATGGTGGTCGGGAGCGAAGACAGTCTGCTGGAAAATAATAAACGGACCAGGGACGCACTGGAGGCGGCAGGAATTCCGGTAAGGCTGGCCGTCTGTCCGGGGCTGGGTCATGCCGCTCCGCCGCCGGAGGAGGTCGCGAAGGCGGTTGACTGGTTTATGGATTGATCATCGGGCTTAAAAAATCCCGGAAGCTTCTCTCATGCCTCCCGTCCGGAGACCGATTCGGCAAGGATGCTTCGTGCTTCTTCCACGTCCCTCGCGATCTGCCGGCTCAAAGCCTCCGGGGAATCGAACATTTTATCCTCCCGGATCTTCTTTATGAAGGAGACCTCGAGTTCCCTGCCGTACAGGTCAAGTTCCTGATCCATGATAAAGACCTCGATGAACTGGTCGCCCCCGGTGTCCTCGAAGGTCGGCCGGCGGCCGATATAGGTCACGGATGGATATTCCCCGCCGTCGACAAGGGTGAGGGTGGCGTAGATCCCGGCCGGGAGCAGCAGTACTTCATCCGGCTGGATGTTGGCGGTTGGAAAGCCCAACCGGCGCCCGATCTGGTGGCCGTGCCTGACCCTGCCGATCACCTGAAAGGGGCGTCCGAGCATGGCATGGACGGAGCGAAGATCACCGTCCGCCACCGCCCGGCGAATGCGCGAACTGGAGATCGGCTCGCCTTCCCAGGTCACCGGATCGACCGCTGTTATCCCCAGGCCGTTCGACTCCGCTATCCGGCCCAGCAATACCGCGTCTCCGCGGTTGCCGGCTCCAAACCTCCAGTTCCCGCCGCCGACGAGATGAGCCAGGTGGGGGAATTCCCCGCGCAAAAAACCGATGAAGTCTTCCGGCTTCATGCGTCTGATGCCCTCGGAAAAATCAAGCAGGATGCATCCGTCCAGACCATACGCTTCGAAGAGACGGATTTTCTGTTCCCGGGAAGTCAGGAGACGCACCTTTTTCCCGGGCTGGATTACCGATTGGGGGTGGGGAGAGAAGCTCAGAGCCACCGCTTTTCCGCCCCGGTTCCGCGCCTCCTCCGAGGATGCCCGCAGAAGGGCCTGGTGTCCCCGGTGGACGCCGTCAAAAAAACCGCAGGCCATGACCAGGGGAAAGCCGCGGGTGATAGCCCCTTCAGTGAATTCGTAGATGGTGATCATACTCAGTGGTTACTCATTATCGGTCATGATATGACGGATGGCAGACATAGTGATACATCCCATTTAATGAGGATATCATTCATCCCGGTAGGGGTCAATCGGATCACCGCTGAATATGGATTGCGGAGCGTCCTCGAGATTGATATTATTCGCGGTCCGGAAATTCCGTCCCGTCAACAGGAAGAGCAGTCATCAACAATCCGGTTTAAACCGGGGAGGATTGACGAATGAGTAAAGCTATTCTGGCAGTGGTTTCTGTCTGCATTCTGGCATCGTCGTCCGCCCGGGGGGCGGTCTCCCCCTGGCAGTGGGTAAACCCGCTCCCCCAGGGAAACACTTACAACAGCGCCTGCGCGGTCGGGGGCGAGATCTACGCCGTCGGGGAAGGCGGCACCGTCGTCCGTTACGACGGCAGCGCCTGGTCGCTGCTAACCTTTCCCTATGATGATGAGCTTTATGACGTTTGGGCTAGTTCCTCCTCCGACATTTATGCCGTCGGGGAGGAGGCGGATTCTACCTCCGACGGGGGCATCTACCATTACAACGGGAGTTCCTGGACGCTGCGGAAAGTGGATTGGTATGTCCTCTATTCCGTCTGGGGGGCGTCCGCGAACGCCGTCTTCGCCGGCGGCACCGGGGGCAAGGTGTACTTCTATGACGGGAGCAGCTGGACCGACATCTCCCCCGGCGGGTTCTACAATACTTTCACTGGGTTCTGGGGGACCTCATCTTCCGATGTCTTCGCCGCCGCTGGGCGGTATATTCTCCGTTACAACGGGTCGGTCTGGTCCACGATGAACGACCTCGGGAGCGTAGGCTCGGACCTGCGGCGGATCTGGGGCAGCTCGAACACCGATGTCTTTGCGGTTCGGGACGGAGGCAGGATATACCATTACAACGGGACTTCCTGGACTTCGACCACGGTCGGGAGTTACGATCTCGAGGGGGTCTGGGGGACTTCCGGAAACGATGTTTACGCGGTCAGCGCTAATAACCCGGCCAGGGTTTTTCGCTATGACGGTGGTTCCTGGACCGACCTGACCGTCCCCACCGCGTGTTACCTTTACGACGTGGCGGGGAACGGTTCGGGAGAGGTATTCGTCGTGGGGGGAAACGGCGCCATCCTCTCGTGGGACGAAAACGAATGGATGCCGGTCAACCGCTTCCCCGACCGCGACTTCGAGGGCGTCTGGGGGATCTCATCGACCAACGTCTACGCGGTCGGCGCCGATGCCGTTTACGATGAAACCGCCGACCCCGAACGCCACGCCAATCTGCATTTCAACGGTTCATCCTGGAGCGTCTTCACGCTGGACGAGCACTCGACCTCGGTCTGGGGGAGCGCCGCCGACAACGTCCTGGTCGGCGGGGAGTACGGTTTGATCTCGCGCTTTAACGGGACTTCCTGGTCGGCGCTGACCGATCTGGAGATAAACCCCGTCGCGGCCATCTGGGGGAGCTCCCAGACCGACGTCTTCGCGGTCGGAGGAGTGGGGGATATCTGCCATTACGACGGGAGTAACTGGTCGCAGGGCACCTTTAGCGACCGCCTCTTATATGGAGTCTGGGGGAGTTCCCAGACCGACGTCTTCGCGGTCGGGGGAGGAGGGACCGTCTGCCATTACGACGGGAGCAACTGGTCGTCCGGCACCTTCGGCGGCGATACCTTGTACGGGGTATGGGGAAGTTCCCCGACCGATGTTTATGCCGTCGGCAACGAGACGATGCTGCATTATGACGGCGCCGGGTGGACCGAGGTCTCCACCGGTCTCCATTACAAAAACTTCGCCGGGATCTGGGGGAGCGGCGCCGATGATATCTTTACCGTTAACACGGAGATCGGCTCGGGGGACCAGGTCTGGGGGAGGGTTCACCACTACGACGGCCATTCCTGGACCGATACCGGGATCCCCTGTTCAAGCAGCCTGAACGCGGTCTGGGGGTCGTCCGGGACCGATGTTTACGTGGCCGGCGAAGGCGGCGCGATTCTCCATTACGGCGGGGGGAGATTCTCGGCCTCCGCCGCGCCCTGGATCACCGATTTTAACGGTGACGGGACCTCGGATATCGCGATCTTCCGCGGATCGTCGGGTTTGTGGGCGATCAGGGGGGTGACCCGGGCGTACTTCGGCGGCTCGTCGGACACGGTCGTCCCCGGTGATTATGACGGCGACCGGACCACCGAGATAGGGATCTTTCGTCCGACCAGCGGCCTCTGGGGGCTGCGGGGGGTCTCCCGGGTTTATTTCGGGGGGTCGTCGGACATGCCGGTGACCGGTGACTACAACGCGGACGGGACCGCCGACATCGGCATCTTCCGCTCCGGGTCCGGTTTGTGGGCGGTGCGGGGGGTGACGAGGGTTTACTTCGGGGGATCGTCCGACATCCCGGTTCCGGGGTATTATGAGGGGACGGCCCAGAAGGACATCGGGATCTTCCGACCCTCGTCAGGCCTGTGGGCGATCAAGGGGATCAGCCGCGTTTACTTCGGGTCCTCTTCCGACGCGGTCGTCCCGGGGGACTACAACGGGGACGGCTTCTGGGAGCCCGGGATCTTCCGGGGGGCCTCCGGTCTCTGGGCGATCCGGGGGGTGACCAGGAGCTATTTCGGGAACGTTTCCGACCGTCCGGTCCCGGCCGATTACAATGGAGACGCGTCCGATGATGCGGGGATCTTCCGGGGATCGTCGGGGTTGTGGGCGATCAGGGGCATCAGCCGGGTTTACTACGGTTCCAGCAGTGATGTGCCGGTGACGCGGTAAGGGGAGAAGAAGTAATCAGTAATCAGTGATCAGCGCATAGAGCAAAGGGCATAGGTAAAGGCCACTGGCCACCGATTACCGATACGATCGGCGTCTTCCGGGGGACCTTTGGCCGCTGGGCGGTGAGAGGCGTTACCCGTCTCTACTTCGGCGAAAGCGGCGATCTCCCGGTGACGAGATAAGGAGGGCGGGGTTCAATCCCCGGAATCGCCATCCCGGTATCAGTCCGGAAGGCAGGATCGACCGGCCGGGCCGGAAAGAAAAAACAATATACTGTCGCCGTATCAGCATGGCTGCTATCCGCAACATATTGAACGATAAATAGAAACCCGGATGGATCTTCTCCAAATCGGTTGAAGTTACTGGCAAGGCTTGAATGTGTATCTCCTTAAAATAAAGGCAAATATATACTAAAAAGACCCGTTCGGCATTTTTATTGATCACAGTGATGCAATCAAAACGAATACCCTCTCCCCTTTTTAAGGGGAGAGGGCAAGGGTGAGGGGATATAATTACCAGGCTCGGGATTTGGCACCCCCTCACCCCAACCCTCTCCCCCCAAAAATGGGGGAGAGGGAGTTTTCTCCTCAGAATCATCGTCTGGCTCTTTAAAACAAAATGAATTGAGAATAACTCGATTCCGAAGCTTCAACTGATTTGGAGAAGATCCACCCGGATTAATCCGGGGCCGATAAACAACCGCGGCGGATCTGGCGCCGCCCCCCTGATTCCGGCTTGATTAGATGCTACTCTGAAATTGTCATTGACAAAAGTAGAGTGGTATCTAATATTGTTACCATGATCAAGCGCGATCTCCATGATATCCTTCAGGAAAGCTTCCGTCAGAATGACCAGATGATCTTTGTCTCCGGTCCCCGTCAATCCGGGAAAACCATTCTGGCTAAAATGATGATGAAAAAGGAGTCTGCCGGTCGGTACTGGAACTTCGATATTCCGGGAGACCGGTTGCTTTTGTCCGCGAAACCGGCATTCTTTCAAGAAATCGACCGGCCCCAGGGCGTGAAACCATTGATTGTGCTGGATGAAATCCATAAATATCCGGGATGGAAAAATTATCTGAAGGGAGCCTTCGATGCCGGGCGAGGAGAGTTTCACTTCCTGATTACCGGAAGTGGCCGGCTGGATTTATATCAAAAAGGCGGCGACAGTCTGAGCGGGAGATACCTGTATCACCACCTTTTCCCCCTGACCATCGGGGAGTTGGCCGGGGGGAAAAAATCATTAAAAGAATTTCTGGATAATCCTGACGAGTTGCCGGAAGGGGGAAGGAACCTGTGGGGAACATGGAAGGATTTGGAGAGATTGAGCGGTTTTCCGGAGCCTTTTATCAAGGGGGAAGACACTTTCTACCGGCGTTGGTCGGGTCCCTATCTCCGGCAAATCGTGCGGGAGGATATCCGCGACCTCAGACACATTCACAACATCGTGCAGATGGAAATTCTCTCGTCGCTTCTGCCCGGCAAAGTCGGAAGCTTATTATCGATCAATTCGCTCCGGGAAGATATAAAAGTCGCACATGAGACCCTGCAGAACTGGATCATGATCTTTGCCAACTTTTACATCGTTTTCATCATTCGTCCCTGGCATAAAAGAATTGCTCGCGCCGTGCAGAAGGAGACCAAGCTCTATTTTTTCGATTGGGCAGCCGTACCGGATCCGGCGGCCAGATTTGAAAACATGGTCGGTCTTCACCTATTGAAAGCAGTGACCGGCTGGACCGAAGCCGGCCAGGGCCGGTTCGAACTGCGCTTTATCCGCGATCGGCAGAAAAACGAGGTGGACTTTATGATCAGCCGGGAGGGGAAACCGTTTCTCCTGATCGAGACCAAGCTCGGAAATACCGAACCCGCTCCCGGATTGATCAAGATGAAAAAAACCATGGGAGTGCCGGCAGTTCAGCTTGTCAATAAACCGGGGGTGTCCAGAAAAGCGATTGTGAACGAGGAAAAATTCTTGATCGTCTCCGCCGACCGCTGGTTATCAAATCTTCCCTTCCGGTAAGTCCGCCGACCGCTGGTTATCACTTCCGGTAAGGGGATGGTGTTGCTTTGTTGCGTTATTTTTTCCGGTTTTTTTATAATCCGGGTAACGCCCGGTTCTGATAATTTTTCAGGGTAATGAGGATGATCCTGCCGATCGCGATTATCGTGATTTCTCTCGCCGCCGTGGCGGTCGGCCGGGTTCCGCGACTGAGAATGAACCGGGCCACCATCGCCCTGGTGGCCGCGGTTGCCCTAGTTCTCGCCGGGGCCCTCACCCTGGAGCAGGCCTCCGCGGCCCTCGACCTGAGTACACTGGCCCTCCTCCTCGCCGTGATGATCATCAACGGCAACCTGAAAATCTCCGGTTTCTTCCGTTTGGCGGGGAGATGGATAGTGAACCAGGCCCGCACGCCCCGCCAGTTCCTGGCCCTGGTCGTGGGGGCGTCAGGGATTCTTTCCGCCCTTTTCCTCAACGACACCATCGTGCTGGTATTCACGCCGCTGGTGGCGGAAATCGCCCTGCGGGCGGGACGCAACCCCGTGCCGTACCTGATCGCGCTGGCGGCCGCCGCCAACGTCGGCTCCGTCGCCACCATCATCGGGAACCCCCAGAACATCCTGATCGGCTCGGCGTCGGGGATTTCGTTTCTTTCCTTTACGACCCATCTCGCTCCGGTAGCGGCCGGCGGCCTGGTCATCGTCTGGCTGGTGGTGAGGTTCGTTTACCGGAAGGAGTTCTCTCCGGAAGGGGGATTCCGCGAACGGTCCGACGCCCGGTTCTTCGTGTACCGCCCGCTCCTTCTCAAAAGTTTGATCGCCGTCGGGCTGATGCTGGCCGCTTTCATTGCCGGCATGTCCGTGCCGCTGGCGGCTCTGGCCACCGCCGCCCTGCTCCTGATCACCCGCCGCCTCAAGCCGGAGCGGATTTTCCGCGAGGTGGACTGGTCGCTGCTCGTCTTCTTCGCCGGCCTCTTCGTCATCACCCGGGCGATCGAGACTACGGGGGTGAGCGGAGCTCTTTTCCAGAGCGTCTGGCCGCTGGCCGGCCGGGGGATCGTGTTCTTCAGCGCGGCGGCGACGGTGCTCAGCAACCTCGTCTCCAATGTCCCCGCGGTGATGCTCTTTCGCCCGCTGGTTTCCGGCCTGGCCGACCCGGGTCCGGCCTGGCTGACACAGGCCATGGCGAGCACGCTCGCCGGCAACCTCACCCTCCTCGGTTCGGTCGCCAACCTGATCATGGCCGAGAGCGCCCGGAAACACGGGGTCCGGGTCTCCTTTCTGGAATATTTGAAAGCGGGAGTTCCCATAACGATTCTGAGTCTCATCTGGGGGATCCTCTGTCTTTCCGTGACCACGGGGTGAAAGAGGCTGTCAAACTACAGCCCCGGGGATATATACTGGACCCTCCGGTCAGGTGGGTTGTGCGGATGATTTTGTCGGAATGTGTTATGCTGAGGGAGGGATGCCGGGGCTTTTACTGGAGTTCCGAGTGGTACAGTATCTGCATGGATGACCCCGATGGAAAGCTTTATCCGTGACATCAGTGTTGTCGTTGTCTGCGCGGCGGGTCTCTCCTGGCTGGCTCTGCTTACCCGCCAGCCGATCATAATCGCCTACCTGCTCTGCGGGGTGATCGCCGGGCCATGGGGGCTCGGCCTGGTTCAGGATGTTCACTTTGTCGATTCGCTCTCCCGGATCGGCGTCACCCTCCTTCTTTTCCTGGCGGGGATCGAACTTCGCCCGAAACTCCTGATAGAGCTCTTTCGCCGGACCGCGGTTGTTACGCTCTGCACCTGCGCCGCATTCTGTCTTCTCGGCTCCGTCTTCGCGTTTCTCTGGGGATTCTCTTCCCGGGACAGTCTTTACATCGGCCTGGCCCTGATGTTCTCCAGCACAATCCTGGTGGTCAAGCTGCTGCCGACAACGGCCCTGCATCAAAAACACATGGGCGCTTTCTGCATATCCGTTCTCATCCTCCAGGACTTGATCGCGGTCGGTGTCCTCTGGTACCTGCGGGCGGCGGAATTCCAGACGCTGCCCGGGATCGCGCTCCTGCCTCTCAAGGGCTTTTTCCTGATCGCGTTCGCGTTGATTTTTGAGCGCTATGTACTCCGCGGGCTTATGATATCCAGTGAAAGGTTCCATGAGACGCTCTTCCTGCTCTGTCTGGGCTGGTGTCTCGGGGCAGCCCTCCTCTCGAAATTCCTGGGATTTTCCCACGAGGTGGGGGCGTTTATCGCCGGCGTCGCTCTGGCCCGGAGCCCTCTCGCGCTTTTTCTCTCGGAAGGCCTGAAAAACTTCCGGGATTTTTTTCTGGTGCTCTTTTTCTTCGTGCTGGGAGCAAAACTGGATCTTCTGGTCGCGAAAGAAGTCCTCCTTCCCGCTGTTATCCTGGGGATTGTCCTGGTCATCATCAAACCCCCGATCTTTAACCTTGTCTTCCGGCTGGTCGGGGAAAAGCGGAAATTTTCCCGGGAGGCTTCCGTACGGCTGGGACAGGCGAGCGAGTTCTCGCTGATCATCGCCGTGCTCGCCCTGGAGACCGGTACGATCGGGATGATGAGTTCGCAGTTCATCCAGGTGACGTCGATTATCACGATGATCCTCTCCTGTTACCGGGTGGTTTTCTTCTACCCTACCCCCCTCGGCTTCCGGAAGTCCCTGAAACAGGATTGATCGGGCTCCCGGTCTCACCGTCCGGATTGTCACGAGTCTTTTTCCTGGAAATGCACGCAGGACCGGTGATAGGATCGGGCATACAACAAATAACATTGAACAGTGGAGGCGCAGTATCAAGATCAAGGGGAAATTATGTATCGTATCGAACAGGCTGCCGGTAGTGCTGCAAAAGGACAACGGCGGCTGGAAAATGGAACCCGGCAGCGGCGGTCTGGTCGCCGCCCTGGGACCCGTTCTCAAGGAAAGGGGGGGTACCTGGATCGGCTGGCCGGGGACTTCGGAAGACGCTCCTTTCCGGGAAATCTTTAAAAAAGCCAGAGAAAATGTCGGCTATGCCATTGTCCCGGTCTCCCTGGATTCCGGGGAAGTGGAGGATTATTACCACGGTTTTTCCAACGAAACCATCTGGCCCCTCTTTCACAATATGCTGGGCCGGGCTGTCTTCAACCGGGTTCATTGGGAGGCCTATTGCCGGGTCAATGAAAAATTCGCCGCTCTTGCCACCGCAACCGCGAAGGAGAGTGATTTTATCTGGTTCCAGGATTATCAGCTCTTACTGGCCGGCGAGTACCTGAAAAAACACCGGCCGGGGATGCCGGCCGGCTTCTTTCTGCATATTCCTTTCCCCTCGCCGGACATATTCCGTCGTTTGCCCTGGCGCCTGCCGATCATCCGGGCGATGCTTTCCTATGACCTGATCGGATTTCAGACCAGGAAGGACCTGAGGAACTTTATCCAGTGCGTGAAAAGCCTTCTCCCGGGCGCTCGGATGGGCTATCGAGCACCGTATTCCGTTATCAGCCTGGAAGGCAGGGTCGCCCTGGCGGGGGCCTTCCCGATCGGGATCGACTTCAACCGGTATAACAACCTGGCGAAAACCCGGGAGGTGGAGCAGGCGGCCTGGTTCCTCCATGAGAAATTCCCCGAACATAAACTCCTGATCGGTGTGGACCGCCTTGACTATACCAAGGGGATTCCCAACCGGTTCGAAGCATTCGAACTGGCCCTGGAGAACTATCCGGACCTGCGTGAGAAAATTTCTCTTCTCCAGGTGGTGGTTCCCAGCCGGGAGGAGGTGCCGGAGTACCAGGCCATGAAAAGGGAGCTCGACGAGCTGGTGGGGCGCATAAACGGCCGTTTCACCACCCTGGGCTGGATTCCCATTCACTATGTCTTCGGTAAGCTGACCCCGGTGGAACTGGTGGCATACTACCGTTCCTGTGAGATCGCGCTGATCACCCCTCTGAATGACGGCATGAACCTGGTGGCCAAGGAATACTGCGCCTCCTGCATCGACAACCAGGGTATCCTGATCCTGAGCGAATTCGCGGGTGCCGCCGTTCAGCTCAAGAAAGGGGCCATCCTGGTCAATCCCTACGATACCGAACAGACATCCGCCGCGATCCGGCGTGCGTACACAATGGCCGCCGAAGAGAGAGAGGCCCGGATGAAAAGGCTCCGTTACCAGGTGAGGCAGATGGATGTTCACCACTGGGTTCGGACGTTTCTGAAAGCGGCGGAGCAGGTGGGAGACGGAGGGATTTGAGATCGCTCTTGAGGAACTGGGGCGCGGTGTCCGACCGGATTTCCCGGGGCAGGGTTGTTCTCCTCTGCTTCGATTACGACGGCACCCTTACGCCTATCGTCGAGAGCCCGGAGGCGGCACTCTTACCGGACGAGACCAGGGACCTCCTGCGGTCCCTCTCCCGACATCCGCGCTACCGTCCGGCTGTCGTCAGCGGCCGCTCTCTCCGGGAGGTCAGGTCCCTGGTCGGTCTGGACAAACTGATCTATGCGGGCAACCATGGGCTGGAACTGGAGGGGGATTCTCTCCAGTTCGTTCATCCGGGCGCCCGGGCCGCCCGCCCCGTTATCGGAAAAGCAGCGGAGTGTCTTCGCCGGGAGCTGGCGGAAATCGCCGGCGCCAGGGTGGAGGACAAAGGTCTTTCCCTGAGCGTTCATTTCAGGAGGGTGGCCCGGGGAGAGCTTGACCGGACTGTACGGATTATCATGGACATTACCCGCGGACCGGTCAGCAGGGGGGAGGTAAAGGTTTCTTGCGGCAAAAAAGTTATCGAGATCCGACCCCCGGTCGACTGGGACAAGGGCGGGATCGTGAACTGGCTCGCTCGGGAGATCGTCCGGGGACAGGTTAAGGATGCGGTCCTGACGGTTTATACCGGTGACGACCGCACTGATGAAGACGCCTTCCGGGCGATCGGGGATGCCGGGATCACGATCCGGGTCGGGGGAGCGGACGGGCACTCCGCGGCCCGTTATTATCTTGAAGATGTTTCCCGGGTGAGAATTTTTATGAGCAGACTGCTGGAGCTGTCATGATGGATGTGAACGAAGAAACGGCGGTCAATATAGTTTCGGGCAACTCTGACGCGGTGCCGATATACCGGGATGCCCTGATAAGTCGGGATGAAAGCACTACCATAAGTTATTCGAGGCGGGGGTAAGCAATGCAGAAAGATTCTTTATGGTACAAGGATGCGATCTTCTACGAGCTGCATGTAAAAGGATTCTATGACAGCAACGCCGACGGAGTCGGCGATTTCCGGGGGATCGAAGAAAAGCTGGATTACCTGCAGGATTTGGGTATCGACTGCATCTGGCTGCTTCCGTTCTATCTCTCCCCGCAGAAGGACGACGGGTACGATATCGAGGACTTCTACAAAATTCAGCCTGAATACGGGACGCTCAGGGATTTCAAAGCGCTGGTTCGCGCGGCCCATAAGCGGGACATCAGGATCGTGGCCGACCTGGTGATGAACCATACCTCGGACCAGCATCCCTGGTTCATTGAATCCAGAAGTTCACGCCGTTCCCCCAAGCGGGATTATTATGTCTGGAGCGACACCGACCAGAAATACCAAGACGCGCGTGTTATCTTTGTCGATACGGAGGAATCGAACTGGGCCTGGGATAAAAATACGGAACAGTATTACTGGCACCGTTTTTTCAGCCACCAGCCCGACCTGAACTATGACAACCCCCGGGTCAGGACCGCCATGCAGAAGGTTATCAATCACTGGCTGAGAACGGGGCTGGACGGTTTCCGGTGCGACGCGGTGCCCTATCTTTTCGAGAGAGAGGGAACAAATTGCGAAAACCTGGCGGAGACCCACGAATTCTTCAAGGAATTGCGGAGCAAAATGGACGCGGAATTCAGAAACAAAATATTGATCGCGGAGGCAAACCAGTGGCCGAGCGCTGTCCTCCCCTATTTCGGCGCCGGCGACGAGTTCCAGATGGCCTTTAACTTTCCTCTGATGCCACGCATTTTTATGGCGATTAGGGAAGAGAACTGCGCCCCGATAGAGAATATCATGAATGAGTTACCGGCTATCCCGGCTTCCTGTCAATGGGGTCTTTTTCTCCGCAACCATGATGAACTCACCCTGGAAATGGTGACTGACGAGGAGCGGGATTACATGTACCGGGAATACGCCAAGGAGCCGAAGATGAGGTGCAACATCGGCATCCGCCGCCGTCTGGCGCCGCTTCTGGATAACGGCCGGAGGCAGATAGAATTGCTCAACAATCTTCTCTTCACCCTCCCGGGAAGTCCGGTCATCTATTATGGAGATGAAATCGGGATGGGGGATAATATCTATCTGGGGGACAGGAAGGGCGTTCGCACCCCAATGCAGTGGAACGGATACCGGAACGCAGGCTTTTCCCGGGCGGAACCGGCGATGCTCTACAGCCCGGTCAATATGGATCCGGTCTACGGCCATCAGAGCATTAACGTCGAAGCTCAGAGCCGGACCTCGACCTCACTGCTGAGCTGGATGAAGCGCCTGATCCGGACTCGAAAAAAATATGCTGCCGTTTTCGGCCGGGGCGATCTGCGATTCATCCCTTCAAAAAATATAAAAACACTTTCCTATGTACGGCGATACCGGGACCGGATCATCCTGGTTGTCAACAATCTCTCGCGGTTTACCCAGCCTGTAGAACTCGAGCTGGGAGAGTATGAAGGATTTACCCCGGTGGAGCTTCTCGGGCGGACCGAATTTCCGCCGATCGGGCAGCTCCCTTATTTTTTCACTGTCGGCCCCCATAATTTTTTCCTGTTCCAGCTCGTTCCCGGGTCCGCCAAAGCCGCGCGAAATCTGAAGAGGATGACCGCCGGCAAAGGGAAAAAAGACAGGCCAGAACCATCATCCTAAAAAATGGCAGAGAACATCTAATGAAAAAATCATCTCAAAAAAACGCCCGATCAGAGAGGGATAAATGGTGTATCGTTTCTCCCCGGCTTCAAACCGCATAATTAGCTTGAACCACGGTTTTCATTGTTGGATGATTCAGATATACCGTTCTTATTTTTTCGCCCCGCCTCGAAGTATTAATCGGGGAAGAAGAAATAAGATTATTGTCCCGATTCATTTATTCAATTATTTATTTAAAAATAGTGTTATCCCGACGGAGGTCGGGACGGATGTCGGGAAAATTCCGAAGCAGGAACTGAAAGGGGGCCGCCCTTTTCCGGATCGGCCCCACCGGCCGGTGACCGCCTGCCATGACAGCGATAATTTCTCTTCTCCTGATGATCGCACTCTCGCTCCTGGTCACCAGGACCATGTCGATCATACTGGTGCATACCGGGCTTCCCCGGGACCGGGCGCGTTTTCAGGCGCGCTCCGCCTTCACCGGCACCGGTTTCACTTCCAAAGAGTCGGAAGAGGTTGTCAATCATCCTATTCGCCGCAAGATTATTTCCCTTCTGATGCTTCTGGGCGGTGCCGGGGTAGCGACTGTATTCGCCACGATTGTCCTGACGATGCTCAAGTACCACGACAACATCATCTCCCACTGGCACATCCTGATTCTTGTCCTGGGTGTGCTGGCGATATGGGCTGTCTCATCCAACAGGTGGATCGACCGGCACTTCTCGAACCTGGTCAGCCGGATTTTAAAGCGTTTCACCAAGCTGGAAGTCCGAGATTACTCCAGCTGCCTGCATGTGGCCGGGGAATACAAAGTGGTCGAACTGGCGGTAGAACCCCATGACTGGCTGGAAAATAAGACGATCGAAGAAGTTAATTTAAAGGATGAGGGGATCCTGGTCCTGGGGGTCACGCGTTCCGATGGAACCTACATCGGCGCCCCCGCCCGGTCCACTAAGATTGTCGCCGGCGATGTGCTTCTTCTTTATGGCCGGTCCTCCAGCTTCGAGCAGCTCGATGAACGCCGGAAGGGCATCCAGGGGGACGCCGAGCATCAGGATGCGGTGAAAGAATACAAGCAGGTCGTCAAACAGGAACAGGATAAGGATCCGGTAGAGAGACCCGGCGCCGCTCACACCGGCAGATGATATCCCGAGCCCCGGATGGATGCAGGGGGTTGACAAACAGAGAAAGATAGTATAGGTTCCTATTTACGAATCAGTCGCAATGATGAAGTAGCCATGAAGACGGATAGGAAAAAGTTGAATGTTGGTGACGCGAAGGCGGTCCAGGACCTGTTCGGGAAAGAGGGGCTCAAACTCACCCACCAGCGCCTGGAGATTTACCGGGAGCTGATGGCCGCCAAAGACCACCCTTCGGCGGAAGATGTGTTCCAGCGGGTCCGTCCTCGGATTCCCACGGTCTCCCTGGATACCGTCTATCGCACGCTTGACATGTTCGAGCGGATAGGGGTGGTCGCGAAGGTGGAAGTACTGGACGACCGCAGTCGCTTCGATCCTAACCGTGAGCCGCATCATCACCTGGTCTGTACCGTATGCAGGAAAGTCGATGATTTTCCCTGCCCCGCCGTTGACTCGATATCGCCCCCGCCGCAGGCTGAGATATGGGGAAAGATTGCCGGCCGCCATCTGGAGCTGAGGGGAATATGCAATGAGTGCCTCAGTAAACAGGCCGCTAAGTAAATAAGGAAGGTTTTTCCCACAGGCCCGCCGGGAAACACCCGGCGGGCCTTTTTCTTTTTGTGCAGATCGGAAAAGAGCGAGGGAGGATAACCTGTACACAGATCGCCTCCGGCCGATCCCGCCCCGGCTTTCAGTGATCGATCGTCTCTCCTCCGGAAGAAACGGTGGTCGTGCTGTTCATCTCTGCCGGTGTTTCCCGGCGGAAACGGGAAAAAAGACGTGATAACAGGTGCCCGATATCTTCCCGGATCAGGCAGAGGGAAGGAACCAGGATCAGAGTGATGGCGGTGGAGAAGAGGATCCCGTAGCCGAGAGAGATCGCCATCGGGATCATGAACCGGGCTTGACGGGAGGTCTCGAAGATCATCGGGGCCAGTCCTCCGAATGTGGTCAGGGTGGTGAGCATGATGGGGCGGAAACGCCGGATCCCGGCGGCGTGAATGGCCACGGCCGCGGGTACGCCGGCGGCCCTCTCTCTGTTGATGAAATCGATCAGGACCAGGGCGTCGTTGATCACCACCCCGGAGAGGGCGACAATCCCCATCAGGCTCATCAGGCTCAGGTTGTACCCCATGATGACATGCCCGATCACGGCCCCGATAACGCCGAAGGGGATCGCGGTCATCACGATCAACGGCTGGGTGTAGTTGCGGAAGGGGATGGCCAGCATGACGTAGATGACGAGGAGGGCGACCAGGAACCCCCATTTCAAAGAAGCGGTGCTCTCCCGGAAGTCCGCCTGCCGCCCCGCGAACCCCCAGGAGAGCCCCGGGTACTTCCTCATCAGGCCGGGGAGGATGGTCTGGGTGGCCTCGCCCATGATCCGCTCCGCTTCGGCGGCAGGATTGACGTTGGCGGAGACCGTGATCGTCCGTCGCCCGTTCTTGCGGTCGATTGAGGTATAGGCCCGGCCCCGGTCGACCCGCGCCACCTCGTAGAGGGGGATCTCGACCCCATTCGGGGCCCGGATCAGGAGCTGGTCCAGGTCGTACTCGGAGGCCCGCTCGTCTTCCGGGAGCCGGACCATGACCTTCACCTCGTTTCGCCCCCGCTGCTGGCGGAGGGCCTCGGTCCCGAAGAAGGCTCCCCGGACCTGGGCGGCCACGTCGTCGGCGGTCAGTCCCAGGTTCAGTCCCGCGGGATAAAGGGAGAAGTCCAGCTGGACCTTCCCGTCCGCGAACCCGTCGTCGATGTCGCTGACCACCGGAAAGTGATTCAGGATCGCCGCCAGTTCCGCCCCGGCCCGGTTGAGGATCCCGGTGTTACTGTGAGAGAGCTCGATGGTGAGCGACCGCCCGGAGCCGGGGCCGCCGCGGTCCGACTCGAAGATCAGGGCCTGCAGGCCGGGCATCGTGCCGGTTGTCTCCCGCCAGAGGCGCGTGAACTCGGCGGTCCCGATCGGCCGGACATCGGGATCGGTCAGATAGCACCTGACCTCGGAGACATGACCGCCCGAGACCCCGTGGTATTCCTCGCCCACCTCGGCGTAAATTCCCTCGAGCAGTTTTTCGCCGCCGTTTTCCCGGGCCACCGTCCGTCCGGTCTCCACCAGGCGGTCCCGGATTTTCAT
>JAZDIV010000037.1:0-24484 GCA_043804695.1 PVC group bacterium | reverse complement strand
ATTTTTTTGATATGCTCGATGACATCGGGCCGGCCGAGACTCCTTTTGATCTGATTTTGTGTTTTCATGCCACCTATATAGATGGCAAATGTAGTTTTGTCCAGCTTTTTTTCCGGGATAAGGGCAGGGCAAGCCCGGTGGGGGTATTAGGTTCTTTATGACATAACGTCATGGTCAATCGCCGAGTTTACGAGGTTGGCTGCACCAACTCGTTATGTGACAATGCCTTGATGGACAATATGATGAGTGAGACAAATCCTGCGAGTGACAACAGACTTCCAATACCGAGAGTTCCCTTCGTGCCAAGTATGGAGACAGACACGCCACAATGAACGAGCCCATAGGCAGAAAAAAGAATGCTGAGAAGGGGCGGAACATTCATGTTCTTGAGCTGTCTGCAAACCGCCATGACTGTGACTGCAAGGGCGACTACCACAACCAGCCAGTTCGGAATCGTTATGCCAAGGAGGGTCAGGCTCCCATTCCAGCCGTTGATGGTGGATGTAATTTGTATGTTGCTGAATTGTGAGCCGCCGCCGAATGGAGAACGCACTGTAGACTTGAAAGAACCCCACGGCATGAACGAAGCAATCAGGACTACTCCCGAAGAAATCATCTCACCGATAGGTATTCTGCTGTTTTTCATCTCCTGCCTGACCGTCCTCTTCTGTTGGACAGGTTATGATGAGAGTCCTGCCGGTATGGATAGCATAGAGTCAGCTTGAAAAAAGTGCGGTGCTCACTTTACCTTCAAACTGGTTTCAGGCCGGTTAACGTCCGTCCTGAACTCTTCATCATCAGGTCCTATGATATTTTGTTTAACAAGTTCTTCATATTTTTCCGGGGCGCGGCTTCTCAATAGACTTATTGCCGATGGAATCCAGTTGTATTTTAAAAGATTCTCATTGTAATATAGGAGTTCCAGGTTAAAATATTCTTTATTCATGAGAAATAGGTACTTGTAATGATTTGCTTTTTCCAGTTCTCTTTTAAACCCGTGAAGACTGGATAGAAACTCATAAGCATTGGCAAAAGTCGGATCCAACTGGACCGCTTTTTCCGCCAGCTTTTGGGCTTCTTCCAGCAGAGTGTTGTCATTCTCTTCGGAATAGATACTATGTACAGGTTCCAAATGAACAACAGTTCCGTCAGGCATTTTCTTAGTTCTCTGCGGTTTGTCCGTGTATTTTGGTAGTGAAAAAGAATATTTATCTCTTTTAAGAAAGGCGACCTTGTAGTAGGCAACGGGATTATCGGGACTTAATTGGAGTCCTTCTTCCAGCATTGGTAGTGCTTCGTTCAAACCCAATGACCATCTTAGTTTGAGCCATCCTTCCTTTAATAAAAGTTCAGATTTTTCTTTGTTCAAGATTTCGTGAGCGCGTTTAAAATATTCATCGCCGCGAAAGAAAAGTATCTTTTGCCTGTCAGTATCCGGAGTAGTATGTGCCTCTTTAAAATACGATTCGGCGATATCAATAGCTTCCGCCACCGTCTTTACTTCGGCCGGTTCGATTTGGCCCGATAGATTTGCTTCTGCTTCTGAGCGTTTCTTATCCGGTTTGAATTCTCCTCCGGGAAAAGCTTCCGGAATTACGATCATTCCCAAAAACAAGCAACAAACTATTACAACAGAACTCCTAAACACATTTTTCATTTTCGATCCTCCCTTGGACATTAATCCGCCTAATGGGCATACAGAAATTTTGGAACCTGCTTTTATTCAACTTCTAGGTAAACACTCCAATGACTGAGTTTTTTCCCGATGTATACTCCTGTGTCATATATCCTTTCACAATTTCGGCACACAACATCCCCGATTGTAATTGCATAAACGGGGTAGGCGTAAAGATATGCTTTTTGACCATCGCTTAACTGGACAGGATAACTTGCCGAAGCTGTAGCTGAAATTGATTGGCCATGGGAGTAACCTAAACTAGCTGATACAGGTCCAACACCAGCTGAAATACTTACCGATAGGCTGGCGTTCTTTGCCACAGATTCAGAAAAAGAAATAGGAATCACATTTCCGGGTGGGGGACCAAAGCCATTAATATCAGGTGTTAGCCTCTCTTTCTTACTACTATCTTCCACTTCCTCGGTGGAAGCACTTCCTACTTCACATCCAAATTCATAAACCAAAACATTAAATTCGGCAGAAGCTCTCTGGTCGCTGGCATCGCGAACCGCGCACAATAAAGTTTTTTCTCCAGTCGATCTAAAACTCCCGGTTAATTGCGGCGCCCAGGCTTCACTATATGGTGGCACACCCCCGGATATGAGGGCAGTATAAATTACGGCACAATGTGCTACCACTTCAGATGGCCCTGCTATTTCCACTTCAAGAGGTGGTACCGGCGTTGGAGGCGGAGTCGATTGCATTAATGTCGCTATTGGAACAGGCGTAGCCGGAATCGGCGTGGGCGGAGGGGGCGGCGTGGGAGTGGCCGCTCTCAGGGTTAACGTCAGCTCGGCACTAAAAACATCGCTGACGGTGTTCCCGTTTTCATCCTGATACTGGACCAGGGCCCGGGCGTCGCAGGCGTATGACGGCGCGAGAGCCTCGAAGGAACGGGCGGGGGTGTATTCCGGACCGAGGATTATCACCCCGTTTTCCACCGCGGCCGTCAAGATGATCTCCTCCCCGGACCGATAGGTCCCCGGCACATTGGCCGTCAGAACCAGGGTCGGGTTCTGCCCGGAGGCCCGGACTATCCGCGCCGATCCCAGAATGCTTATTATAACCGCCAGCGTTACAATAATCCACGCCCTACTCCCGCTCGTCGCTTTCACTATTGCCGTCTCCTTCCCCTGTTTTCCCCGCCGCTGCGCTCTACCCTTCCCGGTACGGCTGGGCCCGGTTGAAATGGGTTTTAAAATACTTCCCGTACTCCCCCGCCACCCGCTTCGACTCGATCAGGACCGAGGACTCGACGTTGGCATGGGTCGAGGCCAGGGTCCAGTTGTGGCTCCCGACGATCGAGATATCCCCGTCGATCAGCACCAGTTTCACGTGCATCACCGGGTAGACCGGGTGCATCCGGACCTCGATTCCGTTCTTCTTAAGAAACCCCGCCGCCCGCCGGTTGGCCTCGGTAATGTTCTTTTCCGTTGACTCCTCCAGCAATATCTCAACCTTCACCCCCCTTTTCCGGGCGGCGACAAGGAGATTGACCAGATCGCTGACCGGGGTACCCGGCCGGCCGTCATAATTGATGAAATACATCATCACCTGAATAGATTCCTTCGCGTTTTTAAGGGCTTTCTGGAGTTCCATGTAATACTCCCGGCAGCTGAGAAACGTGAGGCCCTCAACGGCGGCCGCCCGGTCGACCTGTTCCCCCGGCGCGACCGCCCCCTGCTCGATCGACTCGATCGAGGATCGCTGAATCTTGAGCAGGCCGCGCCCGGGGACGGAGAGGAGAATGGTTTCACTATCCTGGGCGCCGATCCCGCCTTCCAGGGTACTGCCGTCTTTCAGTGTGATGGTGTCGGCGGGGGCGGGAGTGGGAAAAGCGGATAGCATACAGATGAATGCCGTCAGAGTAATGTTAGATACGATTTGTTTCATTGCTTTCCCGGTAAGCGGTGAACAGTCTCGCCGTTTCACCCCTGCTCATCCCTGATAATCCCTGCTCCTCCCTACTCATCCCTCCTTATCCCTACCCAACAGCTCCTTATGCAGCTCCTTGATCAAACCCGCCCGCCCCTGCTTCGTCTCCTCCGGGCGGGCCAGCTTGATATTCGCAAAATGCCGGATAAACGCCGGATCGGCGGGGTAAGCCCGCACCAGCGCCGAGACCTCCCGGTTGACGGTCAGGGCCTGGCGCGACCAGTTGTGGTTCCCGAGCAATAACGTCTCCCCGTCAATCAGGACGAATTTGTCGTGAACCTGCTTGTTGGGCTCGTTGAACGCCGCTTCCACCCCGCCCGCCTGCAAATAACCGATCGCCTCTTCATTGTTCCGGTAGAGATCGCCGGATGAGCCCCGGGGGTTCTCAACCACCACCTTGACGTCAACCCCCCGCCTTTTCGCCGCGATCAGATCGTTGAGGATGGTCGTGACCGGATCGGAGGCGCTCTGCCCCCGGGCAATCACGAACATCGACACGTAGATCGATTTCTTCGCTCGCCCGATCTCGCTTCGCAGTGCGGGGTAGTACCCCTTGTCCACCAGCGGCGTC
Organism: PVC group bacterium; assembly: GCA_043804695.1. Taxonomy (GTDB): domain Bacteria; phylum Auribacterota; class Erginobacteria; order Erginobacterales; family Erginobacteraceae; genus CAWGIE01. The sequence continues at coordinate 20,300 of JAZDIV010000037.1, read as the reverse complement.
ACCTCGTATTTTGACTCTCCCCGCCCTCCCGGAGGAACCTCGAGGTCAAAGACGGGCCGGCGCTCCTTCTCCAACTTCGCTTCCCGGTCCCGCTGGAACTCCTCCGTGTCCCGGTCATCGCCAAGGTTGAGAGCTTCGACCACCTTCTCCACCACCTCGGGGATGTGGAGCGCGCGGGAGACCTTCGCCTCGATCTTCGGATATCCTTCCAACCCGGAGAGGAAGTGCCGGCCGACGAAGAGGCCGATACCGGCCAGCAGAACAACCCCGATGATCCGGTCGATTTTTCTCTTGGGGGTCTCTCTCATTGTCAATCAATCGGGCCGAACGCCTGAATTTCCACACTGAACTCCGGGCAGGGCTTCCGTCTGAAGCCAAGTCTTCGAGAAGTCCCGGCTTTCACTTCTCGGTTTCGACCCGGTAATCCTCCTCATCAGTGGTGATGGTGATTGTGCCCTGCTCGTCGGTGCGGTACATTGTTGCCCCGACCTTTCTCAATCTCTCAATCGTTTCTTCATTCGGATGGCCGTATGTATTCTCCGCTCCGCAACTGAAGACGGCCGCAGACGGCCGCACCTTCTGTAAAAACCCTTGCGTGCTGGATTGCTTCGATCCGTGATGGCCGGCTTTCAGGACCGTACACCGCAGCCGGGCGCCGAACTTCCTGTTCATGATCTGCTCGGCGCTGCCGGCGGCGTCCCCGGTAAAAAGAAAGGAAACATCCCCATAGCTGAGCTTGACCACAACCGAGGAATCATTGTTGTCCTTCATGAGATAGGAGGGACTCAAAACTTCCGCCTTCACTTCCTCTCCCCACTCCAGCACATCCCCCGCCCGGGGCTGGCGGTAGATGATCTCCGGGCGGTCTTGAACCGCCTGCAGCAGTTCCAGGTAGCCCTCGCTGGGGTGAGGAACGCCGGCATCCAGCACCTCCCCGATCTCCAGGTTCTTCGCGTTCATCACGGAAACCAGACCCCCGATGTGATCGAAGTCGGGGTGGGTCGCGATCACCGTGTCCAGCCGCTCGATGCCGGCGCGGCGCAGATAGGGCAGTATTACTTTTTTTCCCTGGTCCTCGCTTCCGAAGGCGCCTTCCCCGGTCCCCCCGTCGATTAAAATCCTCTTCCCACCCGGGGTGATAATCAGGGTCGCGTCCCCCTGCCCGACATCGAAAAAGACCACCTTCAGTTCTTGCCCGGTCTCCCCGCCGGCGATCGGAACCGGGACGATGCCTCCGGTTGGGGAAAAAAACAAAACTAAACTCAGGATTACGAACAATCTTAAATAATCGCTTTTCATCAATTGAATTCAGGATTTTGCATCGTAAAATTTAAGAGATAAAAAAATCCTCTCAACTGTTTATAAATGCCTAAACCGGCGCCTTTGCTCACGACAATAGATTTTTTCCATCGACATGGGGTACTATGACTTCAACCTGTTTAACTCGTGGACCACTCCGGGAGTCTGGTTTGTCACCCAGTTAAAGAAGCATGCTGATTATTATGTTGTTGAAGAACGGCCCCTGCCGAAGATTGGTCATATCATCAGCGATGAACTGATTCACCCGCGGCGTAAAGCCGCGGGGGTCTGGGGGGGAGGCGGAAGCGGCGCAGGTAGCTTGTGAACTGATTCACCCGCGGCGTAAAGCCGCGGGGGTCTGGGGGAGGAGGCGGAAGCGGCGCGGGTAGTTTGTGAACTGATTCACCCGCGGCATGAAGCCGCGGGGGTCTTGATGCCAGGTCTCGACGGATCGAGGTTGGACCCGAAAAGTGGCTTCGCCACCTCGGGTTAAAAAACCTCTCCCACAGCTTGCCTCGCCGGATCGAGGTTGAAAACCTCTCCCACAGTTGGCGGGGGTGCGGGAGGGGGGGGTTACAGAACGAGGTTGTCGATGAGGCGGGTTTTGCCGATGAAGACCGCGAGGGCGATCAAGGTCCCCTCCCCGGCCCGCTCCCGCGGCTCCAGGGTCTCTTGGTTCCGGAACTCGATGTAATCGATCCGGGCGTAGGGTTCCTTTCCAATCATCGCCGCCATCTCTTCCCGGATAACCGCGGATGAGGTCTCGCCTTTTTCTGCCATCTCCCGCGCCCGGAGGAGGGAACGATAAAGGCAGAGCGCCTCCCGCCTCTCTTCAGGGTTCAGATATTTATTCCGGGAACTCATCGCCAGGCCGTCCTTCTCCCGGACGATCGGACAGCCGACCACCCGGACCGGGAGGTTGAGATCCTCGACCATCTTCCCGATCACACGGAACTGCTGGTAGTCTTTTTCTCCAAAGAAGGCGCAGTTCGGCTGAACGATGTTGAAGAGCTTGAGCACCACCGTCGCCACCCCCCGGAAGTGGCCGGGCCGGGCCGCCCCGCACAGTCCCCGGCTGAGATCGGTCTCCTCGACATAGGTGGAATACCCCTCCGGGTAGATGTCGGAGGTTTCGGGGGCGAAGACGATATCGACCCCTTCCTTCCGGCAGAGATCGAGGTCCCGCTCGAGGTCCCGGGGATAGGTTTTGAAATCCTCGGAGGGGCCGAACTGGGCCGGGTTGACGAAGATGGTCACCACCAGAATGTCCGCCGCCGGGCGGGCGGCGCGGATCAGGCTCAGGTGCCCCTCGTGCAGGAAACCCATGGTGGGAACGCAGGAGATGGTCTTGCCCTGCCGCTTGAAGGCGAGGGACTTCTCCTGCATCTCCCGTGGAGATTGAACAACTTCCATATTTCAGGCCGTTTTATTTTTTTTGCCACCAAGACACCAAGGCACCAAGAAAAATAGTTTATCTTGTCCTGCTCAAGACGGTGTCATAGGGGAAATGGTTGCTCCATTCATTTTCGTGGTAATAAATTCAACATTTCCCTTCTTGGTGTCTTGGTGACTTGGTGGCAAATTTCAGAAGGAATGATCTTCGTCAGGGAAAATACCTTCCTCCACGTCCTTCTTATATTCCCGGAAGGCTTCGAGCATCGCCTTGTTCAGGTCCGCGTACTGCTTCACGAATTTCGGCCGGAGCCGGCCGCAGAGCCCGAGCAGATCGTGGACGACCAGGATCTGCCCGTCGCAGAGCGGCCCCGCGCCGATCCCGATGGTGGGGATTCCGGCCGCCTTCGTGATCTCTCCCGCCACCCGGGCCGTGACGCATTCCAGGACGATCGCGAAGGCGCCCGCCGTTTCCAGCGCCCGGGCGTCCTCCATCAGCTTCCCGGCCGATGCCTCATCCTTCCCCACCACGATGTAGGCCCCATTTTTCAGAATGCCCTGGGGGAGAAGGCCGATGTGCCCCAGCACGGGAATGCCGGCCCGGACCATCTTCCCCACCAGCGGGGCAACATCTTTCCCCCCCTCCAGCTTGACGGCGTGAGCGCCCGCTTCCTGGATGAAACGGCCGGCGTTGTGAAGGGCCTCGTCGTCATTCACCTGGTAGGAGAGGAACGGCATGTCGGCCACCACCAGGCACCGGCTGTTCCCCCGGACCACCGCCTTGGTGTGATGGAGCATGTCCGCCATGGTGACCGGGATGGTGTTCTCGTACCCCAGGACCACGTTCCCCAGCGAGTCGCCGACCAGGATCAGGTCAATCCCCGCCTCGTTCATCAGCCGGGACGTGAAATAATCGTACGCGGTCAGGGTGACTATCTTCTTTCCCTCCCGCTTTTTCTTCCTGATGGTGGCAACCGTCACTTTCTGCGTTTCATTCATCCGATTTCTCCGTAATACGACACCCCTTCATCCTCTCCCAGGGCGAACAGGAGTTCCCGCACGCTCCGGTCCCGGAACGGGTGCCGCCAGTAGGGCGCTACCGTGCTCAGCGGGAGGAGGACAAACCGCCGCTCCTCGAGGCCGGGATGGGGGATGGACAGCTCCGGGGTTCTGATGACCCGTCTCCCATAGGAGACGATATCGAGGTCGATAATCCGGGGACCGTATCGCCTCCCCCGCTCTCTCCCCATCACTCGTTCGACGCCTTTGCATACCTCAAGCAGCTGATGGGGGTCAAGCTCCGTCATCAGCACCGTCACGCAGTTGAGGAACGCCGCCTGCTCGCGGAGGTAGAGCGGCGCGCTCTCGTAAAGTGCGGAAGCATCCGTCACCCGGATTCCCGGGGCGCGGCCGAGCAGGAAGAGCGCGTGCCGGATGTTATCCGCCCGATCGCCCCGGTTGGAACCGAGGGAGAGGAAGGCGTCACTCTGCAGATTTCTAAACATAGTTCTGGTTTGAAGATTACAAGCCTGATCCATTAAATTCCAAATAAATAGCGCCTTCGGCGCACCTTTTTGCCACTAAGACACTAAGACACCAAGAAAAACCAAATAAGTTAAGTATTTTGCTCTTTTCTATCTTTTTCTTTGTGCCTTTGTGCCTTGGTGGCTAACCATTATTGGGGATTTGGGATTTGTGATTTGGAATTTGTTTGTTATTTGGGATTTGTGATTTGGGATTTATCCTTTGAGTTATCCCGAGACCGACGAGCACCGAATACGTCTAGTTTGCCCAACCTCTCCACTGCCTTTTGAAGCTCATCCACGGGCCGGGTCAGGGCCATCCGGACGTACCCTTCCCCGGACGGCCCCAGGCCGACGCCGGGGGTGGTGACGATCCCGGCTTCTTCCAGAAGAAGCGCGGTGAATGAAGCCGAGTCATACCCCGCCGGCGTCCGGCACCAGACATAGAAGGTGGCCTTCGGCCGGGGGACCTCCCAGCCCAGGGAGTTGAGGCCGTCGACCAGGGTGTCCCTTCTGTCCCGGTACATCTCGAGCAGATCGATCCGGAACTCCTGGGGTCCGTTGAGGGCGGCGATCGCCGCGCGCTGGACCGCCTGAAAAATCCCGGAGTCGATGTTTGACTTGACCGCGCTCAGGCCCTTGATGATTTCTTTATTGCCGACCGCGAAACCAACCCGCCACCCCGTCATGTTATAGGTCTTGGAGAGCGAATGGAACTCGATCCCCACCTCCTTCGCCGACGGCACCTGGAGGAAACTGGGAGGGCAATAGCCGTCATAGGCCAGCTCGGTATAGGCGGCGTCGTGGCAGAGAATGATCCCGTGCCGGCCGGCGAATTCGGCGGCGGCCGCCAGGTAATCCAGACCGCAGACGGCGGCGGTGGGGTTGTTAGGGTAGTTGAGGAACATCATCCGGGCCTTTTCGGCCACCGTCTTCTCGACCGCGTCCAGGTCGGCCAGAAACCCGTTCTCCTTCCGGAGCGGCATCGCCACCGGGACCCCGCCCGCGAAGATGGTCCCCGACGCGTAGACCGGGTAGCCCGGGTCCGGGACCAGCACCGTCTCCCCCGGGTTGACGAACGCCAGGGGGATGTGGGCGATCCCCTCCTTGGAACCGAGGAGGGGAAGAATCTCGGTGGCCGGGTCGAGCTCGACGTCGAACCGGCGCCAGTACCAGCCCGCGATCGCCTCCCTCAGTTCCGCCATGCCGAAATCGAGCGAATAGGTATGGGTGGCGGGGTCCCGGGCGGCCCGCCCCAGTGCTTTGACGATATGAGGCGGGGTGGGCCGATCGGGGTCGCCGACACCGAGATCGATCAGTTCTTTCCCCCGGGCCCGGAGTGCCCGTTTCACCCGGTCGATCTCGGCGAAGAGGTAGGGAGGGAGTTTGTTGAGACGTTCAGATACCATAAAATTCATATTTTTACCTTCGAATCCAATATTACACGTATTTAGCTTATTCGAAATCTCAAATCCCAAATAACAAATAACAAATAAATTCCAAATTACAATGATCGAAATCCCAAACCAGTCGGGAAGCGGCCTGCATCCAGGGTCCAGCTAATTCAGGCGAGTTTGTTATTTGGAATTTTGGTCAGCCGACTTCGCCAGCCGCCTCCGCCATAGCAGCGTAGCTGCGGCGGCCGGATAGTAGCCTTTTGGCTACGACGGCTGAATTGGAATTTATCTGAATATTGTCACTCATTGTTTACTGAGATTAAATTAAGTACTCTCCCCCGCATCTTCCTCCGTTGCTCCCACGATCGGTTCCTCATGCAAGCGGCAGTAGTCATCGGTCACCGGTATCGCCCGGAAGTGAACGCCCAGCTTGTCCGGAGCGGCGAAAAACTGACTGACGACCCGGCCGCCTTCCATCAATTTAAAGAGCACCGGCTCACCCGCCCGAAGACGTTCCCAGGTAATCTGGGGGGAAGCATACCGGGTGATGAAGCCTTGTCCCATCAGAAGATCCACCTTGTTCTTGACCGTGTAAAACATGCTATTTTTCTCCTTTTAGTTGAACCGCCGAGACGCGAAGAACGCAAAGATTACGCAAGAATTAAAATTAAGCGAGCAATCAAGCGTCCCGAAAGCTTTCGGGACAGTTACTATTTTAATAATGTTTATTGAAATTCCGAAGCCGGCGGATTATATCCCCAGAACATCACGCATCGTATAGATCCCCGGCGCGGCGGAGGCGACGAAACGGGCCGCCCGGAGCGCCCCCCGGGCAAAGGTATCCCGACTGTGGGCCCGGTGAATCAGTTCCAGGCGTTCCCCGGGGGCGGAGAAGATGACGGTGTGATCGCCGACGATGTCCCCGGCCCGGACGGAATGAATCCCGATCTCCCCCCGGGGCCGTTCTCCGGTCATTCCCTGTCTTCCGTAAACCGCGGCCGCGGAGAGATCGCGGCCGAGGGCGGAGGCGGCGAGCTCCGCGATCTGGCGGGCGGTCCCGCTGGGCGCGTCCTTCTTCAAGCGGTGATGGGCCTCGACGATCTCGATGTCGTAACCGTCACCGAGGGCCCCCGCGGTCTCCTCCACCAGCCGGAAGAGCAGGTTCACCCCCACGCTCATGTTGGGGGAGAAGAGACAGGCGATCCCGGCCACCGTTTTTTTCAAGCGTGCCTCTTCTTCCGGGCAAAGCCCGGTCGTCCCGATCACCAGCGGCTTGCGGTGCGCGGCCGCGGCCGCGGCGGCGGCCAGCGCCGCCGTCGGGGCGGAGAAGTCGATCACGACGTCACCAGATCCGATCACGTCTTCCAGCGAGTCCGTCAGGGGCAAGCCGAGCCGCCCCGCCCCGCTGACCTCGCCCGCGTCCCGCCCCAGGTCGGGATGCCCGGCCCGTTCCACCGCCCCGGTGATCATAAGATCTCCCTCCTCCCGGGCGCAGGCGATGATCCGTCCCCCCATCCTTCCCGCCGCCCCGCAAACTATTATTCTGATCATGATACTCTCCGTATCTGTAATTTCCGCGAAGCGGAAATTAAATTATAGTAATTCGTACCTCTGCAGGAGATTTTCCAGTTCCACCCGGTGCGCGGAAGAGAGGCCGCAGAGCGGGAGCCTGAAATTTTCCTGCACCTTCCCCATCATCGCCAGCGACGTCTTGACCGGGATCGGGTTGGTCTCGATAAACATCATCTGGAAAAGCGAATACAGGCAGAAGTGGATCCGCCGGGCGTCCTCCCACTGCCCCTTCAGGGCGGCGTGCACCAGACGGGAGACATCCCGGGGCACGATGTTGGCGGCCACCGAAACGACCCCCCGGGCGCCGACCGCCATCATCGGCAGCGTCAGCATGTCGTCACCCGAGAGGACCGTGATGTCGCAGAGGTTGAGTATCTGGTTGACCTGGTCGACCGAGCCGCAGGCCTCCTTGATGGCCACGATGTTTTCGTTGTCGGCCAGATCGGCGATGGTCTCGGGTTCGAGCTTGACCCCGGTCCTCCCCGGCACGTTATAGAGCACCAGGGGGATGCCGGTCTCCCCGGCCAGCCGCCCGTAATGCTCAATCATCCCCCTCTGGGTCGGCTTGTTGTAATAGGGGGTGATCACCAGGGCCCCGTCCGCCCCCGCGGCCTCGGCGTGGGCGGTCAGCCGGAGGGCCTCCCGGGTGCTGTTGGACCCCGCCCCGGCGATCACTTTCACCCGGTGATTCACCCGCTCGACCACGTAATCCACCACCCGGTCGTGCTCTTCGTGGGAAAGAGTCGGCGATTCCCCGGTCGTCCCGCAGGGGACGATCGCGTCGGTGCCGTTCTCAATCTGAAATTCGATCAGGCCGCCCAGCGCGTCATAATCGACCTCTTCGTCATTGAACGGCGTCACTATCGCCACCATCGATCCTTCAAACATGGTAACCCCCTTGATCAATGTATCTCAATAAAATGATTATACAATAATTCAATCTTGATTTCTTGAAAATCAGATACAGGAACTTAATTCGTTAATCAATCTTTATAGGAAGTATTTTTTTAGTATTCCCCGACGTCGATCTCCCCCTCGAACACATACCCCGCCGGGCCGGTCATGAAGAGGTGATTGTCTTCCCGCCACTCGATCCGGAGGTCTCCTCCCGGGAGATGGACCAGCACATCCCGGCCGGTCCGGCCCGTGAGCACGCCCGCCGCCACGGCGGCGGCGGCGCCGGTACCGCAGGCCAGGGTCCTGCCGGCGCCCCGCTCCCAGACGAATAACCGCATCTCTTGTCTGCTCATCACCTGGATGAACTCGACATTGGTCTTCTCCGGGAAGAGGCGGTCGGACTCGATTACCGGCCCCAGCTCCTCGACCGGCGGCGGCTCGCCCGGGGGGTAAAAGATGACGCAGTGGGGATTCCCCATCGACACGCAGGTCATCCGGACCCGGTGTTTCCCGAAGACGGCGGGGCGATCGACCACCCGGCCGGCGAGGGCGACCGGGATCAGCGGCCCCTCCAGGACCGGCTCCCCCATGTCGACGATGACGCTGCCGGCGACTATCTCCGGACGCATGATCCCGGCGGGGGTCTCCACGCTCATCTTTCCCCCCCGGACCAGCCCCCGGTCCCGGGCGTAGAGGGCGAAACAGCGGATGCCGTTGCCGCACATCCCGGCCTCGGAGCCGTCCCGGTTGAAGATTCGCATCTTCAGGTCCGCCCGATCGGAGTGAGCGACGGTGATCAGCCCATCCGCCCCGATCCCGAAATGCCGGGCGCAGAGAAACCTGACCAGTTCCGGCCCCGGCCGGAGTTTTTGCCCCCGATCGTCGACCAGGATGAAGTCATTCCCCAGCCCCTGCATTTTGGTAAATGCAATCTTCATCTATAAATTAGCTCGCGCAGTCTACCCCGATTTATCGGGGCTCGCAACTTTTGCCACTAAGACACCAAGACACCAAGAAAAAATCAAATCAGGTGAGTATTTTGCTCTTTTCTTGGTGCCTTTGTGCCTTGGTGGCTAATAATTATTAAAATTCCGAAGCCTGCACATTCTATTCTAAATCGTCCTGCCTATAAATCGTCCTGCCTCAAATCGTCCTGCCCAAAATCGTCCTGCTCATCTATTCCGGCAACAAAAAATCGGGCAGCATCTCTCCCCGGATCAGATCCCGGTAGGTTTCCCGCCGCCGGATGATCCCGAACTCGCCCTCCCTGACCATCACCTCCGCCGGGCGCGGGCGGGAGTTGTAATTGGAACTCATCACGTAGCCGTACGCGCCGGCGCTCATCACCGCCAAAAAGTCGCCCGCCGCCGGCTCGGGGAGCAGCCTCCCCTCTCCCAGGAGGTCGCCGGTCTCGCAGATCGGCCCGACCACGTCGGCGCGGAGGTGCCCGACCTTCCCCGGCCGGACCGGCACGATCTGGTGATAGGCGCCGTAGAGAGCCGGCCGGACCAGGTCGTTCATCGCCCCGTCCACGACAATAAAGTTTTTTTTCTTTTTCTTTTTAACCTGAAGCACCCTCACCAGCAGCGCTCCGGCATTTCCGGTGATATATCGCCCCGGTTCCAGGACCAGAACCAGGTCGATCCCTTTCAAGAGCGGAGCCAGGGCGGCGGCATAAGCGGCGGCCGCGGGGGGATCCTCGCCGCGGTAACTCACCCCCATCCCGCCGCCGATATCAAGGTACCGGAGGGGGATTCCTTCTTTTTTCAGCTTCCGGACCAGATCGAGCAGCCGCTTCACGCCCTCCCGGTAAGGCCCCGTCCGGAGGATCTGGGAGCCGATGTGCATGTGGATGCCGACCGGGTTCACATACGACAACTCGCGGGCGCGGCGGTAAAAATCAAGCGCCTCCTCCCGATCGAGTCCGAACTTGTTTTCATCCTTCCCGGTGGTGATGTACCGGTGCGTCTTCGGGTCGACATCGGGGGTGACCCGGAGCGCGACCGGAGCGATCCGGCCCATTTTTCGGGCCGTCCGGTCGATCAGATGCAGTTCGGGTGTGGACTCGACGGTGAAGAAGAGTATCCCCGCGCGGAGAGCGGCGGCGATCTCCTTAACGGTTTTTCCCACTCCCGCGAAAACGATTGTCCCGGGGGAAGCCCCCGCCCGGAGGGCCCGGGAAAGTTCTCCTCCCGAGACCACATCAACCCCGGCGCCCTCCCCGATCAGGACCCGGGCCACCGCCAGGCTGGAATTGGACTTCAGGGAAAAACAAACCCGGTGGCGGCGCCGCCCCCAGGCCGAGTCGATCTCCCGGAAACGGTCAACCAGATGGCGGTGGCTGTATACGTATACCGGGGTACCCGCCTTCCGGGCGACCAGATCGAGGGGAACGTCCTCGCAGCAGAGAACCCCGTCCCGGTAATGCCAGGAGTTGCTGTTGATCTCTAATTTCATTGTTACCTTCCTCTCCCCTCGCCTCAGCCCCCTTATTTAGCCGCAAAAATGCGCAAAAATCGCAAGAGTTCCCTCATTCGGATTTTATAATTCTTTCGGGTTTCGTCATTCGGATTTAGTCATTCTTTTACCCAATCTTTTTTTCCAGCGATTCAGCTGCCGACGGACCCGGACCGGGGCGGTGCTGCCGATGGTCGCCTTCCGCCGCACCGAAACCCCGGGGGAGAGAAGCTCCAGGGCCGGTTCCGAAAAGGCGGGGGAAAAGCGCCGCAGATCCGCCAGCGTCATCTCTCCGGGCGCCGTCCCCTCTGCCAGCGCCCGGGCCACCAGCCTGCCCACCGTCCGGTGAGCTTCCCCGAACGGCACCCCCCGCTCCACCAGGTACTCCGCCAGGTCGGGAGCTGCTAAGAACCCCCTCGACACGGCGGCGGCGAGTTCCGACCGGTTGAACCGCAGCGTGGCGATGACACCGGTCATGACGGCGAGCGATTCCCGCACGGTGTCGATGGAATCGAAGAGCGGCTCCTTGTCTTCCTGAAGATCGCGGTTATAGGCCAGCGGCAACCCCTTCAGCGCCACCAGCACCGCCTGGAGGTTGCCGTAGAGACGGCCGGTCTTCCCCCGGATCAGCTCCGCCGGATCGGGATTTTTTTTCTGGGGGAGGAAGCTGCTCCCGGTGCAGTACGCCTCATCAAGTTCTACGAACCGGAACTCCGACGAACTCCAGAGGACCAGCTCTTCCGACAAACGGGAGAGATGCATCCCGACCAGGGCCAGATCCGCCAGGGACTCGACAATGAAATCCCGGTCGGCGACCGCATCCAGGCTGTTGGCCGCTACTTCCTTAAAACCGAGCAGCTCGGCCATCAGCTTCTGGTCCAGCTTCAGATTGCTCCCGGCCAGGGCGGCGGAGCCGGCCGGGAGGATATCCATCCGGCCGAGGGCATCTTCAAGACGACGGCAGTCACGTTCCAGCATCTCCACGTATGCCAGCAAATGATGGGCCACCAGAACCGGCTGCGCGTGCTGGAGATGCGTGTACCCCGGCATGATGGCATCGGCATACTCATCACCCTTTTCCACCAGCGCGGCCTGAAGACCCCGGATCTGTTCGCCGATCGTCGCCAGCTCTTCTTTCAGGTAGATCCGGGTGTCCAGAACCACCAGGTCATTGCGGGAGCGCCCGGCGTGGAGCTTCGCCGCCAGCGCGCCGTCCTTGCGCGCGAGCTGATCCAGGATCAGGCTGTGGACATCTTCATAGCCGCCGGAGAGATCGATCTTCCCCGCCGCGATCTCCCCCTCGATCTCCCGCAGCGCCCGCGCGATCCGGCCCCTTTCCCGGGCGGAAATATACCCCCCTTTCTCGAGGACCCGGGCGTGGGCGATGCCGGCCGCGATGTCCGCCCGGTAAAGACGCCGGTCGAAAGGCAAAGATGAGCCGAACCGCTCCATCACCACGTCGGTTTCCTTTCGGAACCGGCCTCCCCATAATTTTTTAGCCATCAGAAATGCCTCCTGCAAAGAACAGTAATCGGTGATCGGTGATCAGTAATCGGGAAGTCACTATTCGGCACCCGTGGTCGCTGCCTACTGATTACCGATTACCGATTACCGATTACTAATTATCAATTACGGATTACCATTCTCAGATCATCCATTTGAAGAACTTTTTTTCAGCCGGGCCCGGATCTTCAGCCGCAGGGCGTTGAGACGGATGAAGCCGGTCGCGTCGCTCTGCCGGTAGACGTCATCTTCCTCGAAGGTCACCATTTCCGGGTCGTAGAGCGAGTTGGGGGACTTTCTCCCCGTCACCGTGCAGTTGCCCTTGTACAGTTCCAGGCGAACCGTGCCGGTCACATCCTGCTGGCTCTCCGCGATCGTCTTCCGGAGCAGTTCCATCTCGGGGGCGAACCAGAACCCGTTATAGACCAGCTCGGAGTATTTGGTGATCAGCGAATCCTTGAAGTGGAAGACCTCGCGGTCGAGGGTGATCGTCTCCAGGGCCCAGTGGGCGATGTGGAGGATGGTTCCCCCCGGCGTCTCATAGACCCCCCGGCTCTTCATCCCCACGTACCGGTTTTCGACGATGTCCTTCCGGCCGATCCCGTTCTCCCCCCCCAGCCTGTTCAGGGCGCCGAGCAGGGCGGCGGGAGACGGCTTCTCCCCGTCAAGAAGCACCGGAATTCCCCCCTCGAACCCGATCTCGATGACGACCGTCCGGTCAGGCGCGGCCTGGGGAGAGACGCTGAGGACGAACATATCCTCCGGGGGCTTCTTCCAGGGATCTTCCAGTATCCCCCCCTCGAAACTGATGTGGAGCAGGTTGCGGTCGATGCTGTACGGCTTCTCCCGGGTCACCGGAACATCGATCCCGTGCTTTTTCGCGTAGGCGATCAGGTCGCTCCGCGACCGGAAGCTCCACTCCCGCCAGGGCGCGATGATCTTGATCGCCGGCTCCAGGGCGATACAGCTGACCTCGAACCGCACCTGGTCGTTGCCTTTGCCGGTGGCGCCGTGGGCAACGTACTCCGCCCCTTCCTTCCGGGCGATTTCAACCATCTTCTTCGCGATCAGGGGCCGGGCCAGGGAGGTGCCCAGCAGGTAACTTCCTTCATAGACCGCGTTGGCCTGGAGGGCGGGGAAGACAAAGTCCCGCACGAACTCTTCCCGGACATCCTCCACGTACACCGCGCAGGCCCCGGTCCGTTCGGCTTTTTTGGCCGCCGCCGGCACTTCCCCTTCCTGTCCCAGGTCGGCGATAAAAGCAACCACCTCCAGCCCTTTTTCAACCTGAAGCCACTTCAGAATAATGGAGGTATCAAGCCCACCGGAATATGCCAGTACGACTTTACTCATCTCTCACTCCTTAAAGAACTTAGCGCTTCGCGCTAACTTCGTAGCGGCGACCTTCAGGTCGCCATGAGGGTGGCGGTCTAAAGAAGCTGTCCGATAATTCGGATTTTAGGCATTTTGGATGTCATTGCGAGGAGCGCAGCGACGAAGCAATCTCAACCAGTTGGGATCTATCATGTTATGGTCAAGCTTTTAGATCGCTTCGCCCCTCCGGGGCTCGCGATGACATTTTAGGGGTTGTCGGACAGCCTCTAAAGACCGCCGCTACGATGTTTATTGAAATTCCGAAGCAGGAAAATACGAATATTACCACGAAGTTCACGAAGGAGATGAAGGAAACGGATACCTCACGTCCCGATCAACTTTTCTTCCCCTTCGTGTTCTTCGTGTCGTGGTTATTATCTTATTGTATATCCTGGAGTACTTCCCTCAGTATCTCCACCCCCCGATCGATCTCCTCTTTCGTGATCGTGCAGGCCGGCATCAACCGCAGGACATTCCCGGCGGTGCAGTTGACGATCAGGCCTTTTGCCAGACAGGAGTCGACAACCGGCTTGCATTCCCGGTCGCATTCCATCCCCAGCATCAGCCCCATCCCCCTGACTTCCTGGATGACCGGGAATTCAGCCCGGAGCCCGTCCAGGCTCCGGCGCAGGTGCTCTCCCCGACCGCGCACATTCTCGATGATCTTTTCTTCCTCCATTGCCTGAAAAACCGCCAGGCCGGCCGCACAGACCAGCGGGCTCCCGCCGAAGGTCGAGGCGTGGGTCCCCGGGGTCAGGACGCCGGCCAGCCGGTCCTGCACCACCATGGCGCCGATTGGGAGACCGCCGCCGAGGGCCTTGGCCAGGGTCATCAGGTCCGGCTCGACACCGTATGCCTGGAAGGCGAAGTACTCCCCTGTCCGCCCCATCCCGGTCTGCACCTCGTCGACGATCATCAGAAGATTCTTGCGATCGCAGATCTCGCGGACCGCCCCCACGAAGTCGGGCCGGGCGGGGATGACCCCGCCCTCGCCCTGGATCAGTTCCAGCATGACGGCGACCGTCCGCTCGCTGAGGGCCTTTTCGAGTTCGGCGAGCTCATTTAGGCGGACATACCGGAAGCCGGGGATCAGGGGGCCGAACCCGGAGTGGTACTTCTCCTGGCCGGTGGCGGTGACGGCGGCCAGGGTCCGGCCGTGGAAGGACGCCTTCATGGTGATGATTTCAAAGCGGCCGTCCGGCGCGCCGAACCTCCGGGCCAGTTTGATCGCGCCCTCATTGGCCTCCGCCCCGGAATTGCCGAAAAAGACTTTGCCGGGAAAAGATTTTTCGATGATCACCCGGGCCAGCCGCCCCTGGAGTTCATTAAAAAAATTGTTCGGCATGTGAAGGAGCCGGCCGGCCTGGTCCCGGACCGCCGCCACCACCCGGGGATGGCAGTGCCCGAGACTGCTGACGCCCCAGCCGGGGAAAAAATCCAGGTATTCTTTCCCCTCCGCATCCCACACCCGGGACCCTTCGCCGCGCACGATCACTACCGGATTCCGGGTATAGGTATTGAGGACGAACCGGTCATATTCCCGAATAAAATCTTCTGTCTTGCTCATGCGATCATGATCCTCATCATTACATTATAGTCAGCAGGGAGTGTTGGAATGATGGAGTAATGGAGTGATGAAGTACCGGGGCATTGCAGCCGGAAAGGTTTTTCATCACTCCATCATTCCATTACCCCATACAGCATGACCGATAATCATCCGAACAAATCTTCAACACAGAGCCGCTCACCTGTTGCGCCTCAATTCACTATCTCCGTCCCGATCCCCTTGTCGGTGAAAATCTCCAGCAGGAGGGAGTGCCTGATCCTCCCGTCGATGATGTGGACTTTCTTCACTCCTCCTTCCAGGGCGTGGAGCCCGGCGGTCGCCTTGGGGATCATGCCCCCGGTTATTGTCCCTTCCTCCAGGAGCCGGACGATCTCTCCCTTTTTCAGCGACGAGAGCACCTGATGCCTTCCGCTCTCGTCCTCCCTGGTCATGATCCCCTCGACGTCGGTGAGAAAGACCAGCTTCTCGGCCTTCAGCGCCGCGGCCAGGGCGGCGGCGGCCAGGTCCCCGTTGATGTTGTAGATGTCGCCGGCGCCATCTGCTCCCACCGGGGCGATCACCGGGACCCGATTCCGCCCGAGGACCTTGAGGAGACTTTTCGTGTCCACCGCGTCCACCTCGCCGACGAAGCCGAGGTCGACGCTGCGGGGCTCCCCCCCGGGGACGGAGACGACCGGCTGCAGCTTCCGGGCCGTGATCACCCTGTTCTCGTGAGAGCAGAACCCCTCCGCCCGGCCCCCCAGGGAGCGGATCTGTTCCGTCAGCTCGGCGTTGATGCCGGAGAGAACCTCCCAGACAATTTTCATGATCTCCCTGTCCGTGATCCGCAGCCCTTCGATAAATTGGGGAGAGATGCCGGCCTCCTTCATCTTCCGGCTGATCGCGTTTCCTCCTCCGTGGACCACCAGCGGCTTCATCTTGACCGCCTCCATGAAAACGACATCCCGCAGCACCCCCTCCACGCAGGGGGGGGCGGTCATGGCGCTTCCCCCCAGCTTGACGACCACGATCTTGCCGGTAAAGGACTGGATGTAGGGGAGCGCCTCGATCAAAACCGCGGCTTTCTCGATCACTTTCTTCATGAAAATTTTTCTCTGGAAAATTTTCTTTTCACTGACCACCGATCACTGATGACTGATTACTACTCCTTGTTGATCTCCACATATCGCGGCGTGATGTCACAGGTATAGCATACATCCCACCCCTCCCCCAAGCCGAGATCGATCCGGAACGACAGGCGATGCTTTTTCAGCTCCTGAGAAACCATCTCATCGTTCGCCTCCGTCAGCAATCCCCCGCGGACAACCTCGACCCTCCCCAGGGAAACGGCAATCCTGCCTTCCTCGACCGCCGCCCCCGAGTATCCCAGAGCCGCCAGAAGGCGCCCCCAGTTCGGCGTCTCCCCGTGGAGGGCGCACTTAAAGAGCAGCGAATTGCCGACCGCCTCCGCCGCCCGGCGGGCATCGTCCGCCGTCAGGGCGCCGCGGACGTCGATCTCCACGAACTTCCCCGCGCCCTCGCCATCCGCCACGATCATCCAGGCCAGCTCCCGGGTGAGACGATCCAGCGCCTCCTGGAAGAGGCCGGCGGACGGCGCGCCCGCCTCGATCACCGCGCCCGACCGCCCGTTGGCCATCAGGATCACCGTGTCGTTGGTGCTGGTGTCGCCGTCGACCGTTATCCGGTTGAACGACCGGGAAAGCGACCGATCGAGGGCATCCCTGAGGAGGGGCGGCCCCGCCGCCAGATCGGTCGCCAGAAACGAGAGCATGGTCGCGAGCGGCGCCCCTTCCACCCGCATCCGGGGATAGATCATACCCGCTCCTTTGGCGATCCCCCAGAGACGGGCCACCTTTCCCTCTACCCGCAGCTCCAGGGCGATCTCCTTGGGCACGGTATCCGTGGTCATGACGGCCCGGGCGGCGTCCCCGTTGCCCCCCTCCCGGATGATCGCACCCAGGTCCCGGATCCCGGTTTCGATCCGGCCCATCGGGAGGAAGCGGCCGATCCGTCCGGTGGACGCGACCGCCACCTCTCCCGAATCGAGGCCGAGAACCTCCGTGGTCAGGCGGGCCATTCGCTCCGCGTCTCTCATCCCCCGGTCGCCGGTGGCGGCGTTGGCGCAGCCGCTGTTGGCGATGACCGCCCGGCACCGGCCGCGGGAGACGACCGTCCGGCTGAGCTTGACCGGGGCCGCCGACACCCGGCTGGAGGTGAAAGATCCGGCCGCGGCTGTTTCCGCATCGGAATAGATCATCGCCAGATCCGGTCCCCCGTCCGGCTTGATCCCGCAGGCCGCGCCGGCGGAGAGAAACCCGGCCGGCAGCGCCGGAGGCTCAAGCCGTCTTATCTTTTCGTTTGTTGTCATACACATCGTTATACCCTGCTCGAAAAGGATTTCGAGCGGGAAATCCTAAATCCTAATATCTAAATCCTAAATAAATCCAAAATCCAAATGATCAAATGTTTCAAATATCGACGGTTTTAGCCCCATTGTTTTGGATTTTTTAGTTTGGGGCATTTGATATTATTTAGGATTTAGTATTTTGATATTAGGATTTGAGAGCTTACGAGCTTTTCGAGTAAGCTCTAGGTATATGGTAATCGGTAATCAGTTCGCCGGGAATCGGCACATCAGCAATCACTGATTACTGATTACCGATTACTGATTACCGATTACTGATTACCGATTACTGATTACTGCCGTGCCTCCATCTATCTTAACCCTTCCGTTTCTCCAAAACCCTCCATGATGTTCATATTCTGGACCGCCTGCCCGGCGGCGCCTTTTAAAAGGTTGTCGATCGCGCTGACCACGATCAGGTTCCCGGTCCGGGGGTTCACCCGGAGCCCGATCAGGCAGTTGTTGGTGCCGACCGCCTCCCGGAGCTGGGGGAGCGTTCCGGCGGGATATACCTTGACGAAGGGCTCGCCTTGGTAATACCGCCGGTATACGTCCAGGATGTCCTGCTCAGCGACATCCTTCTTCAGACTGAGGTAGATCGTGCTCAAAATGCCCCGGTTGACCGGAAGGAGATGGGGGACAAACTCAACGGTGACCGGCCCGCCGGTGGCGCGGCCCAGGATCTCTTCCATCTCCGGGGTATGCTTGTGGGTCCCCAGGCTGTAAGCCTTGAAGTTCTCGTTCACCTCCGGGAAAAGGAGGGCCAGGCTGGCTTTCCGGCCGGCGCCGGTCACCCCGGTTTTGGCGTCAACGATGATCCGACCCGGGGAGACCAGCCCTTCCCGGAGAGCCGGGTAGCAGCCCAGGATGGTTCCCGTCGGGTAGCAGCCCGGATTGGCCAGGAGCCGGGCGGGTCTGATATCCTCCCGGAAAAGCTCGGGGAGGCCGTAGATCGCCCGCGCCGCACCTTTCGGATCGAGGTGCGGGCTTCCATACCACTTCTCGAAAACGGCCCCGTCGGGAAACCGGTAATCGGCGCTGAGGTCGACCACCTTCTTGCCGGCTTTCAGGAAAAACGGGGCGAACTGCATGGAGACGGTGTGGGGCAGGGCCAGGAAAACAAAATCGGCCTTCCGGCAGACATCGTCCGGATCCAGGTCCGAACAGGCCATCTCGATCCGTCCGGCCAGTTCGGGGAAGATGTCCCCGATCCCGACCGTCTTCTCCACCTTGGCCGTGAGAGAGGTTATTTCAACCCGGGCATGCGAGAGCAAGAGCTTGACAATCTCCAGGCCCGTGTATCCTGTCGCTCCGACTATTGCCGTTTTCAGCATGATTCTATTCCTTAAAATTGTCCATTTTCATGAATAATCCGCGATTGTGACTGTCGTTTGCATACATCATAATCCCTGTTCTACGCCTACAGCAAACTGTTTTTTCCATCCTGGGAAACAACGCGTCGTTCTTTTTGTTAACACCGCCCCCGGAATGAGACCTCTGGCTGACATTCTCTGCCCGAGAATTTCATAAAATCAATCTGTTTTTGTTCGGCCATTCTTTAACCTTCGTCATTATTTAAAACTAATCCGATGTATGCCCGCCGGCCGTTTGGCCGGCGGGCATACATCGGATTATAGCATAAAAAAAGCAGGCGGCAGCCTGCTTTTTTTAAAAAAGACAAATCCGGCGATCCCGATTTTATCTTTTCGAGAATTGGAACTTTTTCCGGGCTCCCGCCTGGCCGTATTTCTTCCGCTCTTTCTTCCGGGGGTCCCGGGTCAAATGGCCGGCCGCTTTGAGAGGAGTCCGCAGGGCGCTGTTGGCCCCTACCAGGGCCCGGGCGATTCCGTGGGAGAGGGCTCCCGCCTGGCCCGACTTTCCGCCCCCCGAGAGCTGCGCGGCCACGTCATATCGCCCCATATTGTCCGTCACCTGAAGCGGGGCCTTCACCCTCTTGACCAGGGTATCGCGCCGGAAATAGTCCTCCAGGCTCGAACGCTGGTTGATGGTAAACTTCCCCGCCCCCGGCTGCAGCCACACCTTGGCCACGGCGGTTTTCCGCCTTCCGGTCGCGTAATATTTTACGGTATCGCTCATAATATTAATTAGCGCCTTCGGCGCTACTTGGTTACGGTTACGGTAACGAGGCCCGTTTCGTCTGCCGGTTACGGTTACGTGCGCCGTGTGAGGCGGCCGTTACCCTAACCGTTACCGATACGGGCATCGTTACCCTTACCGTTGCCGTTTTTGAAATTCCGAAGCAGTGAATGAGCACCTCCGGTGCTATTTACATCTTTAGTACTTCGGGCTGCTGGGCTTCATGCGGATGATCCGGCCCCGCGTAGACCTTGAGTTTTTTTATTATCGCCCGGCCCAGGCGGGTATGAGGCACCATCCCCCGAACCGCGTGTTCGACGATCCGTTCCGGATGGGTTTGCAGCATCCGCTTATACGGGATGCGTTTCAGTCCTCCCGGATACCCGCTGTAGCGCTGATACTCTTTCTGCTCGGCCTTCTTCCCGGTGACCGCGACCTTTTCGGCGTTGATCACCACCACGAAATCGCCAGTGTCCACGTGGGGGGTGTAGATCGGCTTGTTTTTCCCCCGCAGCAGGTCGGCGATCCGGGTCGCCATCCGGCCGAGCACCTGGTCCTCCGCGTCGACCAGGTACCATTTTCTTTCGATTTCGGCAGGTTTTGCTGAAAATGTCTTCATCTTATAAATTAGCTCACTACGTTCGCAAATTTATAATGGACCCCGATTGATTCAATCGGGGTCTGTTGGTTAACCAACATATCTTAACCGAGGCACAATAATAAAAAAGCCTTCTAACCTCAGCCACCATTTACCCCATGGGACATAATTTATCTGTCGGTTTCCGATATTCCATTCTTATTTTTCCTCCGGAAAAATA
>JAZDIV010000036.1:0-40589 GCA_043804695.1 PVC group bacterium | reverse complement strand
CCGATAATTCAGATTTTAGGCATTTTAGAGGTCATTGCGAGGAGCGCAGCGACGAAGCAATCTCATCATTTTGGATAAGAGGTGGTTATGAATGAAAAAATAGATTGCTTCGCCCCTTCGGGGCTCGCAATGACATTTTTTTAGGGTTTATCGGACAGCCTCTAAAGGTCGCCGCTACGCAGTTGCGCCAAAGGCGCTAATTTATAAATGATCTCAATCGAAAAAGCACTGTCGATTATCCTGGATCGGATCCGGCCCCTGGAGAGTACGTCGCTGGTCCTCTCCGATTGCCCGGGCCGGGTTCTGGCCGAAAACATCTCCGCCCGGGAGAATATCCCCCCGTTTGCCAATTCGGCCATGGACGGGTATGCGGTCCGGGCCGCCGATACCCGGGGAGCCTCACCGGAAAACCCGGTCACGCTGGCCGTGCTGGAGGATCTCCCGGCCGGGCAGGTCTCCCCGACGACGGTGGAGACGGGCCGGGCCATCCGGATCATGACCGGTGCTCCCCTGCCCGCCGGGGCCGACGCGGTGGTGATGGTGGAAGACACCCGGGAAGGAACCGGTGTGGAGATCATGAAGGCGGTAACGGAGGGGGAGAACGTCCGGGAAGTCGGCGAGAGCGTTCAAAAAGGAGATATCGTTCTCACGGTGGGGACCGTCCTTCGACCCCAGGAGATCGGGATGCTGGCGGCGCTCGGGTATCCCCGGGCGGCCGTGATCCCGCCGCCCCGGGTGACGATCATCAGTACCGGCGACGAACTGCAGAATATCGAAGAGGATCTTCTCCCCGGGAAGATCCGGGACTGCAACCGGTATTCCCTGGCCGCCGCCGTCCGGCAATATGGTGGTATCCCGGCCACCCTCGGGATTGCCCCCGACCGGAAGGAGGACCTGAAGAAAATACTGAGCGTGGCCCTCACCACCGACCTGGTGCTCACCTCCGGGGGGGTCTCGGTCGGGAAGTACGACCTGGTCCGGGAAGCCCTCCGGGAGATGGGGGGGGAACTCCTGATCCGGCAGGTGGCGATGAAGCCGGGCAAGCCCCTCACCTTCACGGCGGTGAAGGGCGTTCCCGTCTTCAGCCTCCCCGGCAACCCGGTCTCGGTTTTGATCTCATTCCTCCAGTTTGTCCGGCCGGCCCTCCTGAAGATGCAGGGGAAGAAGAAGCTCCGCCAGCCGGAAGTGGAGGCGGTTTTGCTGGAGGATTGCGATGAGAGGACGGAGCGGACCCACCTGGTGCGGGTCTCCGTGAGCAGGGAAGGGGAGGGGTATTCCGTCCGCCCCACCGGACCGCAGGGGTCGGGGATCCTCCGTTCTCTCGTCATCGCCGATGGCCTGATGGTCATCCCCCCGAATGCGGGTCCCCTCCGGAAAGGGGCAATGGTCCGGGTCATCCTGACCGACGAGCCGGAACACGAGTAACAAGTTCTTGACCGCGTTTCTCTCTTTTGTTACCGTACTTTTTCTACTATAATTTACAAATGATTGCCACGAAGACACCAAGAAATCCCTATGGGAAAGGTGTGGTATTTTTATATGTTTTTTGCTTTTCCTTGGTGACTTGGTGTCTTTGTGGCGAAATATAATGGAGGAGTTGGTATGAAGTTGACCGAAGACCTGATCCTGCCGGATGCTCAGTTTGAAGATGAACTGTGGAGATGCGAGTACTGCGAAGAAAAGCCCTGCCGGACCGGCTGCCTGGAGGGGGAAACCTGCGGGAACGGCTGCCCGGCCGATGTCTCGCCCCCTGACTTTATCATGGCCGCCCGGGGCGGACGCCCGTCTGATATCCAGCGGGCCGCGGCCCTGATTCTCTCCGCCAACCCCCTGGGGGGGATTTGCGGGATGGTCTGCCCCGACCGGCACTGCATGGGAACCTGTGTTCACGAGAACCTCGATTGTCCGATCAACATCCCCGCCCTCCAGGCCACCATCATCCAGAAGGCCCGCCGGTTTGGCGTCATGCCGGAGTTCGAGAAAGTCAAGGCCAACGGCAGGAAGGTGGCCGTGATCGGCGCCGGCCCGGCCGGCCTCGGCGCGGCCGCGCTGCTGGCCCGCCAAGGATACCAGGTCGACATCTTCGAGAGAGAGCGGGAAGCGGGGGGCGTTGTCCGCTGCATCCCCGATTACCGGCTCCGGCCCGATGTGCTGAAAGCCGACATCGATTTTGCCCTCTCCCTGGGGCGCATCTCGCTCAGGTGCGGCTCGGCGGTGGACGATCCGGCCGCTCTTCTCGATCAGGGGTATGAAGCCGTGCTGGTCGCGGTCGGCCGCTGGGAGCCGGTGGTCATGGGTATCCCCAACGAGAATCTGGCCGTCCAGGCGCTGGATTATCTCCTCGACCCGGACGCCTATCCGATGAAGGGCCGGGTTGCCGTCATCGGCGGCGGCGCCACCGCCTGCGACTGTGCCGTGACCGTCGCCAAAAGGGGGGCGGACTATGTCGACATGTTCGCCCTGGAAACCTTCGGAGAAATGGCACTGACCGACGATGAGAGGAAGGAGCTGATCGCTGAAGGTGTCGATGTGAACGGCCGTTCACAGGTAACCGGGATCGTCGCCGAGAACGGGAAGGTAAAGGCCTTGAAAGTGACCAAGGTCACCATCCCCCCGAAAGCCTGCTTCAGCCTCGAGTGCATCGCCGCCCGGGAAGGGGTGGGGGAGCTGCTGCAGGATGTCGATCAGGTGATTATCGCGGTCGGGAACCGGTCAACCTATCCCCGGGTCAAGAACCCGGCCGTCTTTTACGCCGGTGATGTCGTCAACGGACCCACCACCGTGGTGGAAGCGGTGGCGTCCGGCAAGAATGAGGCCGGGAAGATTGACGCCTTACTGAACCGGCAAGAAGAACCGGTGATCGAGAACCCGGTCAAGAACACGGCGGTTCTCCCCGGGTATGAGCCGGTCCCGGTCTCGCTGGTGACCGACTTCTTCGGGAGGAAGATCATCAACCCCTTCCTTCTCTCGGCGGCGCCCCCCAGCGATGGCGTCGACCAGATGCAGAAAGCCTACGAGGCCGGCTGGGCCGGCGGGATCATGAAGACCGCCTTCTCCCCCGGCACCGCGATCCATATCCCCGCCGCCTATATGTATCAGATCGATCCCTCCACCTTTGCCAACTGTGACAACGTCTCCGGCCATCGCCTCGACCGGGTCTGCCCGGAAGTGGAGAAACTGATCAAGGCCTATCCCGACCGTCTCACCGGCGCCTCCACCGGGGGGAACGTGACCGGGAACGACGAGAGCGACATGAAGTCCTGGCAGAGCAATACGAAAATGCTGGAGAACGCCGGGGCGATGGTGGTCGAGTACAGCCTCTCCTGCCCCCAGGGCGGGGAGGGGACCGAGGGGGATATCGTCTCCCAGAACGCCGCCCTCACCGCCAAGATTATCGACTGGGTCCTCCAGGTGAGCGACCCCGATATCCCCAAGCTCTTCAAGCTTACCCCGGCGGTGACCGAGATCACCACCATCATCAACGCCATCAAGGAGGTCTTCGCCCGCTATCCCGAACAGAAAGCCGGCGTCACCCTCGGCAACACCTTTCCCTCCCTCGATTTCCGGAAGATGGTCAAGGAGGAGTGGGAGGACGGCGCGGTCGTCGGGATGAGCGGCGCCGCCATCGCCCCCATCAACTACCTCACCCTGGCCAAGGTCGGCAACCTCAATGTCCATGTCTCCGGGAACGGCGGCCCGATGGGCTACATGGCCGCCGCCCATTTCCTGGCCCTGGGGGTAAAGACGGTCCAGTTCTGCACCATCGTGGAGAAATACGGCTACGGGATTATCAGTGAACTTTGCTCGGGGCTGAGCCACCTGATGGCCGCCCGGGGAATCACCTCCGTCCCCGACCTGATCGGGATCGCGCTCCCCCAGCCGATCCGCGATTTCATGGCTCTGACCCCGGTCAAGCAGATCTCGACCGTGGATGAGGACCTCTGCGTCCACTGCGGGAACTGTGCCCGCTGCCCGTACCTGGCGATCAGTCTTAACGACAAGCTGATCCCGGAGACGGACGCCGAAAAGTGCATCGGCTGCGGCATGTGCACCTTCCTCTGTCCCGCCGGGGCTCTCTCGCTCCGCGACCGTGACGAGGAAGAAACCAAGGCCCTGAAGGAAGACTAGAGGGGCTCGGCTATCTATTCGACCGATCCGACTGATGAATAAGAAAAATCAAAAAGCCAATGACCAGCGGACTTGACATCATCGGCACCTCCCCCCCTCGAGTGGATGCCCGGGAGAAGGTGACCGGCGCCGCCCGCTACGGGCAGGACCTCCGGATGGACGGGATGCTTTACGCGAAAGTGAAGCATGCCGGGTATCCCCACGCCTTGATCCGGAAGATCAACATCGCCCGGGCGAAAAAGCTCACGGGCGTTGCCGCCGTCGTCACCGCCGATGACATCCCGGGTAACCCCGCCTTTGGCGCCGTCATCGTCGACAATCAGCCGATCGCCAAAGACAGGGTCCGCTACCTGGGCGATGCGGTCGCCGTGGTCGCCGCCGAGACCGAAGAGATCGCCGAAAAGGCGGTCGGGCTGATCACGGTCGCCTATGAAGAACTCCCCGCCGTCTTCGACCCCCGGGAAGCGCTCGAAGCCGGTGCCCCCGAGATTCACGCTGGCGGCAACCTGATCGCTCACCACAAGACCCGGAAGGGAGACGTCGAGGCCGGTTTCGCTGAAGCCGACCGCGTCATCGAACGGTCATACTCCACCCAGCGGGTCGACCACGCCTACATCGAGACCGAGGTGGTGGTGGCCGATGTCGATCCGGACGGAACCCTGGTCGTAAAAGGATCCCACCAGAGTATATTCAACATCCGCTCGGCCGTCTCCGGTGTCCTCGGGCTCCCCCTCTCGAAGGTAAGGATCGTCCAGTCATCCCTGGGGGGCTCCTTCGGGGGGAAAGATGACTGCATGTCGGTCTTGAGCTGCCGGGCGGGGCTCCTCGCTCTCAAAACCGGCCGCCCGGTCATGCTCTCCAACACCCGGGAGGACTCCCTCCTCGAGAGCTACAAGCGCCATCCCTATTTCCTCGATTATAAAGTCGGAGTGAAGAGGGACGGAACCATCACGGCGATGGAGATCAGGATCGTGGCCGACGGCGGCGCCTACGCCTCCATGACCCCCTTCGTCACCTGGCGGTCGGTCGTCCACGCCACCGGGCCCTACCGCGTCCCCCACGTCCGGACCGACATCTACGGAGCCTATACCAACAATACCTACACCGGGGCCTTCCGGGGTTTCGGCTCCCCCCAGATCGCCTTTGCCTACGAATCTTTGATGGACGAGATCGCCGCCGAGCTGAAGATGGACCCGCTTGAGTTCAGGAAGAAAAATATTCTCCGCGACAACGACATCACCGCCACCGGGCAGAAGCTTGATCACACCGTCAGCGTCGGCGAGGCACTGGATGTCACCACCCGGGCCGCCGGGTGGGAGGAGAAGCGGCAACGGTTTCCGGGGGAAAACGCCGGGCGCCGCCTCCAGCGCGGGATCGGCCTCGCCTGTTCCTACCGTGGGGTGGCATTGGGCGCGGAAGGGGTGGACGCGACCGGGGCGATCGTGAAGATCCACTCCGACGGTTCGATCGACCTCACCACTGGACTGGTCGAGATGGGGCAGGGGCTGAAGACGATCTTCTCCCAGATCGCGGCCGGCGAGCTGGGCGTCCCCATCGAGCGGATCCAGTACCGGGCGACCGATACCTCGATCATCACCGATGGCGGCCCCACCGTCGCCTCCCGCTCCACCATCATGGGCGGATCGGCCGTCCGCCAGGCGGCGATTGATGTCCGGGAGAAGCTCTGCGCCGCCGCGGCCAAGAAACTGGGGGTTTCCCCCGCCGGCCTGATCGCCGCGGATGAAAAGATCCTGGCCAGGGACGATCCCGCCCGGGCGGTGGATTTCCGGGAGGCGGTTAAATTGGCCCTCGCCGCCGGGATGAACCTCTCATCCTTCGCCTGGCATGTCTCGCCTCCCATCTGGTGGAACGAGGAGAAGGGGAGGGGAGACGCCTACTTCACCTATGTTTACGGCTGCCAGATCGCCGAGGTTGAGGTCGACACCGAGACCGGGAAGGTGAACGTCCGCGAGGTTTGGGCCGCTCACGACGTTGGCCGGGCCATCAACCCGGAGGCGGTCCGCGGGCAGATCTGCGGCGGCGTGGCCACTGCCATCGGCTACGGGATTCTGGAGGAAGTCGAGCTGGTTGACGGGGCTACCAAGACCATGAACCTGGACGAGTACCTGATCCCGACCGCGATGGATGTCGGCAGGATCCATTCTTTTATCCTCGAGAACGAGGACAAGTGCGGCCCTTACGGGGCCAAGTGCATCGCCGAGCCGACCGCGGAGCTCTGCGCTCCCGCCATCGCCAACGCCGTCTTTCACGCCACCGGTAAGCGGATCCGCGACCTTCCCCTCAACCTGGAGCGGATTGTTCTCGGCCGCAAGCTGGTGAAGACGAAAAGGAGGGACCGGTGATCTCCTTCAACCTGGTCAGAGCCGGATCGCTCGAGGCGGCGCTGGATTTTCTGGCGGAGAACGGCGAAGACTCGAAGATCATCGCGGGGGGGACCGATCTCCTGGTTGAGCTGAGGGGCTTGGCCCCCGGAGAGAAAGGTCCGGCGAACGTCCTCGACATCTCCGCGATCGCCGAGATCAAGGGGATTGAAGACGACGGCACGACCATCACCGTCGGCGCCGGGACCACCCACCGGGAGATACACACCTCGCCGGTCATTCGGGAGCAGGCGCCGCTCCTGGCGGCTGCCTGCTCCACCGTCGGCGCCGCCCAGCACCGGAATATCGCCACGATCGGGGGCAATATCATGAACGCCTCCCCCGCGGCCGACAGTGTTCCCGCTCTGGTGGCGCTTGATGCCGAGGCGGTCTTCCGGTCGAAGAAAGGGGAGCGCGTTGTCCCGCTCAAAGATATCTACGTCAAGCCGTACCAGACCAATGCCGGTGACGACGAGATGTTGACCGCCGTCCGCTTCCGTCGTCTCCCTCCCGGGGCGCGGAGCGCTTTTATTAAGCTGGGGAGGCGGAACGCGCTGGCCATCTCCCGGATGAATGTGGCCGTAATCCTCGTTCTGAACGGCGATGCCATTGTCGAAGCGCGGATCTCCCCGGGAAGCACGACGCCGATGCCGGAGCGGATCACGGCCGCGGAAAAACTGCTGATCGGTAAAAAACCATCTGAGGAGCTTTTCCGGCAGGCCGGGGAAGCGGTCTCCGGCGAGATGATCGCCCGTTCCGGCATCCGCTGGTCGACCCCTTACAAGAAACCGGTCATCGAAGCATTAACAGCCAGGGCGTTGAAAGAAGCGTGGAAAAGCAGGGAGCAGCAGGGAGCAGCAGGGATGAGCAGGGAGCAGCGGGGATGAGCAGGGAAAAGCAGGGAAGAGGCTGGCGATTTCCGTGCTGTTCCGTACTATTCCTTGCTTTTCCATCCTCCTCCCTGCTAATCCCTTCTATCCCCCGTATTAAGTCATGAAACAAAATAAACTCACCATTACCGTTAACGGCAAAAGACACTCCCTCAAGATCGCCCCCAATCTCCGCCTGATCGATCTCCTCCGGGACGTACTCCGTCTCACCGGCACCAAGGAAGGCTGCGGGATCGGCGAGTGCGGCGCCTGCACCGTCCTTCTCGACGGGCGTGCTGTCAACTCCTGCCTGGTCCTGGCCGGCCAGTGCGAGGGGCGTGAGATCGTCACCATCGAAGGCCTCTCCGATCAAGACAGAATCCACCCCATCCAGCAGTCCTTCATCGACCACGGGGCCGTCCAGTGCGGGTTCTGCACCCCGGGCATGATCATGAGCGCCCTCGCTCTCCTCGACCAGAACCCCTCTCCCACCGAAGAAGAGATCCGGATCGCCATCTCCGGCAACCTCTGCCGCTGTACCGGCTACACCCAGATCGTCGAGGCGATCAAGGCGGTGGCGGAGTAGTAATCGGTGTCGCGTCTTGACATTGGACATTACTATGCTTCCAATATTGCTCGCTTTCAAAAGCGACTCTGTCGCCTCAGGTTAAATATTTTATTTACCTAAAACAGGAACAGCCGATCCCTTCGCCGGCGGCGGAATGAGCTCTCCGGGAAAAAACTTGCCGCCCGGGATGTAATCCCCTATAGTGTCGCGCTTTGAGTCGAGGTGCCGTTGAGGAGAGGATTAGAGTATTATTTTAGCGGGGAAATAATACGGTAAAATTTATCGTTATGGCGTGAATCGCTGGATGCTAATAATCACAAAGCAGAAGTAACTTGGAATAAATTTATCATATTGTTATTCTGATAAATTTGCGAGCGCAGCGAGCTAATTTATAATGAGACTGGCCGATTTACAAAAAGTAACCTACCCGGAAACACTGGCCGAGGCGGTCCGGATCCTCTCCGATGAAACGCGGGGAGCGGTCCCCATCGCCGGCGGCATTTCCTTCATCTTCGCGCCGATGACCTCGGTCAGGGAACTGGTCTGCCTGAGCCGCCTCCCGCTCAACTATATTCATAAAAAAAACGGCAGCCTCCGGATCGGCGCCGCCACCCCCATCGCCGACCTGGTTTCTTCCGCCGCGGTGAAGAAATACGCCGGCGGTGCCCTCTGGGATGCCGCCCGCCGGATCGGTTCCACCCTGAACCGCAACCTGATCACGGTGGGAGGAAACCTGGTCCAGCCCTTTATCTGGTCCGACCTATCCACTATCTTTCTGGCGCTGGGCGCCCGGATTGTTATCCAAGAGAAGAAGATCCGGGAGCTGCCGGCGGAGCAGTTCTTTGCCCGGATGCCCCGGCAGCTGCTGAAGCCGGGGGAACTGGTGACGGAGATCATCCTTCCCGCCCTCGCCAGGAATGTGCGGTGCGCCTACGATAAATTCACGCTGACCGAAAACGATTTCGCCCTTCTTAAAGTCGCGATCCTTCTTTCCCGGACCGATCGACGGTGCCGCGAGATCACCATCGTGGTCGGCGGGGCGACGCTGCTGCCCCAGAGAATCCGGTTCGCGGAGGAAGTGTTGAAAGGGAAAATCGGTTCCCAGATCCTGGTCAACGAAGCCTCGGAGATCGCCGCCGAGGAGATCAAGATCAGCAAGGACATCCGCTGTTCGGAGGGATACAAGCGGGATCTCTGCCGGGCCCAGGTCAGGGGGATCCTGGAACGCATCCTGCTCGATCAAAAGGTGCCGGAATGGAAATTGTTTTAACAGTCAATGGCAGGCAGCATCAGGTAGAGGTGAGACCGTCGGAGACCCTTCTCGACCTCCTGCGGCGGCTGGGCTACAAGAGCGTCAAGTTCGGCTGCGGGGAAGGCGCCTGCGGCGCCTGTACCGTGATCATGGACGGACGTCCGGTCAATTCCTGCCTGATCCTGGCGGTCACCGCCGACTGGAGAAAGGTGACCACCGTTGAAGCCCTGGGCACGGTCCGGAAACCCCATCTCCTCCAGCTTGCCTTTGTCGAGTCGGCCGCCATCCAGTGCGGGTTCTGCACCCCGGGAATGATTCTTGCCGCCAAGGCGTTGCTGGACCGGAACCCGAACCCGTCGGACGAAGAGATCAAAGAAGCCCTTGACGGCAACCTCTGCCGGTGCACCGGCTATGTGCAGATCATCGAGGCGGTCAAGCTGGCCGCCCGGAGGATGCGGTCAAAAAAGAAGAAGCATCCGAAGACAACTAAGGCGCCATAACAGACAACGTCGATACCTAATTAAAATTTGTTATTTGGGATTTAACCATCATAAACATAAAGATCAATGAAATTACCTAAGTTCAATCAAGTAAATAAGGGGGTGGACAAAGTAGATGCCCTTGGTCTGGCCGTCGGGCAGGCGAAATTTACGGATGATTACGATATGCCGGGGATGCTTTATTGCCGTCTCCTGCGCAGCCCCCACGCCCACGCCCGGATCAAAGTTATCCGGACCGGGAAGGCCCGGGCCCTCACCGGGGTGGCGGAGGTGCTGACCTACAAGGATGTCCCCCGGATCCCGATCACAACGGCAGGGCAGGGGTACCCGGAACCGTCGCCCTACGACGAGTTCATTCTTGACAACAAGGTCCGTTTTGCCGGCGACAAGGTTGCCCTGGTGGCGGCGGAGACGGACGAGATCGCCGAAGAGGCCCTCAAGCTGATCGAGGTGGAGTACGAGGTGCTCCCGGCGGTACTGGATCCGAGAAAGGCGATGCGGTCTTCCGCCCCGGTGATCCACGATGAAAAGGAATGCCGGATCGCGATCCCGGTTCCCTACGAGCCGGAGAAGAACCGGGTGGCCCGGGTGGAGGCTTCCGTGGGGGATGTTAAAAAAGGCGTCAAGCAGGCGGAGATGACGGTGGAAGACGAATTCGAGAACCAGACCGCCAGCCACTCGGCCATCGAGCCTCACTGCGCTTTGAGCTGGCTGGATGAAAACGGGCGCCTGGTGATCATCTCCACGACCCAGGTCCCCTTTCATGCCCGCCGGATTGTCAGCCGGGCTTTACAGATACCCCGCCGCCGGATCCGGGTCATCAAGCCCCGGCTGGGAGGAGGGTTCGGGGGGAAGCAGGAGATACTGCTGGAGCCCTACGTCGGCCTGATCACCCTCCGGACCGGGCGCCCGGCCAAGATGCGCCTGACCCGCCGGGAAGTCTTCATGAGCGCCCGGGTCCGTCACAACATGATTACCAAGGTCCAGGTGGCGGCCCGGAAAGACGGCTCCCTGACCGCGATCGACCTCTACGCCCTCTCCAACACCGGCGCCTACGGGACCCACGGCCTGACCGTGGCCTCCAACGTGGGAACCCGGACATTGCCGATGTTCAAGTGCCCCAACCTTCGCTTCAGCAGCGACGTGGTGTATA
Organism: PVC group bacterium; assembly: GCA_043804695.1. Classification (GTDB taxonomy): domain Bacteria; phylum Auribacterota; class Erginobacteria; order Erginobacterales; family Erginobacteraceae; genus CAWGIE01. The sequence continues at coordinate 29,738 of JAZDIV010000036.1, read as the reverse complement.
CCAACCTCCCGGTCTCCGGCGCCTACCGGGGCTACGGGGGGACCCAGGGGATCCTGGCCACCGTCATCGCCATGGACGACCTGGCCGAAAGGCTGGAAATGGACCCGATGGATTTTTATCTGAAGAACGTCATCGCCGGCGGGACCGAGGTGCCGATCCTGAAGGAGCTCGGCGAAGGCCCGGCCATCGGAGAGCCTCATATCGGATCCTGTGAGCTGGCCGCCTGCATCACGGCCGGCGCCGAGGCCATCGGCTGGAAGAAGAAACGGGGCCGGCCCGGGGGAGGGCGCTACCGGCGCGGCCTGGGGATGTCGATCATGATGCAGGGGTCTTCCATCCCCTATATCGACATGGCGTCCGCGTTCATCAAGATGAATGATGACGGGTCGTTCAACCTCCTGATGGGGGCCACCGAGATCGGCCAGGGATCGGACACGGTCCTCTCCCAGATCGCGGCCGAGGTCCTGACGGTCCCGACCGACCGGGTCATCGTCTACTCCTCCGACACCGACCTCACCCCCTTCGACGTGGGAGCCTACGCCTCCTCCACCACCTATCTTTCCGGGATGGCGGTCAAGGACACCGCCGAGAAGGTGAAAGCGCAGATTCTCCAGGTCGGGGCGGCGATGCTCAATGTCCCCCCGGAGAGGGTCGAGCTGACCGGGGGCAGGGTCATCGGGCCGAAGAAGAAATCGGTGACCCTGGAGGAGATCGGCACCCGCTCCCTCTACGAGAAAGACCAGTTCCAGATCGCGGCGACGGCGTCCCGGATCTCCCGCGAGTCGCCCCCGCCCTTTGCCGCCCATTTCGTGGAGGTGGAGGTGGACCGGGCCACCGGCAAGGTGCGGGTCCTGGAATACGTTCAGGCGGTTGACTGCGGCACGCCGATCAATCCCGACCTGGCCCGGGGACAGGCGATCGGTGCCCTGATCAACGGGATCAGCTACGCCCTCACCGAGCGCCACATTTACAGCAACAAGGGCGTGATGCTGAATCCCAACTACGGGTACTACAAGATTTTTTCCGCCCGGGACATCCCCAAAATCACCACCATCTTCGTCCCCTCCTATGAGCCGACCGGTCCCTTCGGCGCCAAGAGCGTGGGGGAGATCTGCATCAGCGGTCCCCTCCCGGCCATCTCCAACGCCATCTACGACGCGGTCGATGTCCGTCTCCACCGCACCCCCTTCACGCCGGAAAAGGTCCTGGAAGCCGTCCAGCTCCGGGAACGCGGGTAAAGCAGTCCACTAATTACACGAATTCACACTGATTATCCCCCTACCTCGGCCCCTTTTATTAGCCGCAAAAAGGCGCAAAAATCACATAAGTCCCCCTGCCAGTGCGTTGAACGTTTGACGTTGAACGTTGAATGTTCGATGTTCATCTGTCCCGCGTGTATTTCCCCCTTGAAATTACTCTATTTCTGTGTTTTTATGTCGGCAGGGTTGGTTAAAATACGGCTTCTGTTCTTCAGGACAGTTTTAACCTGAAAGAGGTGTCTCATGTCTTCCGACCCGAGGAAGATCAATCAGAAAGAATGCGTCGGCTGCCGGATCTGTGAGCTGGTCTGCTCGCTCAGGCACTGCAGCCTGATCAATCCGCAGCGCTCCCGGATCCGGGTGTACCGGGAAGAGGACCGGGATGTCATCGAGACCTGCCGCTTCTGCAAGGATCCGAAATGTGTGGCAGTCTGTCCGACCGGAGCGATGCACATCGAGGACGGCCGAGCGGTCCACGACCGCGAGAAGTGTATCGTCTGCGGCTCCTGTATCGAGGCCTGTCCCTTGGCGGGCGCGCTCCGGATCTTCGACGGCGAGCTCCTCAAGTGCGATCTCTGCGGCGGCGACCCGCAGTGCGCGAAGTACTGCCCGACCGACGCCCTCACTCTCCGCAAAGAAGATATTAATCACCTGGGGTGAAAAATGGCTGAAAAAGATAACCATTACGGATACATGGGGCGGATTCTCCGGGTTAACCTGACCACCGGCAGGATTTCCAGGGAACCGCTGCCCCGGGAGCTGATGGAGAACTATATCGGGGGGAGAGGATTCGGCGCCCGGCTACTCTCCGACCTGCTCGACGACCCGGGCAAAATCGATCCCCTGGGACCGGATAATGTTCTCATCTTCTCCACCGGGCCGCTGAACGGGACCGTGTCTCCTTCCTCGGGGCGCTACACGGTGACTACCAAGTCTCCCCTGACCGGCCTCTTCGGCGACGCCAACAGCGGCGGGGCCTTCGGAGCGGAGATCAAGTACGCGGGGTATGACGTCATCATCGTGGAAGGCAGGGCCGACGAACTGGTCTATCTCAACATCCGCGATGACGAGGTGGAGATTCTGGCCGCCGGCGATCTGGCCGGGAAAGGAGTGATGGAGACCACCGACAAGCTGGTCGAGAGGCTGGGAAGAGAGACCAAGGTGGCCTGTATCGGGCCGGCCGGGGAGAAGATGGTCTTCTGCGCGGCGATCGCCAACGACAAGTTCCATTATCTTGCCCGCTGCGCGGTGGGGGCGGTGATGGGGTCGAAGAAGCTGAAGGCGATCGCGATCAACGGGACCCATGATCTGAAGCTCTTCGATCCGGAGGCTTTTCTGAAAAAATCCGCGGACTGCTACCGGAAGATCTTTGAAGACAAGACCTACCCCGATTTTTCCTATTACGGCACCTCGGTGATCACCGACATCGCCGCCGAGAGCGGGGGGCTGTCCACCCGGAACGGCCAGACCGGGGTCTTCCGCCACGCCGATAATTACAGCAGCCACCATTACCGGGAGAATTTCGTGGAGCGTTCGGAGAGCTGCTTCTCCTGCATCATCCATTGTTCGAATTACGCGGTGGTCAAAGAGGGGAAGTTTCTCTGCCGGGGGAAGGGCCCGGAGTACGAAAGCTTTGTCGCGCTGGGCACCCGGCCCGACCTCCCCGATCTGGCCCCGGTTATCTATGCCAACTATCTCTGCAACGATTACGGGATGGACACCATCTCGGTGGGGGGGATTATCGGCTTCCTCTTCGAATGCAGCGAAAAGGGGCTGATCCCCGAAAAATATCACTGGGGTGACGCGGATGCCGTCATCGACCTGGTGAAAAAAATCGCTTTTCGGGAAGGGATCGGGAATGACGCCGCCCGGGGGATGAAATACCTGGCCGGGAAGATCGGTCAGGGGAGCATCGACTTCGCGCTCCAGACCAAGGGGATGGAACTGCCCGCCTACGACCCCCGAACCGGGAAGGGGTTCGGCCTCGGTCTGGCGGTGGCTTCCCGGGGGGGAGATCACCTCCGGGCGCTCCCCAACTTCGAACTTCTCAGTTATACCCCGGAGGAAGGGGTGGAGTGGTTCGGGGACCCCCACACCGTCGATCCCTACGCCTGGCAGGGGAAGGCCGACATGGTCCTCTGGCATGAAAACTTCGCCGCCGTGGTTGATTCCGCCGAGATGTGCAAGTACTGCATGTTCGCCACCTACGCCATTCTTCCGCAAGACATGGCTGAGCTGATCAAATACGCCACCGGGATCGAGTGGGATGAGAAGAAGATTATGAAGGCGGGGGAGCGGATCCTGAACGTGGAAAGGCTTTTTAACGTCGCCTGCGGTCTGACCCCCGCCCAGGACTCGCTCCCGAAGCGGTTTTTGCAAGAGCCGCTCCCGGAAGGGCCGGCCAAAGGGCAGGTGGTCGAGCTTGACAAAATGCTCCCCCGCTATTACGAGGTGAGAGGGTGGGGAGAGGACGGACGACCAACACCGGAGAAATTAGAAGAGCTGGGGATATCCGTATAAATACAAATCCTAAATCCTAATATCTAAATACTAAACAAATTCCAAATCCCAAGCACCAAACGCCCCTGGCAAACCAGCCGGAATTATTCTTTCTAAAAAGATGATGATTTATTGTGCTATTTCCACTGCTCGCAGTGACTGCAGATGAAGGATGTTTGGAATTTGGCATTTTGGTCATTGAGATTTATTTGTTATCTGTAATTTGTTATTTGGAATTTAACTAGTGTCAATACAATTGATACCATCAACTCATTCTCTATGGTATGGAACAGGTAATGTCTTATGAAAATAACTGTAATCGCCATCAGCAAGTTCCAGCGCTATTTCCCGGCGCGGAGCAACCAGGTTGACTTTCTCGGGACCACTCTTCCTGAGTTTCTAAATTGGGTCAAAACCGAGTACGGGCTGGACGTGGCCGAACATAAAAACATCAAGATTACCCGCAATTCGGCGATGGTGAAGGATTTTAATGTGCCCCTTCAAGACGGCGATCGGATCGCTTTCATCCCCATCGTGGCCGGAGGGTAAGCCGCTCGGATCGTCACGCTGTCATGATAATTCGCCTTCGATTGATCGGACCGCTTCGTTTGCCCCCGGCCGGAAGACTGGTCGAATGGAAATGCCGTAAAGGCATCAGGGTCCGGACTGTTCTGGGGAAAGCTCTCGGTTACACGTCGAAGGAGCTGGGGTTTATCCAGATTATCCGGGCCGGACGTCCGATGCATCTCGATGATGTGATTACCGGGGATGCGGAGCTTCAGGTAACCATGCGGCTGGGAGGGGGGTAGGAGCCGGAAATGCCCACGGTCAAGTTATTCGGAGTGCTCAGAGACCGGGCCCGGACCGGCCGGGTCTCGATCTCCGGGAAGAAGACGATCCTGGAGATCCTGAAGCACCTGGCCGCTGTTTACGGTTCCCCGATCGGGGAACTGCTCCTGGAAACAAGAGACGGCGAAATGGTCCGCCGCCCCCCGGTTGTCATATTGATCAACGGAGTCTCCCAGACCGATCCGGGCAGAGTGGTGGGCGAAGAAGAGAGCGTCACGATCTTCCCGTCCGTGGCGGGAGGATAATCTTATTTTTCCTCCGGAAAAATAAGAATGTGCAAGCATTAAACAACATTACAGGTATGCGCGAGGGCTAAGTTTAGTCCAGGCACTTTTACAGTAAGGAGTTCCATTATGCACGGATACGCCGGACATTATCTCAGGATCAATCTGACCGACCGATCGATCAGGAAAAAGCCGTTTCCCGAAAACCTGATCGAATACATCGGAGGGACCGGCATCTGCGCCCGGATCCTCTGGGACGAGTTGAAGCCCGGGATCGATCCCCTCTCTCCCGAAAACATCCTCATCCTGGCGACCGGTCCGACCACCGGGACCCTCTTTCCCCAGAGCGGGCGCTGCATGATGGCCGCCAAATCGCCGCTGACCGGGGGATGGGCGGAGGCGCACTGCGGAGGGCATCTCGGCCCGGAGTTGAAATACGCCGGCTACGACTTCATAGTCTTCGAGGGGCGGTCGGAGAAGCCGGTCTATCTCCTGATCATCGACGACCAGGTCACGCTTCAAGACGCGTCCGAGATATGGGGGAAGACCGTCAACCAGACGACCGACTGTCTGCGGACCAAATATTCGCTCGAGCGGGTGGCCTGCATCGGCCCGGCCGGGGAAAACCTGGTCCGGTTCGCCGCCGTGATGACCGACAAGCACCGGGCCTTCGGGCGCTCGGGGCTGGGGGCGGTGATGGGGAGCAAGAACCTGAAGGCGATCGCGGTTCGGGGAACCGGGGACATCACCGCGGCCGACCCGAAGCGTCTCGGTGAACTTTTTCAGGAGTCAAAATACCGTTTTCTCGAGGGACCGGACTCCGCCGGCTGCCTTTCGCTCCGGGAGTTCGGTACGGCCGGCCTGGTCGAGATCGAGAACGAGATCGGGCGGCTTCCCACCCGGAACCACAAGAAGGGGGTCTTTGACCTGGTGGAAAAGGTCGGCTCGGCCCGGATCCGGGACGAGTTCCGGATCGCCAAGAACTCCTGCTTCAACTGCAAGATCCAGTGCAAGCTGGTCACCCTCTCCAAAAAGTATGACAACATCGGCGAAGGGCCGGAGTACGAGACAGTCGTCTCGCTCGGGACCGGCTGCCTGAACTCCGACCTCGACGACCTGATCTACGCCAACCACCTCTGCAACGACCTGGGGATGGACACCATCTCCTGCGGGAGCGCGATCGGTTTTGCCATGGAGTGCCGCGAGCACGGTCTGATCCCGGAGGAAGTGAACTGGACCGACGGGGAGAAGATCGTGCAGCTGGTCAAAGCTATCGCTTACCGCCAGGGGCTGGGCGATCTTTTGGCCGAGGGGGTGAAGCGGGCCGCCAAAAAGATCGGTGGCGGGGCGGAAAAGTTCGCGATGCACGTCAAGGGCCAGGAAATATCCGGACAGGATGGCCGGGCCCACCGCTCGGGGGGGCTGACCCACGCCACTTCGGTCCGGGGCGCCGACCATCTGCGCGGGCTCTCGGTGATCGATGAGATCGGCTACCCGGAGATCGGCCGCCGCCGCTACGGGGAGGACAAGCTCAAAAACGCGCTTGACCGGCACAGCGAAGAATTCAAGGGGCAGATGGTATACGACGTGGAGCATTTTTACGCCGTGGTCGACTCCCTGATCCTCTGCAAGTACGGCACCATGTACCCACTCTGCTATTACTATCCCGACTTCCCCGACATTCTCTTCAGCCTGACCGGGGTGGAAGCGTTCAATGACGAGGAGAACCTGAAAAGAATCGGGAAGCGGATCTGTGTCCTCAGGAGGGCGTTCAACCAGCGGGAGGGGATGAGCCGGAAGGACGACACCCTGTCGGATCGCTTCTTGAAAGAACCGGAGGATGAAGGTCCCGCCAAAGGCCAGGTGGTCCATCTCGACGTGATGCTCGACGATTACTACCGGCTCTGGGGTTATGATAAGAACGGATTAATCAGGCCGGTGACCCTGGATGCACTTGGATTGGAGGACGTGAAGGAGGAGCTGTATAAGAAATAGGAGTCAGAATGAACACAAGGCTTTCCCGATTCTCTTTCTTCTGACTCCTATAATTATCATGGAGCACTACATTATGAAACACCTGATCCACAAGAGCGATCTCTGTTCCGGCTGCCGGAGCTGCCAGATGATCTGCGCCTTCACCTTCTTTAAGGTGAATAACCCCAAAAAAGCCCGTCTGGAGATCGACCGGATCTCCGACACCAAGACCCGGATGGCCGTCTGCGTCCAGTGCCGGGAGCGGCCCTGTCTGAAAGCCTGCCCGGAAGGCGCCATCTCCGAAAAGAACGGGTCGGTGCGGATCGACAGTAAGAAGTGTACCGCCTGCGGCATCTGCGTCACGGTCTGCCCGTACGAAGGGATCAAGTTCCATCCCCGGATCGGGGCCGTGATCTGCCTGCAGTGCGGGGTCTGTGTCGAGACCTGCCCGGTCGGGGCCCTGGAGCTCGTTGAATAAGGGAATATTCATCATGAAGAACATGAAGGACCTGAAGAATTAAAAAAGAGCGAAATCGTATTGATTTTATTAATTTTTCTTCAAGCCTGCGCGCTGAAGCGCTTCGGCGCGCAAGCGTGTACTTCGTGACCTTGGTGGTTTTAATCGGGGTTATTTCAATGAAGGGGGGAATAAGATACCTCTGATTATGGATATAGTAGCAATAATGGGTAGTCCAAGAAAGGGGGGGAACTCTGACCTGTTGCTTGACGCTTTCCTGGGCGGGGCAGGGGAAGATGGGACGGCATATGAAAAGATCTCCGTGTGCGACCCCGGCATCTCCCCCTGTACGGAATGCCTGGCCTGTGAGAGGACGGGAGAGTGTAATATCGATGACGGTATGCAGACAGTTTACCCGAAACTGCTCGCGGCCGGAAAGATCGTTATCTCCGCCCCCATTTATTTCTATGGCCTGCCGGCCCAGTTCAAGGCGCTGATCGACCGCTGCCAGGCCCTCTGGGCCCGGAAGTATATCCTCAACTCAGCGCCAGCGGCGCTAAGTTCTGTGGAAGGGCTTTCTAAGCCCGATTCCAAGCTTCCTGAATCGGGGTTGGAAACCCCTCCCACAGATAATTTATTGAGACTCCGGAATAGCAATTCGGCAGACCATGTTTCGGAGAAACTTTCAGACCATGGGCAACCTCCCAAAGAGGCATTCGCCTTGCTCCTGGGGGCGACCGGCGGCAGGGAACTTTTCGCCGGATCCCTTCTGACCATCAAGTATTTTCTGGAACCGCTCAACGTCCGCCTGACCGGGAGCCTGCTCTTCCGGAAGATCAGCCGGAAGGGGGATATCCTTCGCCATCCCACCGCGTTGAGCGATGCTTATCAGGCCGGGCGGGTATTCACCTCCAAGACACAAAGACACTAAGAAAAGAGAAAAAAGAGAAAAATATTCACCTTATTTGGTTTTTTTGTGTCTTGGTGTCTTAGCGGCAAAGTTGCGAAGTTAAGTAATATTATATTGCCTCAGTCGAATCATTATGGCCCTGGTTCAAAACATAAATTAACGACCGAAGGGAGTTAATTTATAATGAAGATTGATAAAGACATGGAACGGCTCTTGACCCGGCAGAACGTGGTAATTGTGGGGACGGTCAATCCGGACAACTCTCCCAACCTCTCCCTGAAAGGACTTCTTAAAGTTGATCCGGAGGGATATATCCATTTCAGCGATCTCTACCGGGGGAAGACCTTCCGCAACCTGAAGCGGGATCCTCGGGTGTCTGTGATGGTCTTCAGCATCGAGGAATTTACCGGCTTCCAGTTCACCGGGGTCGCGGAACTCATCGAATCGGGCCCGCTGTTCGAAGAGGCGGAGGCTGACTGGCAGGCTAAAAAAAGCTGGCTGCTCGGCCGGCGCATCAGCAAGAACGTGAGGAAGGGGTTTTCCCACGGGCGGTCCGAATTCCAGCTTCCCTCTCTCAAGGCGCTGGTCAGGGTGGCGGTGGAGCGGGTCTATGATCTCTCCCCGGACCGTTCCCGGGGGATGGGCGAGGCCCGCTCCGGATCGCCCTCTGGCGCTTCGCCTGCCGAATAGCCCGTCGTCCGCAAAAAGACGTCGACCACGTCCGGATCGAACTGCCGGCACGAGTACTTCATAAGTTCCTCCCCGGCGAAAGTCTTAGTCTTCGACCGGCTGCTGATCGAGGAGATGCTGACCGGCTATCCGGTCCGGGTGACGGCCGCGGTGCGCGGAGGGCCGGTTCTCCATTACTTTTATCATGGCGACATGTTGTGAATATATAAAGTTGCGGCCCCCGATTTTATCGGGGTAGACTGCGGGAGCTGATTTATATGATCTACGAACGGTTAACAAGCTATTTTCAAGACCTGATCAGAAGGTCCGGGCTGGAGGAGGAAGAGATCTGGGTGCGGGCCCGTCCGCTGACCCCCGGGGAGGCGATCGGAACTCCCTCTGACGGTGATTATCCCCTTTTGAAGGGGAAGGAACGGCTGATGGAAGCAAGGTTCCGGGAGGCGAAGGGACAGGCCTACACCGATCTTTTCGGCAACTACGCCGGTTCTCCGGCCGAGATAGCGGATCTGCCGTTGGACAATAATTTCCAGCGGGCGGTCTTCATCGCCTCGCTGAATGCCGTTATGCGCTCCCTGAGGCTGATCGAGGGAACCGTTCACTGCCGGGACCATGAGCCGGAAGAATGCGCGGCCGCCCTGAATACGTATCTGGCTGACGCGTTCGGGAAATTGAAGCGGGTGGGCCTGGTCGGCCTTCAGCCCCGGCTGCTGAAAGCCCTGGCCCGCGAATACCGGGTCCGGGCCACCGATCTCGACCCGGAAAACATCGGCCGGACCTGGTCCGGGATCGTCATTGAGCCGGCGGAGGATGTGGGGGAGATCATCGAGTGGGCGGACCTGCTCCTGGTGACCGGCACCACCATCGTCAACCAGACGATCGAGCTTTTCCTGGACCTCGACCGGCCGGTCGTCTTCTACGGGACGACCATTGCCGGCCCCGCCCGGGTGCTGGGGTTGAACCGTTTCTGTGCCCTCGGGCATTAACCCGATTTATTCATAAATCGGGTTAGTTTTGAAAAATGCCGGAACGGGTATCGATGCATTCAATAATCTGAATGTAGGGGCGATCCTTGTGATCGCCCACATGCCACCGGTGGGCGAATACAAGATTCGCCCGTACATTGCGAAGTCGCTAAGTTCAAATAAAAGACGAGGGAAATTAATTGAATGTTCTGCCATATAATCTGCACCGGGTGGCGGAGGTTCTCCTGGGAAGGCTCCGGGAGGCCGTTGCCGGCCGTGGGCGTGCCGCCCTGGCCATCCCCGGCGGCCGTTCGCCGGGTCCGGTTCTCGGCGTCCTGGCGGGGCTGCTGCCGGAAGCGGTGCGCCGGCACCTGTACCTCTTCTGGGTTGATGAGAGAGCGGTTCCGCCCGGTCATCGGGATAGAAACGATGCCGCCGCCCTGGCCGCCTGGGAAGAGGGCGGCCCGCTCCCGGCATATATCCGCCCGATGCCCGCCGGAGACGGCGACCTGGAACGGGCGGCCGCGGATTACGCGGGAACTCTCCAGCGGGCAACCGGGGGGCGGCCGCTGGATGCCTGCCTCCTCGGCGTCGGGGAGGACGGTCATATCGCCAGTCTCTTCCCGGATCACCCGGCCCTGGAGAGAGAGGGACCGGTGGTGGCTGTTTATGACAGCCCCAAGCCGCCGCCTCGCCGTCTTACCCTTTCTCTGCCGGTGATTGGCAGGGCCGCGCTGCGGGTTGTTCTGGCGCCGGGGGAAAAAAAGGGGGCGGTCCGCCGCCGGGCGGCGGCGGGGCCGGATCCGTCACTCCCGGTCAGCCTCCTCCCGCCTGAAAATACGGTCTGGTTCGTCGATCAGCCCTGATCCAATGAATTTGACACATCCTGTTCGTTCATGACCCGCCGATAAGTATTCTTCGTGCTCTTCGTCTTCTTCGTGGTAAGATATCTCCGCGGGGGATTAAAAAAAACTTTCATGAATAATCAGGGATAGATGAATACCGGTATCTATGACGTGATTATTATCGGGGGGGGGCCCGCCGGCTTGACGGCCTCGATCTACACCGCCCGGGAGCGGCTCCGGACTCTGGTACTGGAAAAAATGCTCTGCGGCGGCTGGCCTAATGTCACCGGCGTCATCGAAAATTTCCCCGGTTTCCCGGAGGGGATCAACGGGATGGAACTGAGCGCGAAGTTCAAGGCCCAGGCCGTGAAGTTCGGCGTGGAGATCAGGGAGTTCGAGGAGGTAACCGCCGTTGTCCCTTCCAGGGAGACCGTAACGGCTGAAACCGGGAAGGGGTCATATCAGGCCAGGAGCCTGATCGTCGCCCCGGGCAGCCGGATGAGGGAACTCGGTGTTCCCGGAGAGAGAGAGCTGCTGGGGAAAGGGGTATCCTACTGCGCGACCTGCGACGGACCGTTCTACCGGGATAAGGAGGTGGCGGTTATCGGCGGGGGGAACGCCGCCCTGGAAGAGTCGCTCTTCCTGACCCGGTTTGCTTCCCGGGTTCACCTGGTTCATCGCCGGGACAGGTTCCGGGGGGAAAAGTTCGTGGTCGAGGAGCTGGAGAAGACCGGGAAGGTATCCTTTGTTCTCAATTCAGTTCCGGTTTCGATTAACGGCGAGAGGGGGGTGGAGTCCATCACCGTTAAGAATAAAGAGGAGGGAAAGGAGAAGGAGATCGCGGTTGACGGGGTCTTTATCTTTGTGGGGGTGGAGCCGAATTCAGGTTTCCTGAAGAATGTGGTGGAGATGGATGGGAAGGGTTTCATCGTGACCGATCCGGCGATGCGCACGTCGGTGCCGGGGATCTTTGCCGCCGGGGACGTCCGGGCCGGGAACGTGCGCCAGATCTCCGCCGCCTGCGGTGAGGGAACGGTGGCTGCCCTGAGCGTCCGCGACCTCCTGGTGGACTATTAGCCGTTCGAACCGTTTTAGCCGTTGGATCCGTTTGAGCTGTTTAACCCATTAGAGCTATTCGAGTCGTTTGAACCGTTCGAACTGTTTGAACTGCTTGAACAGACTTCCCGGAGGGAAGTAACTATGCCGATCTTTAGTTACCGATGTGAAAAATGTGATCACACCTTCGATCTGCTGGAGGGCATGACCGCCGAGAAAACGGAGCGGAAATGCCCCGAGTGCGGCAGCACCCGGATTAAGAAGACCCATGCCGCTTTCAGTGTCGGGAAAGGCGGCAGCCGGAGTGCCCCGGCCGCCTGTCCCACCTGTCCGGCCGGACCGTCAGCCTGTTCCACCGGGATGTGCCCGTTTTAAATCTTATTTTTCCAAAGGAAAAATAAGAATTGAATAACTGAAACCGACAGATAAATTATGTTCCATGGGGTAAATGTTGGCTAAAGTAGCGCCGAAGGCGCTACTTTATAAGGGAGGAAGGATATGGAGATTGCGGTTAATGATGCCGGCTTTGATCAGGAGGTGATACAGTCGCAACTCCCCGTCCCGGTCGACTTCTGGGCTCCCTGGTGCGGCCCCTGCAACATGGTGGCGCCGATCGTGGCAGCGCGGGCCGGCGAGTAAGCGGGCAGGCTCAAGGTCTGAAAAGTAAATGTCGATGAGCCCCCGGGCACCGCCGGGCGTTTCAGCATCCGGGCCATCCCCACCCTGATAATCTTCAAGGGGGGGGAGGCGGTTGAGCGGATGATCGGTGTCCAGCCCCGGGCGCCCCTGGGGGAGAAGATTAAGCCTCATCTTTAAGATAAATTCCAAATAATAAACAAATCACAAATTCCTCAGCCAAAGGCTGAACAGCCTCCGGCTGAAAATCACAAACTCCCCGGGCGGAGCCGGGGCTTGTGAAGGCGCCCATCCAAACGGTATAGGCTCTACAATGGGGTTGAGAGTAATCCTCTTTGTTTTGGTAAATTGTTTGGGATTTTTGGTTTTGGTTATTTGAATTTGTTTGTTATTTGTGATTTGTTATTTGTAATTTTGAAACCTCTGAGATGAATTATTAATCCGACCGTTGTAGGATTTACATCAAGGATCGCGGTCATTGCGAGCGCAGCGAAGCAATCTCTTGCTGTGCATAGAGTTGAGATTGCTTCGCCGCTTCGCTCCTCGCAATGACATGTCCATACAATTATGGACTGACTAATAGTAGGTTTTCGTTATTAACAGGATCTATATATTTGTTAAAAGGAGAAGACAATCGTGGCTATGATAGAAGTCAGTGTTATCCCGGTGGGGACGAAGAGCCCTTCGCTCAGTCACTTCGTGGCCGGCGCCCTGCGGCTTCTCAAGGGTGCTCACGGGGTCAAGTACGAGCTGAACCCGATGGGAACCGTTATCGAAGGCGATCTGGACCTGATCATCGAACTGGCCAAGAAGATGCACCGGGAAACCTTCGGCCCCGAGGTAAAGCGTGTGGTCACCTCCATCAAGATCGATGACCGGTCCGACCAGCCCCTGACCATGGCCGGCAAGCTCAGCGCGGTCTGGCAGAAGATATGAAAAGAATCTTCGGCCCGGTCCCGTCCCGGAGACTGGGCTTCTCTCTCGGTGTTGACCTGGTCCCCTACAAGACCTGCAGCCTCGACTGTGTTTACTGCCAGCTCGGCCCCACCCCGGAAACGACCCTGGAGCGAAAAGAATACGAACCGGTCAAAGAGATTCTCTCCGAGCTGAAAGAGGTGCTCAAGGAAGGCGGCCGGATCGACTGGATCACCCTTTCCGGCTCCGGCGAGCCGACCCTCAACCGGGAGATCGGGGCGCTGATCCCCGGGATCAAGAAGCTGACCTCGATCCCGGTCGCCGTCCTCACCAACGGGACGCTCCTCGCCCATCCGGAGGTCAGGGAAGCGCTGGCCTTCGCCGACCTGGTCGTCCCCAGCCTCGACGCCGGCATCGAGGGGACTTTCGAGCGGGTCAACCGGCCCCACCGGGGGATCTCCCTGGACGGCCTGACCCGGGGAATCGCCGCCTTCACCGCCGGCTTCCGGGGGAGGGTCTGGCTGGAGGTGATGCTGCTCAGGGATCTCAATAGCTCCGGGAAGGAACTGGAGGCGCTGGCCCGGCGGATCAGGTTGATCAATCCGGAAAAGGTCCAGCTCAACACCGCGGTCCGGCCCCCGGCCGAGGCCGGCGTGGGGGCGTTGGACGAACAGGCGCTGGAAGAGGCGCGCCGGTTCCTGCAATCACGGGTCGAACCGATCCCGGTCGAGGTCGTAGCCGGCTTCCAAGGCCGGCGCGAAGAGGCCGTCAGCGACGACGTGGAAGCGGCCGTCCTGGCCTATCTGAAGCGGCGGCCGGCCACGCCGGACGACCTCTCCGCCGTTTTTGGTCTCCACCGCAACGAGATCATCAAGTATCTCGGCCATCTACTGGACGAAGGAATGATAAAGGAGGAATATACCGGTTCGGAGAAATACTATATTAAGTTATCGCCTCCCCTGGAGCCGGGCCCCTGAATGGCCAGGTAAGGCGATAACTTTGGGCACTTAACCTGGATTATTCATGAAAATTGAAAATTTTCATGAATAATCCAGGTTAATAATTGTCGTTCAATGTATTATGAATAGTAATCTTGTTTGTGCGGCTACCGCACTCTGCTTTTTCTTTTCCGGAAGGACAACGTGTTATTCTTCCTGTTAACACTGCCGGCAGAAAGAGACCTTTGGCTGTAATTCATTGCCGGATAATTTGATAAAATCAATATTTTTTCCCGGGGCGGTTCATTTAATCTTTGTCATGGTTCAAAATTAACCCGATTTATGAATAAATCGGGTTAAGGCACTTCTTATATGTTTATCGAAGTTTTTAAACACGCTTTGATGATCACCGGCTTCGTCTTCGCGATGATGGTGGCCGTTGACTACCTCAATGTTCTCAGCCGCGGCCGCCTGGAGCAGTATATCCGCGGGCGTCCCCTCCGGCAGTACCTGGGGAGTGCCTTTCTGGGGGCCACGCCGGGGTGCCTGGGAGCGTTTGCCGCGGCCTCCCTCTACATCCACGGCTTCATATCGTTCGGGGCGATCGTGGCCGCCATGGTTGCGACCTCGGGTGACGAGTCGTTCGTCATGCTGGCCCTTTTTCCCGGATACGCCCTTCTCCTCTTCTCCCTTCTCTTTGCGGCCGGGATTTTCTCCGGCTGGCTGGCCGACCGCCTGTCAAACGCTCTCCGCCTGCAGCCGGACAGTTCTTGCGACCGCCTGGAAGTGCACGCCGGCCCGGACCGGCTGCTCCTGACCCGGCGTGTGCTGCTGGCCAATCTGAGATCCCCCAGCCTGCAGAGGGCGGCCCTGGCGCTTCTCAGCCTGCTTCTTCTCTACGGCATTTTCTCGGGATTGATCGGTCCGGAATCATGGGACTGGATCAGGATTACCATCTGCCTGGTTCTGGCGTTTCTCTTGTTTATCATTCTCACCGTCCCCGAGCATTTTTTAGAGGAGCACATCTGGGAGCATACCGCCAAGAAGCACCTGCTGAAAGTGTTTCTCTGGACCTTCGGCGCCCTCCTCGCCGTCCATCTGGGGATGGAGCGCTGGGACCTGGCCGGCCTGGTCTCGAGAAATCAGGCCTGGGTGCTTCTCCTCTCGGCCCTGGTGGGCCTGATCCCGGAATCCGGCCCCCATTTTCTTTTCGTGATCATGTTCTCCCGGGGGGTGATTCCTTTCTCCATCCTCCTCGCCAGTTCCATTGTCCAGGACGGCCACGGGATGCTCCCCATCCTCTCCATCAGCGTGAAAAATTTTCTCCTGATCAAGCTCTTTAATTTTTTCTTCGGCCTCGCCGTCGGCTATCTCTGCCTCCTGGCCGGCTTTTAATTTTCATGAATAATCCGGGGTAACTGTTGGATTTCTACTGATCTCAGTAGTATTATCAATCCATGTTTAACGCAGAAAAACGTGATTAACATCAATTCGCAGACGAAGTGAGAACATTTACGAGAGGTCACAGATGAAAAAAATTGAATTGTGGGTTGTTGCCGGGATCGTGTTGCTGGTCCTGGGGTGCGCTTCATCCGAAAAATCATCGCCGGCGGGCGAGGGGGGAAAGAATGTTGAGAAAAGTCCCTTCAGGAATACACAGTGGGGGATGAGCAGGGAGCAGGTTGAGAAGGCGGAGAAGACAGCGGTTGCCGTGATCTCGCCGAAAGCGGATGAACTGGTCTATGACGGAACCCTGCTGGGGAAAATCCCGGTGCGGATCACCTATCACTTTCAGGATGGGAGACTTCGCCGCGGCACCTACCGGGTGACCGATCCCGGCAGTATCATGGAGTACACCATCTTCCGGCTGGTCCTGGGACGCAAGTACGGGAAACCCTTCAACGAGGCCCGGACCCCGGATCTGGTCCAGATGAGCTGGCTGACCCCGGAGACGGAGGTCGATCTCCTGGGCGAGGGGACGAATCTCGATCGGTATTCGCTACAAACCCCGGGGGCAAGCCAGGAAATCAAACTGTCCTTTATCAAGATCAACTATTATGACCGCCGCTGGTTCGGCCACAGCGTGGAAGAGACCGAAAAGGCGGAAGCCGATGTTGACGAGAGCGAGAAATTGTACCGGCAGCTGATCGGGGACTGGGTGGAGATCTATCCCTCCTACCGGGATTACATGGACGGCGCGATGATGCTCGAGCCTGGTGAGACGTACGTCTACGACCCGGAGTTTTATGACGACTTTTAGTCGGAATAAAGGGTCAGTCCTTCAGAGACTGGCCCCATGATGAAGAAGCAAACTTTTGGGTTCGGGCTGATCATCGTCGGCAGCGAGATTCTTGACGGCCGGGTCGAGGACCGCCATCTCCAAAACGCCCGGCGGCTGCTCGCGGAGCGGAACCTGTTCCTCCGCTACGCGGTGATCCTTCCCGATGAACCGGTCATCCTCGAAGAGCAGCTCCGGCGGGCCCTGGCCCGGGAGAATCCCTTCTTCTGCTGCGGGGGGATCGGCGCCACCCCCGACGACCATACCCGCCGCTGCGCGGCGGCGGCGGCGGGCGTCCCGCTGAAATACCATGAAGAGGCGGCCGCCATCCTGAAGAAGCGGTTCGGCCCCCTGGCCACCCCTCACCGCCTGAAGATGGTCGAGTTCCCCGCCGGCGCCCTGATCATCCCCAACCCGTATAACCAGGTCCCCGGCTTCTCGGTCGGCGACGGATATTTCTTGCCCGGTTTCCCGGAGATGGCGGAGCCGATGATGGCCTGGGTTCTCGATACGTGCTATGAACCCGGCGCCGAGAGGATCGCCCGGTCCCTGCTTCTTCCCGGCGCCCGCGAGGCGGATTTGGCGGGTATCATGGAAGGATTCATCGCCGCCCATCCGGGGCTCTCATTTTCGAGCCTTCCCCGGATCGCAGGCGACGGGTGGGATGTCATGCTCGGGGTGGCCGGGCCGCCCTCGGCGGTGGAGGAGGGGATGCGAGCTTTAAAAAGCAGTTTGAGTGAAGCGGGACAAGTGTTTATTGATGAAGGGAAATAAAAAGTAATTGGTTATCGGTAATCAGTAATCGGTAATCCGGCGGATAATCCTGCTCCCGGATCACTGATTACCGATTACTAGATTCTGATTACTGGTCAACTGTTTACCGGTTACCGCTCACCGCTTACTGATCACCGATTACCGGTTGCGGATTAAGCAGATTGTCGAGCCCGGCATCACGCATCCTGGATCCCGTATCCTGCATCGCTGATCCCCCCCCTCAATAACCCTCAGGGTTTCCCGACTGCCACCGCCAGGTGTCTACGCACATCTCTTCCAGCCCGCGTCCGGCGGACCAGCCGAGCTCCCGGTTGGCTTTCGAGGGGTCGGCGTAGCACTCCGCGATGTCTCCCGGCCGCCGTCCGGCAATCTCGTAAGGTATTGTCTTGCCCGATGCCTTCTCGAAGGCGGCGACCATCTCGAGCACGCTGTACCCCCGCCCGGTGCCCAGGTTGCAGGTGAGGACGCCGGGGTTCTCCGTCAGCTTCTCCAGCGCCCGCAGGTGCCCGAGCGCCAGGTCCGCCACGTGGATGTAGTCCCGGACCCCCGTCCCGTCCCGGGTCGGGTAGTCGTCGCCGAAGACCCGGAGCCGGGGGAGTTTTCCGACCGCCACCTGGCTGATGAAGGGGAGGAGGTTATTGGGGATCCCTTTCGGGTCTTCCCCGATCCGGCCGCTTTTGTGCGCGCCCACCGGGTTAAAATAGCGGAGGAGCGCGACGTTCCAGCCGCCGCCGGCGGCGTGAAGGTCCCGCAGGATCTCCTCGATCATCAGCTTGGTCCGGCCGTATGGGTTGGCCGGGCCGAGAGGAAAGTCCTCCCTGATCGGGACCGTTGCCGGATTGCCGTAAACAGTGGCGGACGAGCTGAACACCAGGTTTTTCACGCCGTGGTCCCGCATCACTTCGCAGAGGATAATCGTGCCGGTGAGGTTGTTATGATAGTACTCAAGAGGCATCCTCACCGACTCCCCGACCGCCTTCAGCCCCGCGAAGTGGATCACTGCCTCGATCCCCGCCCCGGAGAAGACTTTGTCCAGGCTTCGCCGGTCAAGGAGATCGACCCGGTGAAAGTCGAGATTCCTGCCGGTGATCTCTCTCACCCTTTTCAGCGACTCTTTCTTGCTGTTCGAGAGGTTGTCGACCACCGTCACCTGGTGGCCGGCCTGCAGGAGTTCCAGGGAGGTGTGGCTGCCGATGTAGCCGGTGCCGCCGGTTATTAGTATTTTCATAATGCGCGCTCCGTAAGTACGTATTTCGTCGCGTGATGCGATGATAATCGTCCGGTATAACCCGATTTATTCCTGCCTGCGGCAGGCAGGAATAAATCGGGTTAACGCCCGTAGTACCGAGTCATCTCGGCCAGGCGCTTGGCCAGGTCCCCGGTCAGCATCGCCGGGTCGTACCGCCACTCCCACTGTCCGCTTTCCCGCCCGGGGGCGTTCATCCTCGCCTCGCTGCCCAGCCCCAGCACGTCCTGGAGGGGGATGACGGCCAGGTCGGCCACGGAAGAGAGCGCCCGCCGGATGAACTTCCAGTTGATCTCCTCGTGATCCGTCCCGAAATAAGAGAGAACGTGCTTGGTTTCTTCATCCCGGAGCGAAGCGAACCACCCGCAGATGGTATCGGTGTCGTGAGTGCCGGTATAGGCCGCGCAGTTGAAAGGATAATTTTCCGGCAGGTGCGGGCTCCGGTCGTTTTCCAGGAAGGCGAACTGAATGACCCGGGTGCTGGAGAAATCGAGAATCTCCATCAGCGATTTTGTCTCCTCGAAGTGCACCGGCTCCAGCGCCTCGGCGATGATGGGAAGAGTCCCCAGCTGCTTTTCCAGCAGGCCGAAGAGAGCCGCCCCCGGACCGTAGAACCACTGCCCCTCGGCCGACGTCTTCGCCTCCGGGGGGATGTGCCAGGCGATGGTGAACCCGGAGAAGTGATCCACCCGGACGACGTCGGTCAGCTCGAGGATGGTCCGGAACCTCCTCATCCACCAGTTGAACCGGTCCTCCGACATTTTGACCCAATCGTAGAGCGGGTTGCCCCAGATCTGGCTGACGCCGGAGTGGCCGGTGGGCGGCACTCCGGAAAGAGCCCGCCGGCGTCCGTGCTCGTCGAGGAGGAAGAGGTGGCGATGGACCCAGACGTCCGCGCTGTCATAGCTGACCAGGAAAGGGATGTCCCCGATGAGCTTGATCCCCGTCTCGTTGCAGTAGCCGCGGAGCCTCTTCCACTGTTTAAAAAAAAGAAATTCGGCGAATCGTGACTCACTGATCTTCTCCTCCAGCCTGTTCTCACAGGCCCGGAGCGCCGCCGGTTCCCGGAAGGCTATCTCGGCGGGCCACTCGTACCAGGGGGCTCCCTGGAAATGATCCTTGATGGACTTGTAGAGGGCATAGTTGTCGAGCCAGGGGGAGTGCTCGGCGCGGAAGTCATCGAAGTCATTCTGCTGCCGCCTATCCGTCTTCCGGCGGAAGCACCGGAAAGCAGCGCCGATCGCCTCCTTCTTGATCCGGATGGCCCGGGGAAAATCGACCCGGTCCTTCGGGAATATCTCTTCCGGTGGGAGGTCTTCCGGTAAAAGATAGCCGGTCTCCACCAGTCTCTCCAGGCTGATCAGGCTGGGAGCGCCGGCGAAAGCGGAGGGGCTGGAATAGGGCGAGTTGCCATAGCCGATCGGGTTGATGGGGAGGACCTCCCAGAACCGCTGGCCGGCGTCCGCCAGCCAGTCAACAAACTGATACGCTTCCCTGCCCAGGGAGCCGATCCCGTGCGGCCCCGGCAGCGAGGTGATGTGAAGAAGTATCCCCGCCCCTCTCCTGAATTTTATGGTGGCTTCCTCCCGGAAGTATCCGTTTGTTTCCGCCCGTTCCAGCGGGTGCGCGCAAGGGTAATATCAAAAAGATTCCCCGTCCGGGGAATCTTTTTTATGGCGAGGGTCAGAATCGAACTGACGACACGCGGATTTTCAGTCCGCTGCTCTACCGACTGAGCTACCTCGCCTCCAGAATTTTTCCGCGGGGAAATTGTAGAATGCAACAGCATCTTGATCAAACTCAAGGGAAAACGCAAGAGAATTCGATAAATCCGCAGAGGAATAATGTTTACAAAATGCATTCTCGCCGGGCGGGATGAATGACGTATTGAACCCCCGGAATGATCGGGAACGTTTTCGCTGAGTAAAAAAGTTGACATTGTTCAATATTGAATTAACATTAGGAATCGCACACAATACGGTCCTGTCCATTCTGCTCGACAAACGTGGTATTGCTTCATGAAGACGCTTGCCAATAATCGGTATCAGATTCTCGATAAGATCGCAAGCACTCCGGTGAGCACCGTTTACAAGGCCCGGGATACGATTGAAAACCGTCCGGTCGCCGTCAAAATAGTTCTCAGTGATGATAAAAATGAGCAGGAACTCATGGTTTCTGTCGCGCGTCTCCGGCATGAGGCGGGCATCCTGTCCGGGCTGAACCATCCTAATATTATCCCTCTGTATAATGTGGGTGTCCATGAAGGGCAGGTGTATCTTGTCCTGCCCCTGCTGGAAGGACATAGCCTGGACTCGGAAATAGGGGGTGGAAAAAAGATTAATTTCCGCCGGGCGGCCGATATTGCGATGCAGGTGGCTGACGCCCTGTCCTATGTGCATGCAAAGAAAATCCTCCATCTCGATATTAAACCGGGGAATATATTTATCCTGCCCGGAGAGAAGCAGGGAGAATGCCGGGTTATCCTCCTTGATTTCGGGTTCTCCAGATTACTTTCGCTTATTTTGCGGGAAAAACCCGGAGAGATGGTGGGGACCGCCGCCTACATGTCGCCCGAGCAAACCGGGGTCCTGGGGCAACCGGTGGATCAGCGTTCCGATCTGTATTCACTGGGGATTGTCTTGTATCAGATGACTACCGGATGTCTGCCTCTGGTCGCCCGGGACCTGCCTACACTGCTCCATAAACAGGTCGCGGAAGAACCCATTCCCCCGACCAGGATCGTTCCTTCCCTGCCCCGCCCCCTGGAAGAGATCATACTGAAACTTCTCCGTAAAGAACCGGGAGAACGCTATCTTACCGCGGAAGGTTTAAAAGAGGACCTGGCTTATTTCATCAGGCTTGTCGACAGGGGGCAGGAGGATCAGGTTTTTACCCTCCAGCGCAAAGAAAAGAAAGGATGGCTAAACCTGGATCCTCAGATTCGGGGTCGTGATCGGGAGCTTCAGGTCTTCGAGCAGATGCTGGTTTCCCTGCCGTCCTCGGGCGGCGACATTATATTTTTATCCGGCGATCCGGGTATCGGAAAGACACGACTCGGACAGGAGTTCCTGAAAATCGGTCTGAAAAGACAGATGCTCCTCGTAGCCGCCCAGTGTTCGCCGGGGCTCAAAGAGCAGCCATGCCAGCTCCTGCTCGATATGCTGGCCGCCCTGGTCGAAACTCTGAACAGCTATCCAAAAGAGTATCAGTTTAAGCTGCTGGAAGGGCTCAAGAACCAGGGTAAAAACTATGAAGATTTCAATGAAGTGATATCGGAACTTCTTCGGACCTGGCGCAGACTTTCAGATCTTCCCCATGTCAATCCGACGAATCTTCAAAAAGATATTTTTTCCAAGCTGTACACCTTTTTGGAAGCGATCGCGAATGAAACCAACGGGATCATCATGTTTATCGACAACATCCACTGGGCCGATGACGGGAGCTTATACTTCCTAAATTACCTCGTTGAAAATTCGATTAACAAGCCCATTCTCCTGATCGCTACCCTCTGCCCGGGTCAGGTTTACCGGGGAAGTATGCTGGGGAACCTGATTGCCGGGTTACAGTTAAACCACCCCTCGTTTACCAACCAGCAGTTACTCCCGCTCGATTTTGAGCAGAACGAGCACACTTTAGCCGAGATACTGAGAACGGCTCCCGAAAAAATATCACCGGATGTATCACAGTATATATTCAAGGCAACGGGAGGAAATCCCCTTTTCCTGATTGAATACATTAAATCAGCGATTGAAATCGGTATCCTGATTCTTGAACAGGATATCTGGAAACTGGTCCGGGAACCGAGAATACGGGACGCAATGCCCCGGACCCTGGCCGAGATTCTGGCCAATAGACTCGGGCGATTGAAGCCGGAGATGACCGAGGTGTTGCAGATTGCCTCCATTCTGGGGCTTCGATTCACGCTGGATGCACTCAAACATCTATCCGGCAAAAAAGCCGAGGAGCTTTTCCCCATTATCGATGAAGTCCGGGACGCGCAGATGATTATGGAGCGGGGAACGATGGGGGGGGGCGGGTACATGTTTGCCCATCAGCAGATTATGGATACCGTATATAATTCGATGGATTCGGAGACGCGCCGAAGACTCCATGAAAAAGCGGGAAGCATTCTGGAAGAAAAAAGCAGCTCGGCCCTGGACCGGGTTGCATTTGAATTAAGCAAGCACTTCTATCTCGGCTACAGCCATAATAAAGCCTTTCGTTATTCGCTTCTTTCCGCCGATCTCGCCCGCTCCCGCTGTTCTTTCCGGGAGGTGGTCCTTTTTCTGGAGCGGGCACTGACCCTTTTCCCCAGTTACGAAAGCGAGGAACTCTCCAAGCTCTGGCTGGATATTCATATCAAGCTCGGTGAGACGTGTTATCGGCTGAGCATGTACGATAAGGCAGTCTCCTGTTTCCAGGAGGCGATCCGATATTCCCCGGATGCGCGGCAGACGGCTCTTTTGCGAAGTTATATAGGAAGTATCTGCTTCAGAAAAGGGAACTTCCAGGATGCTCTCCGCTATCATGAACAGGCGCTCCAGGAGTACGGCTATGGGGTTCCCCGGCATAAGTTTGCCCTGATCACGAGAAGCGGTTACTGGGTGGCACTCCTGTCGGCTCGAGTTTTTTTATCGAATTTTTTCAAGAGGAAAAAGAAAAAATCCCGGGATGACTTTTCTTTGATAGAACGTATCCGGCTGTTTAGCCAGACCAGCTACGTCTGCTTCTTTCTGGGCGATCTATCCCGCGCTCTCTGGTGCAATCTGAGACAGCTGAACATGGCCCAGAAGCTGGGTGAGTCTGAACACCTGGCCCAGGCGTTTGACATGCACGGCTTACTCTGCAGCCAGATCGGGTTATTTCCCCGAGCGGAGAAGTTCATTGAAAAGAGCCGGAAGATCAACGAGAAGCTGGTCTCTCGTTCCTGGGGGATTGCTCAATGCCTGAGTTATCTCGGATACTGCCTCATGAATCAGGGGCGGAGCAGGGAGGCGGTTTCCAAGCTGGTTGAATCGGTTGAAATCTGGAAATCGGTGGGGGATCCGCTGGAACTGGGCTACGCTCTCCGTTATCTCGCCTGGAGCTATATATTCATCGGGGATCTTCACCGGGCGGCAAGTACATTCACCGAGTTAGCCGCGCTGGCCGAAAAAATGGAAGATCGGCGAGCCGTGACCGATGCCTGGAACGGTAGAACATTGGTCTCGGTGATGATGGGTGAGCTTGATCTGGCGATAGAATACGGAAGCCAGGCTCTCGCCGTGTCCAATTCTCCCGAACTCCTCAACCCGCGGGCGGTAGCCCATCAGATTCTGGGAAGGGCGTACCACTGTAAAGGCGACTTACAGCGAGCGGAGATGGAGCTGGAAGAAAGCCGGATATTGATAGAAAAACATAAGCTTGTTCCGACGATGCAGAGTCTCACCTATGCCTACCTGGCGGAACTGTATCTTTCCGATAAAGATAAACTGGCATCTTTTTCGGATAGTGAAAAAAATGCCCAACTGGAGAAGATCCACCGGCTTTGCCGGCAGGGGATAAAACAGGCCGGCCGGATTAAGCGAAATCGGGCGGAAAATCTCCGCTCCCTGGCCCTGTATTACGAACAGATTGGTAAGGATAGAAAAGTCCAATCCTGTTTCACCGCGGCGGAGCAGATTCTGCAATCCCAGGGGTATCGATTTGAGCTGGCCCGGACATACCGGTTCCATGGAAAATTTTTACTGACCAAAAACCGCGGCCTGGCGATTGAATATCTGGAAAGAGCCCTCAGCCTCTTTAAGGACATGGCCGCGACCTACGAGGTAAAAATTACCCGAGAAATAATGGGGGAAGAACTTGAAGAAAAGGTCCAGCCGGCAAGCGAGGCGGCGCCGTCACGAATGTTCCTGTCCGACGCCAGTACGTTTGAAAGTTTGCTGGAATTATACCGGCAGGTAACCTCGGTTCTCGAGCTGGATAAACTGTTGGTCAAAATTGTCGATCTGGCCAATCAGGCGGTCGGGGCGGAGCGGGGATTTTTATTACTGCAGGACCAGGGCAAGCTGGAGGTGAAAGTCGCCCGTAATTCTCATAAAAAATCCATCAGCTCCAACAAACATGAGATAAGCTGGGGGATTGTTCATAAAGTCGCGGCCGGGCAGTTTCCCATCCTGGTTGCCAACGCGCAGACGCAGGAAGAATTGCAGGAAAAAGACAGCATCAGAGCCTACGGCTTACGTTCCGTGGCCTGTGTCCCGGTCACGTTCAAGAAAAAGTTTCTCGGGGTTATCTATGTCGACAACCGGTTTGCCAGAGGTTTATTCACGGAGCGGGAGCTGAATCTGCTCCATCTCTTTGCTTCTCAGGCGGCGGTGGCGCTGGAGAATGCGGTGATGTATGAGAAAGTGAAGGAGGACGAAGAGAGGATCAGCGAGGAGAACCGTTACCTGAAGCGTGATTTCGCCCTCCAGCATCATTTCTCCAATATCATTGCTGAAGATTCCCAGATGCAGTCCATTTTAAATCAGGTTGAACAGATTGCTCCCACTGAGGCGAATGTGCTGCTCCAGGGCGAGACGGGTACCGGGAAGGGAATAATCGCCCGGGCTGTTCACTCCCGGAGTCTGCGAGCCGATGGAGTATTTATCGAGCAGAACTGTGCCGCCCTGCCGGAAAATCTTCTGGAAAGCGAACTATTCGGGTATAAAAAAGGCGCTTTTACCGGGGCAGTCAGCGACAAAAAAGGGATTCTGGAAGCGGCGGATCAGGCGACTTTCTTCCTGGATGAGATCGCGGAAGCCACTCCGGCTATCCAGGCAAAATTACTGCGGGTAATTGAAGGGCAGACTTTCCGGCGTCTCGGCGATACCGTGGAAAGGAAAGTCGATGTGAGAATAATCGCCGCCACGAATAGGGATTTAACCGTTGAGATAAAATCCGGCCGCTTCCGGTCCGATCTTTACTACCGGCTCAATACGGTGAAAATTAATTTGCCGCCCCTGCGGAAGAGGAAGGATAAAAAAGCATTAGCCTATTTCTTCCTGGATAAGTATGACCGGGCTGCGCAAAAGCAGATAAAAGGTTTTACCGCGGAAGCAATGGAAGCCATTGAGAAATATTCTTTTCCGGGGAATATCCGGGAACTGGAGAACGTGATCCAGCGGGCGGTATTGATGACAGATCCCGGCCAGCCGATCGGTCCGGCATCCCTTTTCCCTGAAATCCTGCCGGCCGAAAACGGGGCGGGTGGATCGACTTCACCATCAGGATCGTTGCCACTGAACGTGCCCCTTAAAGAAGCGGTTGGAGAATTTGAGAAGAAGTATATACAGGCTGTTCTCGATGAGTGCGGCGGAAAGGTCAGCAAGGCGGCGGCCAAGATGGGGATAAGCCGCTATGGGCTGTACAAAAAAATTCAGAAGTTAATACCGGAAGGCGTAGAGACGTAGCCGGATACTTTTTCCCGGGGTAGTAACCGCTTCTTTGTATCCGCTACCCATTCCCCGGGAGACCCCGGATAGTTATTTCGAGGGTGAATGTGCAGGCATGATGCGGTGGATGCCGGCCGGAAATACCGGCGGATAACCGGCCATCGCAACTGATGAAGGCGGTTATTACGCCTTTGATTCTCCCGCGCGAAGTCGACAGGAAAGCCGTCCCTCATGGAGGGGCGGCTTTTCCCCCCCGGGAAAAAGCATTAAAGGCTTCGTGTGCCTTTCCGGCAAGCTGATTGGTCGGGTTGAATATTCTCGTTGTTACTTTTTTTATCCGCTTCGCCGAAGACCCCTGACTTGCCCGGGGATGAATCCGAGAACATGCTTCGGCGGATGCCGCCATCCCGCGAAGCGGATAATCCGCCGAATTATGGGGGCTACGAGCTTGCCCGGGGGCCCCATTCCACCCTGGTTCATATCGTGATCATTGAATCACTTCCTTCGTATATCAAAAGGCGTTATCCCTGCCCTTCACCGGGGCGGGGAAATACGATCAATGGTTATGGATCTTCAGCGGATGTGTATGGAAGTTGTCACCCATCAACACTGGTTTCCATCAACAGCAATAACTAACGTCTTTTTTCTCCCACAAGCAGGTTCCCTTGGTTTTCTATAACCTATTTAAAAATAGAATATTATGACTATTTTATCATTATTTATCATTAAAGAACGTGGTTTGGCACGGTTTTTGCTTGTTATATTCAGCAAGACAAAGAGTGAATGTTGATAATGGTAAGCAAGAAAAGGAGGTGTAATGAGTGTGAGGACCAGAAAATAAGATTTACGATCCCTCCGATGCCGAGATTGCAGGCATGAAAGAATGAATCGACGAACGCATCTGGAACCGGATGAGGGCCGGTAGGATCGGATAGATGTGTAGAATAAGGTAAAACAAGAGGAGATACGATAATGAAAGATATGTATTGTCTGGGAGTGAAGAAATTGTTCAGTCCGGGCCTGGTGGTTATGGCATTTTTATTACTATGGTGCCTCCCGGCCGCAGTTTGTGCCGACTGGGTCGATCCTTATGCGGGCCAGTATGTCGTGGATCCCGATCCTGATCAGGATGGCTGGCCTACTATCTGGGAAGAGCGTTACAACGCTGACCCCGATTGGGCCGAATCCACTCCGATTGATTCCGATAACGACGGCGAGTGGCCGGACGCGCTGGAAAATGCCCAGGGCAGTAATCCCAATGACTGGAGATCAGACCCTGTCTATATCAATGATTGGGACTTCGACGGTGTGATCGATTCCCAGGATACTGATGATGATGATGACGGTTACCCGGATGCACTGGAGGCTCTCTACGGGACGGACAGCAAGGACAGGTTCGATAATCCGTACAATGACAGCGACGCCAACTGGCACATGGATCTCGACAATGACGGTGACGGCGTCCCCGGCCATGTTGAGGAAGCGTACGGTTCCGATCCTGAAGACGAGAATAGTGTCCCCGGAGACGCTGACGGTGACGGGGTACAGGATGAAGACGATGCCAACGTCAATGATACGGACAACGACGGCATCCCCAATGATCAGGATTGGGATATCGACGGCGACGGGATCGCCAACGAAGATGATTTTTATCCCACCGCGTATGACGATCAGGAAGGATGCACCTGGTTTTTAAGGAATCTCAACCACAATGGTCTCAGGGTCTATATCAGCGAACTGATGTGGGCGGGATCCGCGTCAAGCAGCGTCGACGAGTGGATCGAGATCTATAACGGCAGCCCCAACATCATCAAACTGAAAAACTGGATCATAACCCGGAAGGACGATGGCGGTTCTGAAATTACTTCGGTCACCTTCAGCGTCAACGATGAGATTCAGCCCCACAGTTATTTTTTGGTGGCTCGCCGGCACGCGGATCAGAGCAACCTGAAAAACGAAGCTGACAAGGTCACCGACTTTGTGCTTTCCAATACCGGCCTGCAGATAAAACTAAAAACATCGGAATATTACACCTACGGCGCCGGTGCCGGCTGGTATCGGACACTTCTTGATACCGCCGGTGACGGCGGCGCGCCTCTGGCCGGTTCCAATACTTCTCCCAAGAAATCAATGGAGCGGGTGGATAACCCGATCGACGGGACGCATCATCTCGACTGGAAAGACGGATCCACCCATCCGGCCTCCTGCTGGGATAACGGCACCACTGAACTGGGGACCCCGGGAGTGAGCAACAACGCCGGTACCCGTTCGGATGGGCCCGATTTCGATGGAGACGGCATCCCGGATGATATTGACGATTCAGACGGCGACGGCCTTACTGATGAGGAGGAACTGGCCGCCGGCCTCGACCCCACCGACTGGGATACCGACGGTGATTACCTCGCGGATGGCGAGGAGTTGATGGAAGGCACCGATCCGCTGGATGCCGACAGTGATAATGACGGCTTCAGCGACGGCCAGGAGATTGATTGGGACACCAATCCGCTTGCTCCTACACCAGATAGCGACGGAGACGGTCTGCCCGATCAGATCGATGATTCCGACGGGGACGGTCTTACCGACGCGCAGGAGTTGAATCAGTACAACACCAACCCGGATAAGGCCGATACCGACGGGGACGGCTATTCCGACGGTGAGGAAGTGGAACTGGGGTACGATCCCAACAGTTCCTCCGACAACCCCGGTGCCGATATGGACAATGACGGGATATCGGATAACGGCTCATCCGGGAACGGTGATGACTATGATCAGGCGCAGTTGAATCCGTACATCAAACCGGTTATTTTGACTCGGCTCGACATAGCAGCATCAAAGCCGGCCGCGCTTCTCCCGGTAAAAGTAAGCAGCAGTGTTCAGAGCCCTTCATCGCCGGCCGTAGAGAGTAAAACGACCGAAACCCTGAAGATAACCACGTCTCCAACCCTGGCAAAATCCACGACCGTTACCATGGTGCCCCTGTTGAAACTGAGATAAGGTTAATACGCGGCCAGTCAAACAACCGCCCCGCATGGAAATGCGGGGCGGTTGTTTGACTTTTAGTTCATTCCGGTTTAGTAACCGGAGAAATGTTTGTCAAAATCCGGAAAGAGGGCGTACCAGAGTTGTCATGTGAAAACCAGAGTTGACAATTGCGAAGAAGAGCATGGCTTCAATAAAAAGTGGAAATAAAAATAATTGAATTCTATTTATTTACAGTGCAAGGCATTGTATATTTTGTTGGCGTTCTTGAATGGTGTTGGCATGCTTATTGCTTAATTAAAGATTGAAGATTGGAAAACCATCAGGAATGCAACTATCTTATCCTGGTACGTTCAGAGGAGGGAGAAAAATGACCACACAATGCGCATGGTGTAAAAAAATCAAGCAAGACGGCAGGTGGATGACGTCGCACCCCACCGGAGTTATTACTCATGGCATTTGCCCCTTGTGCTCGATCGAAATCAATCTCGAGCTGCAGAATCGTCATCCTCTGTCCATTAATAGCCCCCTGCCGGTGAGTGCATGATCACTTACCGGACTGACTGGGGATTAATGCGTTACATGTCGAGGTATCAGCCGGGAAACGGGTTGTCGCGTCCCATCCTAAATGAGAATGGCGTCCCAGGTAAATGAGAATGGGTTTTCAGCAAATAGCTTATCACCTCTCCTTCGGTAACGCACTCCCAAAATAGACCTCCCCCCATCTGCCCCGGTCCCGGACGGAGAGCAATATTGTCGAGTTCTCCAGGGGGACCCCCTTCTTCTCCATCTGGCCGCTGAAGAGCAGGAAGTTTCTGGCCGAGGTATAGGC
>JAZDIV010000035.1:0-17306 GCA_043804695.1 PVC group bacterium | reverse complement strand
TTCCCCTAAATTATATAGCGGCATTCAGAACAGGGGCGTTGTGCTTAATGCCAAGAATGCCATCAATCGAAAGATCCTCGTCAATATCAGGCCAATGTATTCCATAACCAGATGGAGATACAACGAAGTTCCGGCGCTGGTCATCTGAAGCATTCGCAAGCCGTGGAGAAACGTGAGATATTTCAATGGCATATTCTTTACCATCTACAAGCATAACTATCGTGTTATCCTTGAATTTTATTGTTCCTACTTTATGAGTTTTATTCATATTGCCCCCTCTGAAACTGATCCCATTGTTCTACTATATAATCAAAATGCTCAAAAAGGATACGCCGAATTATTTTCTTATCTCGCGGTGACATGTTGTAACTAAATGCTTCAATGAAATCAAAGTTTTCCACATCAACCCAATACTTCGCTTCACACTCAGCCTTCTGACAATGAACATGGATAGGCTCATTTCGTTCATTGGCATAGAAAAAAATCCGCCAGCCGAAAATCATTAAAATCGTTGGCACTTTAGCTCACTTTATTCATCCGCCGCAGTTTTAACGAAGGCGGAAGGCACTTCTCCGCCGGAGGCGGATCTCCTCCCGAGGCGGATCAGCCTCTGGCTGAAGCCTCTGGCTGAAAACTTCAGGCACTTCAGGCACTTCAGGCACTTTAGGCACTTCAGGCACTTTAGTGTATCTTAAACGTGTCCGCCCCGGTGAATATCCCCTTGATCGCCAGTTCCAAAAGTTCCGGGTTGTCCGAGTTCTCCATCGCGTCCTGGTAGCTGATCTTCCCCGCCTGGTAGAGCTTGAGGATGGACTGGTTGAAGGTCTGCATCCCGACGATTTTCCCGGCCTCGATTGTTTTCAGCAGGTCCTCGGTCTTTCCCTCCATGATCTGCTTCCGGGCGGTCGGGGTCGAAATCAGCACTTCGCAGGCGGGGACCCTCCCCTCCTTGTCTTTCCGGGCGATCAGCCTCTGGGCAACGATCCCCTTGAGAACGAAAGAGAGCTGCATCCTGATCTGCAAATGCTGAAAGGCCGGGAAAAAATTGATGATCCTCTCCAGGGTCTGGCTGACGTCGATGGTGTGGAGCGAGCTGATGACCAGGTGGCCGACTTCCGCGGCCATGATGGCGCTGGTCATCGTCTCCAGGTCCCGCATTTCCCCGATCACGATGACGTCGGGCGCCTGCCGGATGACGTACTTGAGCGCTCCCTGGAAACTCCGGGTGTCGAAGCCGACCTCGCGCTGGTTGATGATGCACTTATCCTCCACGTAGGTAAACTCGACCGGGTCCTCGATCGTGATGATGTGCTTCTTTTTCCGCTGATTGATGAAGTTGATCATGGCCGCGAGCGTCGTGGTCTTGCCGCTCCCGGCGGCGCCGGTGATCAGAATCAGCCCCCGGGGCTCCAGCGAGAGCTTCTCCATCACCTCCGCCGGGAGGTTGAGGTCCTGAAAAGTCAGAATCTCCCGCTTGATCCTCCGGCAGACGATCCCCAGGGCCCCCTGCTGGTAGAAAAGGTTGATCCGGAAACGGAGGTCGCCCTCCAGGGAATAGGCAACATCCATCTCGCGGTCGACTTCCAGTATCCGCAGCTGTTTCTCGTCGAGAACATGACGGACGTAATCCTGCATGTCCTCTTCCGCCAGGGGAGGCTGCTCGGAGAGGGGTACCAGGACCCCGTTGATACGGAAAACGGGAGGCTGGTTCGCCTTCAGGTAAACGTCGGAGGCGAGTTTATCCTCCATCAGCTGCAAGAGCTGGTCGAAGCGCATGGGAAAATGAAGTTCGAAGTGCCTAAAGTGAACTAAAGTGCCTAAAGTTGTTCGCCTTCACCCGGTTTTTCCGGCCTTCGGGGTCTCCCTCAAACCGGGTGCCTAAAGTTAATCGCCTCACTTGATCTTTTCGCTCTTGCCGGATTTCCCGATAGAGGTGAATATCGCCAGTACTTCGCTTTCGTCATCTAAAAGACCCCCGTGGCCTTGTGCCACGGGTGAACAAGTTCATAAGCTACCGAAACCTCCCTGTACAACAGCTGATAAACTTTCTCCCCTGCCGCGCAAGGCGGCAGGGGCCGGTTTTATATTTGGTGCCCTGTGTTAGCCATTGAACTTCCGCTCCGGTGGGACAAGCCCACCGGGGGCGATTATTTATTTTAATGCCATTGGGTAGCTGTTTAACTTCCGCTCCCCTACTATAAAAGTCGGGGAGCGGTTCCACTTTAGCTCACTTTAGGCACTTCTCCGCCGGAGGCGGATCAGCCTCTGGCTGAAAACTTTAGGCACTTTAGGCACTTTAGTTCACTTTAGGCACTTATTTTGCTATCGGGATGTCGCCGGACAACCCGTAGTACGCCCTCGTCACCCCCCGGATCGCCCAGAGGCCGGAGGCTCCGCGGAAGATCCCGGGGTAGTCCGCCCCATTGCCGAGGTAATCGGCCGGGACCGGGTAATCGCCGGCTATCCCGAAATAGAACCGGCTGACCCCCCGGATCGCCCAGAGGCCGCTCGAGAACCGGACGATCCCGATCTCGGCGGCGCCGTCCCCGTTAAAATCGAAGGGGAGTGGGAGGTCGCCCGCTGTCCCAAAGTAAACCCGGGTCACGCCGCGGACCGCCCAGAGGCCGATCCCGGGCCGGAAGACGGCGAAATCTTCGGACCCGTCGCCGTCATAGTCTCCGGGGACGGGGTAATCGCCGGACCGGCCGAAGTATTGCCGTGCCCCTCCCCGGACCGCCCAGAGACCGGAAGACGAACGGAAGATGCCGATGTCGGCCACGCCGTCGCCAGTATAATCGCCGGGGATGGAGATATCCCCGCTTCTCCCGAAATAGACCCGCGTCATCCCGTAGACCGCCCAGAGGGACGGGATGCCGGACCGGAAGACGGCGAGGTCGGTGGTGCCGTCACCATTGTAGTCGCCGCTGGCCGGGAGATCCCCCGCCTGCCCGAAGAAGGAGGTCCCCACTCCTCGGACCGACCACAGCCCCTGGGAGGGGCGGAAGATCCCGATGTCGCTCGTCCCATCCCCGTCGTAATCGCCGGATTCAAGGATAGGGATCGGTGTAGAACCCGCAGTAGGGGCAGGAGTTGGAGTATCCCGAGGAGTGGGCGCCGGCGTGGGGACTTTACAGACTGTCAGTATCCACTCTATCACTTCCCCGGTGTTACTGCCCTCATCGTTGTAGACAATGAGTGTCCAGGTCCCGTTAATAGACTCACCGTCAAAATCAGATAACAGATCCCAGGGACGATATGTCCCCAGGTAGGGAGAGACGTTGCTGCTATCGGTGATGATCTTGTCCGCGGCGTCATCGAATTTAGTCTTATAGAGAGCATGCTCGTCGAGCTGGTGTTTCTCAAAGAGGGCGACATCTGTCAGGGTCGGCGACCGTAAATAGATACCTACATAATCCAAGTCAAGGGAACACTGGGCGGTAATCTCAACTTTAACCTCGGTGACCGAACCTACATCGGGGATGGCAATCGTATCTATAAATGTACCATCATCACTCCAGGTAAAAGATCCCCCATTATAGACCTTGCAGACCGGGGGGGAGGGGTTGGCGTAGGAGGTGTCGGTATCGGCGTTTTGTAACCAACAGGTGTCGGCGTGCGGGTCGGAATTGGTGCTGTGGGCGGGGGGGTCGGCGTCAAGGTCGGCAGCGGACAGATTTCAAGCTGCCAGTACTTTTTCATCCGCGACCAGTCCTCGCAAGGCGGCAGATCGGGCTTTTGTACGCAGACAAAATCATTGAAGACAACCAGATACCAGGTCCCCTTTATTGTTTGACCATAGAAGTCAGAGAGATGCCCGGTGGGACGCCACCTCCCGATGTAGGGCCCGAGACCCTCGGCGATCCCCCTTGGAGCCGTATCATCAAACCAGGTGGCGGAGAGAGAGTGCTCTTCGAGCTGGTGCTTGGGGAAAAGTTCCACCACGGTCTCGGCCGGGGAGACCAGCCACATGCCAACGAAATCAAGATCTCCTTCCTCGGTGATGTCGAATCGGTCGATCCTCACGGTAATTTTCTTCACCAGCCCCGGGTCGGCGACGTAGATGGACCCCCAGGTCACTTCCTGCCCGGGGGCCGTGAAAGCATCTCCGAATGTAGCCGGACAATAGCCTTCGGGGGGGGTGGCGGTGGGTATTGGTATCGGGGTCGGCGTGCGTGTGGGGCACGGCGGGCTTGGCGTGGGCAACGGCTTGTTCAGGCAGAGCAAAAAGTGCGTGACCTCACCATAATCCTTTGCCTCATCATTGTACCAGGAGAGGGTCCAGGTCCCCGCCGACCACTCGCCGTTGAAGTCCCCGAGGAAGCCGACCGGCTGGTGGGGGCCGTAGTAGGGGGCAATGTCGTCGAGGATGGAGATCGGCGCCCCGTCGTCGAAGTAGGTCAGGTACAGGCCCTTCTCCAGCAGGTCGTGCTTGCCGAAGAGCTTGACGATTGTCCCCTGTGGAGAGGTCAGGTAAAGGGCCTTGGTGTCAAGATCACAGCCCGAGTCGCACCCTCCCTGGCACCAGGCGCTGACCTCGACATCGACATCATAGACCATGAAATCATCTTCTATTGGGGCAAACATCTGGGTGATCTGCACGCCGGTGTAGAGCGCCGCCGGGCCGGGAGGGATGACCGGATAGCAGGCCTGCGGTGGTGTAGGTGCCGGGGACTTCGTCGGTACCGGCGAGGGTGTTGCCAGGTAATCCCGGATTCCGATCACCAAGCTCCAAGCGGAAACCGTCCCGTTATTTCCGGCGTCATCGTTATAGGCCACCAGTGTCCAATCGCCGGTCATCGTTTCGTTGTTAAATAAAACCAAACTCTCCACCGGGCGGTACAGTCCAATGTAGGGAGCGATGCCGCCCAAGATCGACTGGTCCGCGGCGTCGTCGAAGGTGGTAAGATAGAGCGAGTGTTCGGAGAGGTCGTATTTTTCAAACAACGCGACAATCGTCCCCTCCGGAGAGACGAGGTACATCCCGAGCGGGTCAAGGCTGCTTGTACAATCAACGTTCATGTTCACGTTGACGTCGGTAATAACCCCCTGATTCCCAATGGAGATATAACTCAAGGTAGTACTGATCCCGATCCAGGAAAACAAGGTGCCGGGATACTCCCGGTAGGTGATCGGGACGGGAGACGGCGTCGGATTCACCGGCGAGGGAGTCGGGACCGGCGTGGCCTGGTTGATGATCAGCGACCAGTCGGTGACAGCGCCGGTATTACCGGTTCCGGGACGGTTGTTATAGACCGCCAGGGTCCAGGTCCCGGTCATCCACTCCCCGTTGAAGTTGGAGAAACTCATTCCCGGACGGAACGAACCGGCGTAGGGGGGGACGCCCTCCGTGATGATGACGGAGGCGGTGTCGATGAACCGGGTCAGGTAGAGCGAGGTCCCGGTGATTTTATATGTGGACAGATCGAAAAGATAGATGGTCGTCCCCAGCGGAGATGTCAAAAGCATGGCGTTGTTGTCGAAGCCGAGCTGGGTCTGGGCGCTTCTGACGAAGAGGCTGACATTGGCTACCGTTCCGGTGGCGGGGACGTTGAGGCCTGTCGTGTAGGTGCCGAAGTTGGTCCAGACCACGGAACTTCCGGGATACTCGGTGGCCAGGGCCGGATGAGAGAGACAGGCACATAGAATTATGAAACCAGCTATCGGGATCGAGATCCGCCGCAAGGCTTTCATCTCCTCCCCTCCTTTTTAAAATTTTTACTCCGTAAAAATTTATGTTAATTGCATTTTGTTGGAATAAAGATAGATTGAAATCGATTAGAGAATCAGTTCAAGTCCAACAGTTCACGCCATCCCGATTGTCTTGGGTGATTCCCTGCTTCTTCACCTTGTCATTGCGAGGCCGCAAGGTCGAAGCAATCTCTACTCCAGATTATAATCTTTTCTTGCTCAAAATGATGAGATTGCTTCGTTGCTGCGCTCCTCGCAATGACCGTAAAAATGGTTAAAATCGGATTTATCGGGCTCCTCGCAATGACTTAAAGAACATTTATGAATTAAAGAATAAATTCTAATAATCTTAAAAACCTTCAACTTCAGGTGCTTTCAACTTTAGGCACTTTAGGCACTTTCAACTTTAGGCACTTTCAACTTTAGGCACTTTAGGCACTTTCAACTTTAGGCACTTTTACCTGGTTACCGGGATGTCGTACTGCCGGCCGAAATAGGCCCGGGTCACCCCTTTTACCGCCCAGAGGCCGGTCGAGGGGCGGAAGACGGCGGTGTCGTCAAGGCCCTGCCCGGCGTAATCGGCCGGGACCGGGGTGTCGCCGGTCTTCCCGTAATAAAAGCGTCCAAAATCATAGACCGCCCAGAGGCCAGCCGCGGGCCTAAAGACCGTGATGTCGTCTCCGGGAAGGAGGTCGTACCCGGCCGGGACCGGGGTGTCGTTGGAACCGCCGAAATAGATTCGCGCCAGATTTCTGATCGCCCAGAGGCCGGTTGAGGGGCGGAAGACGGCCGCCTCGGTCAACTCCGGGTGAAAACTGTCGTAATCCCCGGGGACCGGGATGTCGCCGGTCGTGCCGAAGTAGAAACGGGTGAGGCCGCGGACCGCCCAGAGGCCGGAATCTTCCCGGAAGACGGCGATGTCGGCCTTCCCGTCGCCGTTATAATCGCCCGGGACCGGTGTATCGTCATCATCGCCGAAGTAGGCCCGGGTCACCCCCCGGACCGCCCAGAGGGTGCTCTCCGGGCGGAAGATGGACGGCTCGGTGACTCCATCGCCATTGTAATCTCCCGGGACGGGGATGGCGCCCGAGCCGCCGAAGTACACCCGGGTCAACCCCTTGACCGCCCAGAGGCCGTCGGTGTACCGGTAGATGGCGATGTCCGAGGTCCCGTCGCCGTTGTAATCGCCCGACTCGATGACCGGGTGCTCGGGCAGATCTACCCCCCGGTCGGGCCGGGAGGCGACCAGGGCATAGGGCTGCGGCCCGTAGGGCACGTTGTAGCCGCTGACGGTGACGGTGTAGTTCCCGGGGTCCGGGTAATCGATGTCCACACCCACCGTGTTGTTGGTCCGGTCGTAGAGCGTCGGGCAGCTGACCACCGCCCGGAAGAGGTAATCGAAGGTGATCCAGCTGTACCAGCCGAGGCCCGACATGTACTCCCAGCTCCGCCCGGCGATCGGCTCCGTTTGGTCGGCGAGCCAGGCGAGGTCGTTGTCGGGGAGGACGATGGCCAGGAAGAGATCCCCGCTGCCGACGGTGATGTTGTGGGCGGAGAAGTCGATGATGTGCCAGCCTTCCATCCGCAGGTTGCTGGTGCCCGACGCCAGCAGGCTCCCGGGCCTCCCCCCGCTCCCCCCGTAGATCCGGTACTGGAAGGTCTTGGAATAGCTGTCCGACTTCGAGTAGAGGTAGAACATCCCCCGTTCCAGCGTCGCCGGGTAGCAGGTCGGCGTGAAGCGGACCGCTTCGATCATGCCCTCGAAAGCGCTTAACTCTTTCAGCGAAGACGAGGCCAGCCCGTTTTCATACTCTATGGGACCGGCCAGAACGGCGTTGTTCGGATAGTACACCGTCCCGTTGGGAGCGGTCACGGAAAAGTCGAGGTCGTTGACTAAAGCGCCCGCCGCCGGCGTGGAGCCGGGAGCGTCGGTCCAACAGAGAGTCACGCTGAGCGGCGCGAGGGAGGACGAGAGGCTGATGCCGTACTGGTGAACGCTGCCGGTATAGAGACCGGAAGACACATCATAATAATAAAAATCGAGCGGGGCGGACGCGGAGAAGATGGTCGAGCCGAGATCGACCCTCCCCCACCCTTCCACGTTGTTGGGCCGGGGCGGGGCGGGGATCTCCCGGTACTGCCCGGTTCCGTACTGCCCGGGGGAGATGTCCTTGGCCCCGTTGATCAGGGTGGCCTTGATTAGCGCCGCGCTGGGCGTGATCCCGGCGACGTCGGTGTAGTACTGCCGGACCAGGGCCGCGGCGCCGCAGACCAGGGGAGACGACATGCTGGTCCCGCCGGAGAAGACATAATTCTGGGCGGCACCGCCGGTAAGGCCGCCCGTCCCCCAGAGGATTCCGTCCGACGCGGGGACAGCCTGCGTCCTACAGGATACAATGTTGGTCCCGGGGGCAACCAGCTCCGGCTTCCAGCGGGCGGAGAGCTGGCACCCCCGGGAGCTGAAGGCCGCCATCCCATCCTCATCGTCGGAGACATAGTCATCGCTGATTGGATCGGCCGGGTAGTCGGCAGGCCAGTACCAGCCATAGGTTAACGGTTTACCGGGCTGCGGTGCTGAGGTGGGCGGGCGATCATTCTCGGTCGCCCCGACCGAGAGACAGTTCTTGGCGGTGGCGGGAGGAGTAACAGAATAAAGATCAATAACGCCGTCGAAGTTCGAGTCCACGCCGGAGTTGCCGGCGGCGAAGACAAGCAGGAAATCCTTATTGTCCCAACTGAACTCGTCAACGTCCTCGCTGGAGGCAGTATATTCCCCGACCTCGCCAGAGCCCCAGCTGTTGTTGTGGACGCGGGCGCCCCCCCCGTAAGCCTGGGCGAAGAGCACATTCAGGTCATTCGGGATCTTGGTAAGGTTGCCGAGAGCCTGGAAGACAAGGGACGCTTCCGGGGCGACACCGGCGTAGCAGGTCGAGGGATAAGAATGAGCAGCGGGGGCAGCCCCGGAGAGGGCGCCGTTCCCGAGGATGCTTCCGGAGACGTGAGTGCCGTGACCGTTGACGTCGGCCCCGGTGGTGAGATCGTTAAAGGTGTTGGAGATGGCGAGGACCCGGTCTTTGAGATCGTCGAGAATGGTTGAAGTGTCGCCAGTATCCAGGCCAGTGTCGGCGACGCCCACAACCTGGCCGGCCCCAAAACAGCTCCCGGTGCCCCAGGACGCCTCCGCGTCCATGATCCCCCGGCCTTTATTGTTCAAATACCGCCAGACCGGCGCTTCTTCCACCCACCTGACGCCGGGGAGAGAGGCGACGAAATCGAGTTTATCCGGGGAGAGAGTTATTCTGAGCTTGGTCTTCCAGGAAGAGTTGCTTCTCTTCAGCACATTTCCCCCCTCCTTCTCTATCCCGGCCACGACACTTTCCGCGTCGGCCCCGGGGAAGACGACCACGACATATTCCGCCGCCCCTCCCTTCTTCGCCGCCCGGCGGTTCTTCAGGCCTTCCGGGAGGCGATATTCCGGCCGGTAATCCCCGACCCAGCGGACCATCGAGAGGTCTTCAACACCTTCCTTCACGGTCGCGGTCATCCGGACGATGAAGGCGAAGTCGGGGATATAATCGAGGAACTCAACGCCGAGGTTGCGGCAGGAGTCCTTCCACTCCTCCCGGACCGGCCCGTCGAACTGGAGGATGTAATAGCCCGGGGCACTGGGCGCGCCGCGTCGTGCCGTCCCCGTGAAGGCGGGGACCGAGACGGCGGGATCGAAGCGGTAACCGGCGAGTTTTATCTCGGGGCCGGGATCCGGGAAAGAAACAGGGGGACACGTTATGAAAATAACGGCCGGTAAAAATATCGTAGCAAATGGCGATATTTTCATACCCTACAATAATATATTATTACTATGATGTCAAGCTGTTCACCGCGTTCACAACTTGAATATCAAAGTCTTACGTGTGAAGTGTAAAGAAGCATGCCCCCATTCAGAAGACCCCCGTGGCCTTGTGTCACGGGTGAATCAGTTCAACAGCTACCTTCTGACAGCCCCTAATTGTATATTGCAGCCATTGAACTTTCTCCCCTGCCGCACGAGGCGGCAGGGGCCGATATGTTTGGTAACCTACATTAGCTGTTGAACTTCCGCTCCGGTGGGATAAACCCACCGGGGGCGGTTGTTGTTTTATTGTCGCGGGTTAGCTTTTGAACTTCCGCTCCGGTGGGATAAACCCACCGGGGGCGTGACCCCTGCCGGCTTGCCCGGCAGGTGGATAAGTTCATCGGCTACAAGCCCGTCCCCCACCAGAAGACCCCCGTTCCCGACTGACGGGGGAGGTTGACCCGGTAGAAAAAATCATCCCCCATCTCCCCGATCTTCACCGCCGACGCCTCGATCGCGGCGGTCCAGGCGAATTCCCGCTTGTCCGCAGAGCCGGTTTTGTGGGAGAGGTTTTCAACCTCGATCAGGGGATGCCGGGAATCGGGCTTGGAAAGCCCTCCCACAATAGCCCGGAATCGGGCTTAAAAAGCCCTCCCACAAAAAAGACCGATCAGAAGAATTATCGCAATTGACGGAAGGTGGATTCTCATTATTTTTTTGAATCCCGATTTAAAAAATAATAAACAAAAAGGCCTCTCTTTTCAAGAGAGGCCTTTTTGTAGACCCGGG
This sequence comes from PVC group bacterium, assembly GCA_043804695.1. Taxonomy (GTDB): domain Bacteria; phylum Auribacterota; class Erginobacteria; order Erginobacterales; family Erginobacteraceae; genus CAWGIE01. The sequence goes on along the minus strand of JAZDIV010000035.1, from coordinate 6,997 downwards.
CAACCGCTGGCCTTAGGGATTGTTAGTAAGGATCGAATGGGTTCCCACGTCGTAGGCCCAGGTATACCCGCCGAAGTTGGTGAGGAAGGTCGTCCCGTCCTCGAAGTTGGCCGAGGTGATCGTGGCCGGCCATGCATCTGGTACCGCCGTGTCAGCCAGGGTGGCCGCGTAATACAGGGTCACCGCGGACATGGCGGCGCCGGCCATGCCGTCCCGCGCGGCCTTATTGGCCTGGTCGACCAGGTCGACATACTTCGGGATCGCGATCGCGGCCAGGATGCCGATAATCACGATCACAATGATCAATTCAATCAACGTAAAACCTTTCATTCCGCACCTCCCGGTTATGGGTTCCATTTCTGTTGACACAAGATATAAAGCAATTACCGTGCCAAAAACCGGGAGGCTTTAAAAAATATCCTATCCTTTTCCTGATCAATTAATTACAGAAATAGATCTTGATTGATACTCTTGATCGATTGTGGCCCCAGTGTTTATTATTTTTACACAATCATCCGTGCGGGGACCCCGTCTGTTAAATTTTAAAACAGTCCGGTTTATTTTTTCCGGGCCACGGCGATCATGTTCCACATCGGCAGGAAAATCGCCAGGGCGAAGAGAAGAACACCCCCGGCGATAACAATAGTCAGGACTGGCTCGATCATATCCGTCAGTGTCGCGACCATATATTTTATCTCCTGATCGTAGTAATAGGCGATCGACTCCGCCATCTCGTCCAGCCGCCCGGTCTCCTCCCCCACGCTGAGCATGTTGCTGACCATGGGCGGAAAGAGGGGGCGTTTCATGATCGAGTTCGAAAGGCTTTTGCCGTCCCGGACCTCATCCCGAAGGCCCATCAGTTCCTCCCCGATGATATCGTTCCCGACCGTGAGAGCGACGATCTCGATGATCTTCAGGATGGGAACGCCGGACCGCTCCAGCGTGGCCAGCATCTTGGTAAAGCGAAACATGGCCAGCTTGGTAAAGAGAGGGCCGAAGATGGGGAGTTTCAGTTTGAGCTTATCCACCTGGTAGTGGCCGTATTTGGTCTTCTTGAAACGGAAAAAGCCGATGAAAACGGCCAGCGCACCGCCGATGATCAGATAATAATAGGTATTGATGATATGGCTGCTGGCCATCATGAGCTGGGTTGGAAGCGGCAGTTCGATCCCGACCCGGCCGTAAATCATGGCGAACTTGGGAACGACCATGATGTTGAGGATAAAAAAGGCCATCACCATGACGGTCAGGGCGATGATGGGGTAGCGGACCGCGGATTTGACCGCTTTCCGTGTCTCCTGTTCCGCTTCCAGGAGCCCGGCCAGCCGATCCAATACTTCCGGCAAGGCTCCCCCCGTCTCCCCGGCCAGGACCGTGTTGACATAGAGGTTGGAGTAGACCTTGGGGAACTGCCGGAGGCCGTCGGAGAAACTGGCCCCGCCGGTGATCTTCTCCTGAAGCGCGGAGAGGGTCTTTTTCAGGGGGAGACTTTCGCATTGTTTCTCCAGGATGTTCAAAGAGGTCAGGATCGGGATCCCGCTCCGGATCAGGGAGTGAAGCTGCCGGGTCATCATGACCAGGTCTTTCCCCTTCACTTTCTGGAAGCGGGCAAAGAGGTCTCCCCCCTGTTTGGACCCGGTTGTCTCCTGCTTGATCGAGATCGGGGTATAGCCCATCTCCTCCAGGTGGTTGGCGACCATCTCCCGGGTCGGGGCCTCCAGGATCCCGGCAACCGATTTCCCCGATTCGCTCCGTGCTTTGTATCTGAATGCCGGCATTAAATTTTCCCTCCGGAAAAATTTATTCCAGTTACTGACAAATATAATTCACATAGATTAAATAGATCATTTAGTTACTGTAGCTTACATCCTATCTGCTTATCTCAATCCCGTATTCTTTCGCTTTCTTATACAGAGTCGCGCGGGAGATGCCCAGGGCAGCGGCGGCCCGGCTGATGTTCACTGATGTCTTCTGGAGGGCGCTCTCGATCGCTTCCTTCTCCACCTCGGCCAGGGACCGAATGGAGGGAGCCTCGACCGGCGGCGGTTCTTCCGGAGATGGCAATTCGGCGTCCCCGGGGCGCCCCCGGTGGAGGGCGCGTCTCCGTTCGGGCTGGACATGCTCGGCGTCGATCGCGCCGCCGGCGGCCAGGATGGCGGCGCGCTTGATGACATTCTCCAGGTGTCGGATATTTCCCGGCCAGTGATAGCCGAGCAGCTTTTCCATCGCCTTCAGAGTGACCGAGGTGATCTTCCGGTCGGCCGTCCGGTTGTGCTCTCTCAGGATATGGGCGGCCAGGAGGGGCAGGTCTTCCATCCTCTCGTCCAGCGAAGGCAGGGTCAGCGGGAAGGCGCTCAAACGATAGAAAAGGTCCTCCCGGAAACTGCCCTCGGCAACCTGTTCCTCCAGGTCCCGGTTGGTGGCGGCAATGATCCTGACGTCCACCGTGATCTTTTCCCGCCCCCCCACTCTCTCGAAGTCGTGCCCCTCGAAGACGCGCAGCACCTTGGCCTGGGTGGCCGGGCTCATGTCCCCGATCTCGTCCATAAAGATGCAGCCGCAGTCGGCCTGCTCGAAGCGGCCCACGACCAGGGAGTCCGCGCCGGTGAACGCCCCCTTCTCATGCCCGAAGAGCTCGCTCTCCAGAAGGTTCTCGGGGATGGCGGCGCAGTTGACGGAGACGAAAGCCCGGTTCGACCGGCGGCTGTGGCGGTGAAGCGCCCGGGCGATCAGCTCTTTCCCGGTGCCGCTTTCTCCCTGGATCAGGACCGTGACGTCCTGGTCCCGGACCTTGTGGATGAGGGAGAAGATCTCTCCCATCCGCGGGGAGAGACCGATGATCTCCTCGAAGTCGGGCGGGCCGGAAAAGAGAAGCGACTTCTCCCCTTCCCGGAGGAGCGATCCGTCCGCTAAAAGGAGCGACCCGATCACCTTCTGGAACTCCGGCCCGGAAAGCGCAATCGGTCCGAGATCCCAGGTCTTCCCGGACAGGGAACCGGTGTCCCGCCCCGCCGGCGCCGCCAGAACGACGATCATCCCGGGGGAACCCTTCTTCAGCATCCTGCTTAAAGTCAGGCCGGAGATGAGGGGGAGGTCGGCCCGGCAGATGACGGCGGAGATATCTTCCACCACGACCATCTGGAGAGCGGTGAAACCCTCCCGGGTATAGCGGGCGGGGACTCCCCACTGACGGAGATCCTCTCTCCATCGGCCCAGCTCGGTTTTATCGTGGTTGACCAGGAGAATAGCCATGACGAAAGCGACGCAAGCGACTGAAGCGACTAAAGCAACTACAGTGAATGTATTTCCGCAGCCCTATGATTTCTTTTGGGCATTGTTTAAATCTACCATTTTCACGAAGTGGAAATGATACTCCCGAAGATCTTCCCGGACTCCTGGAAGGTCTCCTCGTCGATCATCTCCTTCTTCCGGGCGAAGCCGGTCATCAGGCAGGCGTCACAGATATGGTTGATACGCCGGGGGATCCCGCCGGCGGCCTGATGGATCAGGCTGAGGACACTGTCCTGGAAGATCGGGGTATCCCGGCCCGCCACCTTCACCCGGTGGGCGATGTACTTCCCGGTCTCTTCCTCGTTCAGCGGTTCCAGATGGCACTTGACGGCTATCCTCTGCTCCAGCTGCCTGAGGTTGGCCACCTTCCCGGAGAGCTCGGGTTGGCCGACCAGGATGAGCGTGAGCAGGAACTTGTCCTCGGTCTGGAAATTGAGGAGGAGCCTTATCTTTTCGAATACCCGCTCGTTCTGGATCGCGTGCGCCTCATCGATGATGATGACGGCGTCCTTCCCCTCCCGGTTGTTTTCGACGAGCAGGATCTCCAGAGATTCCAGGAGGGCGTCTTCGAGCAGTTCCGTCTTCTTGACGGGCAGTTCGCTGTATTTCAGAGTTCTCACGACCGCCCGGAGGAGCTCCTCCCCGGATGCGGGAGGGTAGGTCAGGTAGGCGGAGACATATTTGCCCCGGGAGAGAGAGCCGAGCAGGGTGCGGGCGATAAAGGTCTTCCCGCACCCGAAGACGCCGGTCAGCATGGCCGCCCCCATATTCTCCCGCACCGTGTAGGTCAGCTTCATCAGGGCGTCGGAGTGCTGGGAGAACGAGCAGAGAAACCGCGGATCGGGGGTATTCTTAAACGGCTTCTCTTTCAGTTTCCAGTACGCTTCGTACATATATAAATTAGCTCGCTGCGCTCGCGAATTTATATGGAATAATGGAGTGGTGGAGTACTGGAGTGATGGGGGCCAGCTTCCCAGTACTCCATCACTCCATCACTCCAATACCCCTTTTTGCGAATAACTTCGGCGTTAAAAACTTTCTTATTCCGAACTCGCTGTATTACCCCTTATTTCGACAGCCAGTGCGTTATCTTCTGCTGATACTCATCGACGTCCTTGTCTTCCAGGACGGGCTCCTGATTGGATGCCTTCTCCTCGAGGACGAGCGGAATTAAAGACGGGGCGCCTTCTTCCGCCACCGGTTCTTTTTCCGAGCGGCCGATGTCGACCACGGTCCCGGTCACCCGGGCCATCTCCTCCACCGTGGTGACTCCCGCCAGCACCTTGCCGAGGGCGTCCTCTTCCATGAAGACCGCCCCGTCCCGGCGGCCCTGCTCCTGGATCTCTTCCACGGACGCCTTCCGGAGGCAGAGGTGCCGCTGGGCGGGGGTCATGTCGATCAGCTCCATGATGGCGATCCGCCCCTTGTAGCCGGCCCCCCGGCAGTGTTCGCACCCCGCCCCCCGGTAAAACTTGATCCCCGCCTTCGGGTCGAGGTGGAAATGCTCCAGCAGGAGCGGGTCGGGATCGTAGCTCTCCCTGCATCCGGGGCAGATCTTCCGGACCAGCCGCTGGGCCATGATCCCCTCCAGGGAAGCGGCGACCAGAAACGGCTCCACCCCCATGTGAATCATCCGGGGGATCGCCCCGGCCGCGTCGTTGGTATGGAGGGTGCTGAAGACGAAGTGGCCGGTCAGCGCCGCCTGGACGGCGATCTCGGCCGTCTCCACGTCCCGGATCTCCCCGATCATGATGATGTCCGGGTCCTGTCGGAGAATGGAGCGCAGGCCGTTGGCGAAGGTGACCCCGATCTTCTGGTTGACCTGCACCTGGCGGATCAGCTTCAGGCGGTACTCGACCGGGTCTTCCACGGTGATGATGTTCTTGTCCAGGCTGTTGACCGTCTGGAGGGCGGCGTAAAGGGTGGTGGTCTTGCCGGAACCGGTCGGGCCGGTATTGAGCAGCACGCCGTGGGGGCGGAAAATAATCTCCCGGAACTTCCGAAGGGTGGCTTCGGAAAACCCGAGCTGCTCGAGCCCGATGGCAATGCTCTCGGGGTTAAGAATCCTTAAGACCACATTCTCGCCGAAGACAGTCGGAAGGATGGAGACCCGGACATCGATGTTGTTCCCCTCCACCCGCATCCGGATATGGCCGTCCTGGGGCTTGCGGGTCTCGGCGATATTGAGATTGCTCATCACCTTGATCCGGGAGGTGATGGCCGCTTTCAGGCGCTTGGGGGGGGACGGGACCTCGTAGAGGACCCCGTCGATCCGGAAACGGATCCGGAGGACGTGCTCATCGGGCTCGATGTGGATGTCGCTGGCGTCGTCCCGCACCGCCTGGGCGAAAATCAAATTGACCAGCTTGGTGATGGGGGCCTCGTCGGAGAGATCTTTCAACTCCGGGATCTCTTCTTCTTCCTCCTTGAGCCTGGTCACCTCCAGGTCTTCAATCATCTCCTTAACCGAGCCCAGCTGCCGGAAATGGCCGTCGATGATTTTCAGGATATCCTCTTCGGCGGCCAGGTAGGGATCCACCGAGCAGCCGGTGTAGTGGCTGATCTGGTCGATGGCTTCAACGTTGCGGGGGTCGGCCATGGCCAGCCCCAGGTTGCCCTCCACGGAGAAGACGGGGATAACGCAGAATTTCCGGGCCATCTCTTCCGGCAAAATGGTGAACTGCTCTTCGTCGATCGTGAAGTTCTTGAGATCGATGTAGGCGACTCCGAATTCATCCGCCAGCACCTCGTAAACCTTGTCCTTGGTGAGAAAGCCGAGTTCGATGAAGGCCTGGTGGAGGGGCCGGGTTCCGGACTTTTCCGCCGCGGTCAGCTGTTCCTGGCTGATCAGTCCGCACCCGGCAAAGAGAGCGATGATTCTTTCCTCATCTGCTTCAAACATAATATTTTCCTCCGGAAAATAAATTTGCTCCCTTCGGTCGCAAATTTATATGTTAAGCATATTTTGTTGAAGTCAGGATTGAATGCTGATGATTAGAGAATTAGTTCGGATCCAACAATTAACGTCAGAATGTAATTTCGATGCAGTCATCTTTCCCCGCCCGAAATGCCGCTAATCTTCCCTTTTCGCCGCCAGCAGCGTGCTCACCCGGGCCAACAGGACAGCGGAGTCGAACGGCTTGACCAGGTAGTCGTCCGCGCCCGCCTTTTTCCCCAGTTCCTTGTCCAGGTCCTGGCCCCGGGCCGACAGGATGAGAATCGGGATGCCGCAGTAGCGGCTGTCAAACTTCAGCAGGCGCGCCACCTTGTAGCCGTCCATCTTCGGGAGCATGAGATCGAGGATGACCAGGTCGGGGCCGGAGGAGCGGGCTTTCTTCAGCGCCTCCAGGCCGTCAACCGCGGTCAGCACCTCGTACCCGTTGACCCGCAGGCGGACGGAGAGGCTCTCCAGGAGATCGGGCTCGTCGTCGACCAGGAGGATCGTCTGTTTCGTGTCCGGCATCGCTCTTTACCTTGCTGTTTCGGAATTTTCAGCCGGAGGCTGATGCGCCTCTGGCGCACAATAAATATCGTAGCGGCGGTCTTTAGAGGCTGTCCGATAAACCCTAAAATGTCATTGCGAGCCCCAAAGGGGCGAAGCAATCTATTTTTTCATTCATAACCACCTCTTATCCAAAATGATGAGATTGCTTCGTCGCTGCGCTCCTCGCAATGACCTCTAAAATGCCTAAAATCTGAATTATCG
>JAZDIV010000034.1:0-8250 GCA_043804695.1 PVC group bacterium | reverse complement strand
ATCTTTACTGCCTTGACCTGACGAGCGGCCGGCCGCTCTGGGAGAGCCGGGTTGAGGGCAGTCTGGCCGCCTCCCCGGCGCTCGATCGGGACTCGGTCTACGCGGGAACCCGGTCCGGCATGCTCTATCGTCTTCGGGTGGAGAATGGCAGCGTCCGCTGGGCCCGCCGGCTCGCGCCCGGTCTTTTTTCCATCCCCCGGATCTTCGCCGGCGGCGTTCTGGTATCCGATCCCGAGGGAGTTATCCACTGTCTGTCTGCCGAAAGCGGGGAACAGGTCTGGGAATATAACCTCTTCAGCGGTGCGCCGGCGCGGCTGACCGTGGGCGGAGAGAGAATCTTCGCCGCCTCGGCAGACCGGAAGCTCTATTGTCTATCCGGGAGCGAACAGGAAAAGTAATCCTTTTCCTGCTCGCTCCCGGATGTGGATTCTTCAAGATAAAGATTGAATTTATTTGCTATCGGAACGATAATAATAAACAATAATTAAATTAGCGCCGGAGGCGCTAATTTATGATGAAAAAAAACAGACTGCTGCCGGTTGCCGCCTTCGCGTTCGCGGCGTTGTTTGCTTCCACCGGCCTCTCCCAGGAGAGCGCCGGCGGCGATATCGATCAGGGCTACCTTATTTTGAAGGAAGCCTATCAGGCCCGGGAGGCGGGTGACGACGTGCTGGCCCGGGAAAAGATGGCGCAGGCCCTGGCCGTCTTCCGCCGGGCGGCCGCCGGCAGCGCCCCCGCGCTGGCCCGGCCGGAGACGGAATACCTGCTCGAGGAGACGCCCCGCGGCCTCAATCTGATCGAGAACAAGACGCTTTTCCGGATCGAGTTCACGGTCGATCCGGAAGCGCGGAGCCGGAGCGCGAAAGAGCGGGAAGACCTCATCCGCCAGCAGCAGCTGATTATCCAGAAACTGATCGAGCTCACGCGGGATAACGCCGAGTTGAAAGAGATCGTCGCCCGGGTGGAGTCGAACACGAAAGAAACGGACACCATCAGCGACATGGTCGGCGAGATCAGGGACGAGACCGCCGAGATAGCCGGTCTGGGCGGCCGGATCGACGACATTAAAGACAATACCGACAATATTGTCGACTCGGTCGATAAGCTGGAGAGCGATGCCGGCGACGCCGGGGCAGTGGAGGATATCGCCGACGACGTCTCCGATATCCGCGACGAGATGGATATCCTGAAGGATATTCTGAATATTGTCGAGGAGATCAAGGACGACACCGATAATATCAAGGATCTCGAAGGGAAGATCGAGGACGTGAAGGACGCGGTGGAGAAGGTTGGGGACGGAGGGGATTGACGGGGAGTGCGGTGGAAAAGGGTCCCGGGGCGGGGGGATCAATCAGGCCCTACGGATTCGAGCGCCAGGAGGCGGCTTTTGATCTCCCGGTTCCCGGGGTGGCGGCGGCGTCCTTCTTCCAGCAGCTCCCGCGCGTCGGCGAACCGGCCCCTGGTGACGTAAACGCTGGAGAGCGTGATGTAACCGCCGGGGTGTTCCGGCTGTCTCCGGATCGCTTCCCGGCCGGTCTCCACCGCCCGGTCGAAGTCCTTGCGCTCATGATAGAGCCTGGTTAAATTCCGCAGGGGAGAGACGTACTCCGGGTTGAGCCGGGCGGCCTCCCGGTAGGCCTCCTCCGCCTCCCGGGTTCGCCCCCTCTCTTCCAGGACGATCGCCAGGTCGTTCCAGGCTTGCGGGATGTAGGGGTTTGCCTTCAGGACCTTCCGCACTATCTCCTCGGCCTCGGCCAGGCGCCTCATCCGCAGGTACACTTCCGCCAGGTGGAGGGAGGCGGGGTGGTAGGAGGGGTCGCTCTTCAAACTTTCCTTGAATTCGACGCTCGCCTCTTCCCACCGGCCGGATAGTGCGTGAAGAACCCCCAGATTGCTGTGGGCTTCCTTGTGGCCGGGACTGAGCCGCAGGGCGATTTCCAGTTCCTCCCGCGCCCGTTCATCATCCCCCTGCCGGTGAAAGGCGATCGCCAGGTTGTTCCGGGCCAGCGCGGCCCGGGGGGAGAGGTCCGTCACCCTCGTCCAGAGGGATATCTCGCTTTGCCAGCTCACGAGATACTTTTCGCTCAGCCCGAAGAGGGCCAGACAGATGACGATCACGGAGATGACGGTTAATACCTGTCCCCGTCTGCGGCAGTCCTCATAAACGCGTCGAATGATGAGCGCGCCCGCGATACAGAAGAAAGAAGAGGGGAAATAGAGCCGCTGTTCGGCCACGATCCTCCCGATCTGGCCGATCTTGAAAAACGCCGGCAGCAGGCTGAGCAGCAGGCAGATCAGGGACCACCGGAGCAGCCGGTCTTTTCTCGCGACCCGCGCCGCGGTCAGGAGCAGGGCCGCCGCCGCCAGGAGAGCGAGGACGCTGCCCGGCGTCGCGAAGCTGACCGGTTTGAAGAAGGAGTAGAGGGTCTTGAGCCGGGCCGGGAATAAAAGCAGGCGGAAGTAGACAAGAGATAAACGGGAAACGCCGACGATGAAGGGAGGAAGGGGGGGGGTCTCCTTCAGGGCGCTCCCCGAGAGCATGATTTTGGCGGCGCCGGCGGCGGCGGCTATCAGCCAGAAGGGGACGGTGTGACGGAGGCCGCTCTTTCGGGGACTCACTCTCCCCGCTGTCAGGACGGTGGCGGTCAGAATGGCGGGAAAGATGATCGCGCTCTCTTTATAAAGAAGCGCACCCAGAAAACCGGCCGCCGCCCCGGCCAGGCCGATCCCTCCCGGCGGGCGCAGAAAGAGAATGAAGGCGGACAGAAGGAGAACCGCAGGCATCAGCTCGGCGATGTTGCGGGCGTTGAAGACCGTCTCCACGTGGACCGGGTGGAAGGCGAAGAAAGCGGCGGCCAGCAGGGCCGCCGGCTTCCCCGTCTCCAGGCGGAGAGAGAGCGTCCAGATCAGCAGGCAGGCCAGAAGGTGAAGGCTGAGATTGACCGCCCGGAAAAATAACGGGTTGCGGCCTCCCGGCCGGGAGACGGCGGCCAGCGTGATCATCTGCAAGGGCCGGTAGTCGGACCGGGAGATCGGGAGCATCTGCTCCCAGTAGGCGGGCCGGAAGAAAAGGCCCGCCGATCCGGAAGAGCGGAGATAGGGGTTGTCCCGCACGACCGCGGTGTCGTCCCAGATGAAGGGGAAGCGGAGGGCCGGGGCGAAGAGGGCCCCGGCGGTGATCAGGAGCGTTGCCAGGAGCAGCCGGTAGTGGTTGGTCCGTTTCATGGAGAGAGGCTCGGTAAAAGAAAAAGATTTTTTCTATTGACCGCGGATCAAACTTTTCTTACTATACGATATCTTTACAACATATGTCAATTTCCTTAAGGAGGTCGCTCATGATCAGATCCGGGACGTGTGCCGTGCTGTCCGCTTTTTTCGTGGCCTTTACCGGGTTGGCTTTGATCTCTGCCGCCGTTTATCCCCAGCCCCTGCCGACGAACTGGGAAGTCAGATATACCAATCTCAAGGACGACCTGAGAGCCCTGGCTCTCGATCCGCTCGACCCGAAGGTCATCTTCATCGGGACCAATCTGGCGGTGGTCGGCAGCGCGGACGGGGGGGGGACCTGGACCTCGGGCGAGAGTTTCCGGATCAACAAGATCCCGGTCTCCTCCGCGGATACCCCGGAGGCGCAGGAGCTGCTGCTCCTGATCGAGCAGACCGGCGGGAGGGCGGCCCCAGCCGCCGGCGGACCGGCGGGGGGTGGCCTCGAGGCGCAGGCCGAGCGGGAGGCTGTCCAGGAGGAAATAACCGAGGTGACAGCCGAGGCCGGGGAGAAAGATGACGCCATCGTCGCCGCCGGGGCTGAGGTCAAAAGCCTGGAGACCCAGCTCGGGGAGGCCGAGCAGGCAGTGAACCTGGCTGAAAAGGACCTGAAGGAGGCCGAGCTCGCCCTTTCTCAGTGGACGCCGGACGAGCTCTCCGCCTCCGACGTCGCCGCGCTGGTCTATACCGAGGAAGACTACATGGATGAGGATGATTATGCCCGCCTGGAGGGATGGCTCAGCGACCGGGGATTGGCGGTGCCGAGCGACGGACACGAGCGGCAGGATATCCTGAAGAACTATTTGATCGAGCACGCTGCGGCGGGAGACGCCGTGAAGGACGCCGTCGCCGCGGTCAAGAACGATCTCGATGAAGGATCCCGCCTGGTCAAGGACATCGAGGCGAAGATAGCGGCGGAGGAAGCGGCCGGAGGCGAAGCTCAGGATACCCAGGCGGCGGCCGAGAAAAAACTGGCTGAACTGGAAGACAAGCGGCCGCCGAAGTCGGTCGAGCCTGCCGCCGGTCCCGCCGAGGTCGATGAGGCCGCCGCCGAAACCGCGGCGGCGGAGGCGGGCGTGGACGCGACCGGCGTCACCTATATCGAGTTTGATCCCTCCAGCTCGGACAAGATATTCCTCAACACGTTTGACGGCGTCTACCGGTCGGCGGACAAGGGGATCACCTGGGAGCGGGTCTACACCGGTCTCAATCCCACCGAGTCGGCAGGGGTGTCGCTGGCCGTCGATCCCTCCAATCCGGATACCGTCTTCTCGGGCTCCCTGAGCGGGATTGCCCGCACCACTGACGGCGGCAAGACCTGGGACCGGCCGGTGGGGTTGGTCGGTGACAAGGTCATCACCCGGGTGGCTGTTCATCCTTTCGACTCGAAGGTGGTGCTGGCCGGCGCGGCCGGCAAGGGGATATTCAAGAGCCTGGACGGCGGAACCGCTTGGGAGCTCAGCTTTTCCAAGGCCAGCCAGCTGGCCAACACGGTTCTCTCCATCAAGTTTGCCCCCTCCCAGCCGCAGGTGATCTACGCCGGCACCATGAGCGGCCTCTACAAGAGCCTGGACGGCGGCGCCAGCTGGGATACCGCCATAGGGATGGGGCTCGGGGGCACGGTCCAGGTCCGGGATGTGATCGTCTCCCCGACCAGCCCGGAGACGGTCATCATCGCCACCGACCGGGGGGTCTTCGGGAGCACGAACGGGGGCGCGCAGTGGAGGAGGCTCACCTTCGGGCTGCTCTATCGGGGCTGCAACTTCCTCTCTTTCGATCCCCTTGACCCGGCGACGGTCTGGATGATTACCGATAACCGGGTCTTCAAGAGCGCCCCCCCCGTCTATCTGGACCTTTCGTCTGGCCAGCCGCTGACGCTTGCCGGCTGTGGCGACATCACCCTGGACGGGAGCGAGCGGCACAGCATCACGATTGAATCCATCGACGAAGCAGGCGGGGTGGTGACGGTTGTCATTCAGTCCGAGCCCCGGACGATCCAGGTCAAGGTCGGGGAGAGCACGGAGGTGGATCTCAACGGCGACGGTTCCGCCGACCTGAACCTGACGCTGGACAGTCTTCAGGACGACGTTCCCCGGTTCAGCCTCTGCCGGATCGCGGCCGCCGCCTCCCCGGGTAAAGAAAAGCCCGCCGAGCTGATCCCGCCCGAGCAGATCACCGGGCTGGAGGATCTCGAGCCTTACTTCCGGGCCGAGCCGACCTGGGTCGAGGTGCAGCAGGCCGCCGCCCGCTGGGCGGAAGTCCACCCCGACAAGATTGCCGCCTGGCGGAGGGGCGCTTCCCTGATTGCCTTCCTCCCGGAAGTCGAGTTCGGCTTTGCCCGGCGGACCCGGGAGCGGGAGGAATACGACCGGAGCGAATCGTACTCCTACTCCACCAGTTATGATGAAGGGAACGGGAATTACTCTAAAAACCGGCGCTACACCAGCAACGAGTTCGAGACCGCCTTCACCATCAGCGCCACCGACGGCGAGATCTACGAATTCGAGCAGACCAACGATCAATTCAGGTCCAACGAGACCGGCACTGATTCCGATGAAGGGTACGGTGAAAGCTACGGCGAGGATCTGGGGGTCTCCACCGGCTACCGGGACGCCACCGAGAAAGTGTGGGGTCTTAAGTTTGAATGGGAACTGGGCGATTTCCTCTATAATACCGAGCAGCTCCGGATCAGCCGGGAAGCACGGGATCTGGTCGAACTCCGGCAGGATGTCCTGGATCAGGCCACCCTCTATTTCTTTGACCGCCGCACCGCCCGGATCGACATGATCCTGAACCCTCCCGCCGACTCCTACTCCCGGGTTGAGATGCTGCTCCAGATCCAGCAGCTCGATGCCAGCCTGGACGCGATGACGGGGGGATACTTCACCGCCACGATCAAGGAACGGGAGAAGCAGTTTCAGCGCTAACCCGATTTATTCATAGATCTTATTTTTTCTGCGAATTCGGAATTTCACAATAAACCGCGGATTAAGCGGATTGTTTTTTTATTTAATCAGCATAATCCGCACAATCCGCGGTTAAATAAGTTGCGAAGCTAAGTTTTATAAGGAGGCTGCCATGCCCGTGAAGAAAGCCTTGCAAACAGCGGCGGGGATTCTCTGCCTGTTTTCCCTTGTGACCATCGGCGTAACCCAGGAAGGAGCGACCGAGCCTCCCCCGATCGAGACGATGGCCGATATGGAGGCACTCTTTGCATTGGAGCCCAGCTACCAGGAGATCCAGCAGGCGGCCATGCGCTACGCGGAAGTGCACCCGGACAAGATCGAGGCCTGGCGCCGGGGCGCGTCCTTGAGGGCCTTCCTCCCCGAGGTGGACCTCGATTTCGACTGGAGGCGGGTGGATGAGGACGATGTCGACGACGAGTTCTCAACCAGCTTCGATACTTCCTATTCGTCCGACTCCGGCCGCGAGAGCAGCCGGGAGAATAACTACACCAGGGAGTACGGGGAAACGTCGGACACGCTTGACCCGGGGGAGGTCTCCTGGTCGATGCGGGAGAAGTGGTCGACCGACGTCGACAACGCGTGGTCGAGTTCCGAGAGCACCGGCGAGGACAGCGGGGAAAGCCGCAGCCATGACAGCGGCGAACAGACCGACCGGGATCAGCGGTGGAGAATCATCCTCGCCTGGGATCTGCGTGATTTTCTTTACAGCAACGAGCAGCCCAAGATCAGCAAAGAGGCCCGGGAACTGGTTGAACTCCGGCAGGATGTCCTGGAAGAAGTGAACACCTACTTCTTCGACCGCCGCCGCGCCCAGATCGAGATGCTCTTCTCTCCCCCGGCCGATGTCCGCTCCAAGATCGACCTCCAGCTCCAGATCGCGCGGGTGACGGCCAGCATCGATGCCCTGACCGGCGGTTACCTGAGCAATGCCCTGGCAAAGGCCCCGGTAAGCCAATAGCAGAGCGTCGAATCCCCGGCTCCCGGTCTTTTCCGGGGAAAGGGGTCCGCGGGGTCTTTGCTCCCCCCCGCGGTCCGGCCGCCGGAGATCAGGCGCGCCGGTCTCCCCGGGAATGATCGATGGGTGCCTTCGTCTTCAATAGTGTTCTCTTCAACCTTATTCTCCGTCTCCTGGCCGCCGGCGGCCTGGAAGGTTTCCATCAGGAGCGGTCGATCCGGGAAGGGGAATACTGGAGGGAAAGGGCCCTGGCCGCCCCCCGTTCCACCTACCGGAAGATCCATTATTACGAGAGGTCGATCGAGGCCGATCCCGCTGTCGCCGCCGCCCATCTGGAACTGGGCGAGGTTTACTACGACCTGGCCATATCCTACGGGCACCGCGATCTTTTTGATAGTGCGGTCTCATCCCTGGCCGCCGCCCTGAAGGCAGACCCATCCCTGGTCCCGGCTCATTACCGCCTGGGGCTCATCTACTTTCTTCTGGGTGATTTTAAGTCGAGCCGGCGGGAACTGGAAGAAGCCCACCGGCTCGATCCCGGGTATCTCCCGGCCCGGAACAGCCTTAAGATGCTGAGAGAGAAACTGGGGGAGGGGAGGGATAATGACGAAATCCGAATGACGAATGACGAATGACGAAACCCTCAGCCGGAGGCTTCAGCCCGAGGCTGATCCGCCTCAGGAGGAGATCCGCCTCCGGTGGAGAATGACGAAACTTCGTGAAGATTCGTGGTTGAGAAGTCACGAAGCTAACTCGCTGCTCCGGAATTCTAAAAAAATTGTATTGTGGGAGGGGTTTTTAACCCCGATCAGGGAGAGCCGGGAAATCGGGTTTAAAAAGCCCTCCCGCAGTCGCGAAGCCAAGTTCCTGTTTCGGAATTTTTATAACTGTCGTAGCGGCAGCCTTCAGAGGCTGTCCGGTAAACCTAAAATGTCATTGCGAGCCCCAAAGGGGCGAAGCAATCTATTTTTTCATTCATAACCACCTCTTATCCAAAATGATGAGATTGCTTCGTCGCTGCGCTCCTCGCAATGACCTCTAAAATGCCTAAAATCTGAATTATCG
>JAZDIV010000033.1:0-74697 GCA_043804695.1 PVC group bacterium | reverse complement strand
TGTTCCGATCAGTCGAACTTCAGGGCATTTATCCGGTGTGAAACAGTTCTGAAGGCAGCAGAAAATGAAATCATTGCAAGCAAACCATCACTGGAATGACACAAACAAGCTGCCTGATTTTTTAAAGAGCTAAAGTGTTACACAATTTTAAATTGCTATTCCATTGGAAATGTAAGTGGTGGTTCAAATGTCGGCGGTCTAATTGGGATAGTTGAATCTGATGGAGTGGCATGTATTAACTCTTTCTGGGATATTGAGACCTCAGGCCAGACGTGGAGTATATATGGGACTGGAAAAACAACAGCAGAGATGATGACCAAAAGTACATTTTCGGATGCCGACTGGGATTTTGACTTCATCTGGGACAACATTGAAGGTGAAAGTTGCCCTTATTTTAAACTTGAATATCCAAAAGTTACCATAAATGAAATAATGTATGATCCGGCAATCTGGCAGGGTAGTGATTATTATAATGAATATGTAGAGTTATACAACTATGGGTCAGAACCAGTGGATGCAAGCAGACTACTGATCGGAGATTGGGCAGATAATGACAAGCTTTATGCTTATGAGGATGGTGGCACGACCATAATTCCACCTGGAGGCTATGCGCTAATCACTGATACAGTTACCGAAGTTTACGAGACATTTTACGTTGACCCCAACGCAATCAGATTGAGGGTAGAAGATAACGCGATCGGCCAAGGTCTTAATAATAGTGGTGATATAGTTTTATTGTCACTAAATGGTGTGCCAGTCGAAAGACTAATTTACAACGACACAATCGAGTGGCATAAATATGACGCTGCCGGGTATGGAGCATCTCTCCAAAGAATAAACCCGATGGCTCCTGCACAAGATCCGTGCAATTGGTGTGGAGATGGTTTATCTCCAGGGAGAGGGAGTTTATGTACTATAATAAGCGAGATTAATATTGACCCGGATACTCTCAACTTGAAGAGCAAAGGCAGATGGATTACTTGTTATATAGAGCTTCCTGATTATTATACCGTGGATGAGATTGATATTGCTACTGTTGCCCTAACCGCGATCAGTGGCGACATAGTTGATCCATCGATTTATGTAGAGGGTCCTTCGGGTGTTGGAGACTACGATGGAGATGGTGTTCCGGATCTTATGGTCAAATTCAACAGATCACAGATTCAAGTTTTGCTCGAAGTGAGCGAAGAGACATTAACGGTTACTGGTGATTTAATCGATGGAACTCCATTTGAAGGGAATGATATTATTAAAATATTAAAATAAGTTTTATTAGTAAAAAAACCTTCTTCCCTGATCGTTGTTTGGGTGACCGTTCACTGTATATAACCTAAAGCGCGAAGGTCATTCTTTCTCTTCTCGGCCGCGGTCGTGTCTGCCGGCTCTAGGATCTTTTCCGGGGAGTGGACTGGCGTGAACGCGACATGGAGCACCAGATAGGAATTCTTACCAGAAGGCCGGAATTGAAGCTCAATGGAAAAATCTCCCGCTACCACGATCGCTGGCTCGTACTCGAGGTAATACGCGGGCCCATAAGCCGAAACCGGTCTGATACGGTCTGGTGGGAGAAATGGCCCGGTGGCATCAATACGAGTTTTAAAATCGGCCTTTTCCGGTATGGGGTCCGATTTAATCAGCGGTGAAATTAAAATAGAAATATGATATGTCCCGGACGGAAGTCGGCAGGCAAGAGTTAAGCGGGGCGGAGGCCCATTCTCCGAAAGACAGATAAGATACCCCTGCCGATCAGAGGTATTAAGTAGCCAAGAGGCAGATTGAGGGTATTGTCGGAGAAATTCCTGAGCCGACTGTTCCGTTGCGATATTCTTGCAAGCCTTCGCAGGCGACACGATGAACTCGCTGATCGGGAAATAAAATGGATACTCCGGAGTCTCCTGCCGGACTGATTTGAGATAGCGCTCTTTATAGCGCTTCATGAATGTATCATAATCATGCCGGAGTTATTTTTTTAACTGAGCGGGTCTGGAGTTGGAGATATTCATCTCTTCCCCCGGGTCTTTTTGAATCTCAAAAAAAAGGTCGCGGTTGACATAAAACTTGTATTTAGGGGTACGGACGACCCCCTTGGCGTAGACCGCCTCCCGGCCGGCGGTCGGCGCTCTGAAGAGCCTTTTCAGACTGACCCCATCTAAGGCCTTCCCAGGCGGCAGCTCAAGCCCGCAGATATCCACGATAGTGGGAAAGATGTCAACCGATTCGGTGAGACCCTTTAACCGGACGGTGGGCGGAATTTTACCGGGCCAGATCATAATCAGCGGGACGTGGATCAAGGGGTCCCAGGGCAGAAAATCACCGTGAGCGAGCCGGCCGTGCTGGCCGAGAAGCTCCCCATGATCGGAGGTGATGATAAAAATCGTCTTCTCCGCCAGACAGAGCTTCTCAATCTCCTTATAAAGCCTCCCGACCTGGACGTCGGTATGCTTCAAGTTGCTGTCGTACATGACGCCATACAAGGAAAGCTCCTCAGGAGTCCAGTCCAGAGAATTATCGCTCATGCACCGGTTAAACTTCTCCCGAACCCGGTTCAAGTCCGACAGCTTTTCCCGGGGGATAAAATCGAGATCCGCGTCTTTTGGCGGATACGGCTGGTGAGGGGACATGATATGACAGTAGATGAAGAACCGGTCCTCTCGGTGTTTTGCGATCCAGGAAAGAATCGCGTCAACCATCCTCCCATCGACCGGATCCCTGCTATCCGTCGGGAAGATAAATGATTCATCAAATGCCTTGACCAAGTCCGTCTCATCGACAAACCAGGGGTGATTATGAAACATGGCGGTCCAATATCCGGAAGCTGACAGGAACGCCGGGAGGAGTATCTGTTGGTCGTCGAACCGCTTGAAAACAGTTTGCTGATTTTCTCTCCGCATCCCCCAGCTCCAGGTATCCATCTGGAAGATCGGATTGGAAAAGTACCGGGAACTCAGAATGAGAGGGAGAGAGGTGTATGTCTCCGTGGCCTGCACAAAGTTATTGAGGAAGACCGCTCCTTTCCGTCCGATCGCGTCCATCAATGGGGTGGTTTTCTTCCCGTATCCGTATGATGAAAAATGGTCCGCACGGGCAGCATCCAGAATAATAATAACTATATTGGGAAGTTTAGAGGAATCGTTACTTCCTTTCGTCAATGATGGAATAAGAAGAAAAAAGCAGATTATAATCGCAACAAAGACTCTCATGGCTAAATTCAAAATATAGCAGCTCGGATTGTTTAAGACACCAGAAATACTACCTTGTACCTTGAATTCCGGGGATACAGTACTAAATAATATAAATTCCGGGGACACGATACTAAATAAATATGATTTTTAAATCTATTTAAAATTTCATATGGTGTCTGCGGGATGTCAATGGTTCTCGCGCCTAATCTATATTCATTATGTCCCCGGAATTACCCCGGAATTACCATGAAAGAAGGCAAGCTATATCGTAGAAGATGGTTTATCCCGGCTGCGTTAGCCGGAGGCATTCTCCTCTTCGCCGTCTGGCAGCTCCCGCAACTGCGCGAAAAGGAACGCGCATCCGATCTGAGGATGTACGACTACCGGGATACCCGGCGGCTGGTCAACCTGACCGCCCGGGCGGCTGATTTGGTCGAGGAAAGAGGGGAAGAAGCATTTAAGGAGTTCAATCAAGAGCCGGAGAGGTGGTCGCTTGAAGGCAACTCCTACCTCTATATCTACGGCCTGGACGGCGTCAACCTCTTCCACGGCGGCTACCCGCATCTCGCGGGTGAGAACCTGATTGATTTTACCGACCTGAACGGCAAGAAGGTTACGCAGATGATCATCGACCAGCTGGAGAACCACCGGTCACCTAATCCCCACGGCTGGAGCCACTACCTCTGGGTGCCGCCGGGTTCTCTTGACGGGGCCTGGAAGTCATCATGCAACTTCGGGGTTGCCATGCCGGACGGCCGCCGGGTATTCGTCGGGAGCGGGATCGACGCCCCGCTCCAGGAACGGGAGTTCTACCGGATCGTCGTTGACGAGGGGGCCGAACTGCTGGAGGAGAAAGGGAAAGCGGGTTTGTCCGTCCTGAAAGACCCGGGCGGCCCGTTTACCATCCATGACAAAGGAGTATTCGTCATCGATAGCGAGGGGCAGGCCCTGATCGATCCCGGTCTCTACCTGGGGACGCCGCGGAACCTCTATGACTACCAGGATCTGACCGGGCGTCGACCGATGAAGGAATTAAGCGATAAACTGAAGAGCGCCCAAACCGCCTGGGTGATCACCCTCAAGCAAGGGAAAGCGGGGAGCAAGCCGGTCAAGGAAGGGATTTACGGACACCGGGCAACAATGGACGGGGAAGAGGTTATCGTCGGGGCGATCTCTCCCCTGCCCCGCCCCGCCTGGATGAGATGACTCTTTTAATTGTCATATGGCCAAAGATAACCAAAAGATAATATACGGCCTGAACGATGTTCCCCCCTGGAAGGACCTGCTGCTTTTAAGCTTCCAGCAGATGCTGCTCCTCTTCACCGCCGCCACTTTTCCCGCCATGCTGGTGCGTGAGGTGGGAGGCTCCCTGGAAGAGTCAAGCTCGATGGTCGCCCTGACCATGATCGCCGCCGGGGTGGGTTCCGTCATCCAGGCCAGCCGCACCCGCTGGCTCGGGAGCGGCTACCTCTGCCCGAATGTCTGCGGGCCATCCTACCTGTCGGTTTCGATGCAGGCGGCATGGACCGGCGGGTTTCCGCTGATGCGGGGGATGATCGTCTTCGCCGTGGGGATCTCGCTCATCCTCGGGCTCGGAACCGGTTTCGTCCCCGGCGTCTTCGAGCGCATGCCCCACGCCCTCCAGGTATTCTTCGCCGAACCCCTCTCCTCGACCACCATACTGGTGGTCGTCCTCTACCAGGTCTTCCATCTCGATCAACTGATCGCCTCCCGGCGGAACCGGAAGGCCGGCCGTTCCTGAACCGCCCCGTAACCCGGATTACCGGTGGAAGGACTGCTGGTTGTGATCTTTCAGGCCGAAACCGCTCACCGGAAATCCGGTTCGCCGCTTCCAACCCAACGGGGTGGAGGAATGAAAACATAGCCCGAAGAGGTTATATTTCGCAAGCAGAATGTCATTGCGAGCGACTGAAAGGAGCGAAGCAATCTCGTCATTTTTGCCCGAGATTGCTTCGTCGCTTCACTCCTCGCAATGACCCCCAGAAAAATATCCTCTGAGGGCGTCGAGTGAAGCTCGACGAAACAAGTGCCACCCACGGCACGCCGGGGTGGTTATCTACTCTTCTCCCCGATTCGGGAGCGCGGCGCCGTCATCGCCGAGAGAGTGAAACCAGGCAGCCAGATCCGGGACAAATACCACCCGGTCGAGGAGCAGACGGGCTCCCGCCGCCGACCGGATGGTCAGGATGATCCCTCCGGCCAGGGTGCTGTTGTGGAACGGCAGGCGGATGGAGGCATAGCAGGGACCGGGGGGCAATTCCGCCGCCCGCAACGCCCGGGCGCCCAGGACGTCCCCGTTCGTTTTACCCAGCTCGAGTTCCCCGATGGCTTCCCCGACCCCTTCTCCTTCGGCCTTGAGGTCGATGACGGCCGTCCAGTAAGAGGGGGGGATCATCAGTCCGGCATCCCCGAAAACGCATTCGGTAATTTCGCCCTCGCCGATGCAGGGAACGGCGTAACCGCCCGCCGCTTCAGCGTCGGCGATCGGCGGCCGAGGCGGGGAGACAAGCCGTTCCGCTTCGAAAGAACGGGTGTACTTATCCCTCCACCACTGCGGATCCTCCCGGAAAAAGTCGGCGAACCAGAGGTCGAAATCCCCCTCATCCGACGGGCGGGAAAATTCCCGCCGGGTGGTCCCGGTGTCTGCCGCGTTTTTCTCCTCCAGATGACGGGGAGAGGTAAGGAGTTTGACCAGGAGGGGGGAATCTCCCAGCGCCTTGACCTGGACCCGGTAACAGTAACGAAGGAAGGGGAAGGAAATCCGGGGTGAAAAGCGGAGGATGACCGGTCCGGGGGAGGTGAGGGTGAGACTCTGTTTCTGCAGACCGACCTTCGCCTTCACCCGGGCCGGTACCCGGCCCGGGAAGATCTGGACGCCGATCCGGGGCACCGGCCGGGAGGAGACGATCAGGCGCTCGGCCGCCTCTCCGGGGAGAAGCAGGAACCCGCTCTTTCCCTCGTAATCGAGATCATCTTCCAGGATGATGATCCGAGGGGAGGAGTCGGAGTAGGCGAAGTCCAGGTCCCGCAGCAGCAGTTTTTTCCGGGACCAGGAGGCATCCTCCCGCTTCAAATTGTAGATTCGGATGAGCGGGTTGATGAAGGCGTAGTTTACGGTGAAGAAACTTTTTTGGAGAGCCCCGCCCCGGTCCAGGGACCGGTAAAATCGCCGGGCGTTCTCATCCCGGCAGGGATCGAAGGGATCGAAAAACCGCTGGTAGGCGCCGCTGTTGGCCACCAGGAAATCCACTCCGGGCTGCCGGTACCGGGAGAGCGGGCGGTAGCAGAGGAACGGAATCTTCGTCAGCCGGTACCGGCCGTCGGAAATGGGGGGGCCGTAGCGCTCCTTGGCGATCCAGCTCCCCGGGGGAATATTCTCTTCGATCCACTCCGCGGCCAGGTCACGGGTGTCGGGGGCGGCGGCGAAGTAGGCGACGATCACGTCGGACCGGAGGGACGGAACGATGACGAGGACGGTCGCTGTCGCCGCGATGATCCCGCGCAGGGAGGGACGGATTCGCAGCCGGTCGACGCACCAGGTGATAAAGGAGGCGGCCAGCGGGCAGAGAAGGAGGCTGGCCGGGAGAAGGTCCTTGGGGCGGACACTCTGCCGGAAAAAGAGCACGAGGATGCAGTAAACAAGGGCGAAGATGGCCGGGATCCGCCGCTCCGCTCTCCCGGAGAGAAACGTGAGGACCGCCCCGGCGCCCCCGAGCAGGAAAATCCCCGGCCCCATCCCGTAGAGCTGGGACCCTATTCTGTAACCGAAATTAAGCAGGTTGAACCAGCGCTGTTCCCAGAACGTCCCCGGCGCCGGGTCGAACGACTTCAGGTATGTCCGGTACTCGGGCAGCCGCCGGAAAAAGAGCCGGGGCTCCAGCCAGACGACCGGGTAAGAGATGAAAAGGCCGGCCAGGAAAGCGGGGAGGATGAGGAGCGGGCCTCTCCACCATGACCTGAGCCCCGGGGGTTTGCTTCCGAAGAAATGGGCGGCCAGGGGAGCCATCAGGACCAGGATCCCGTTATGCTTGGCCCCGACCGCCATCCCCGCCGTCAGTCCGGCCAGCAGGTACCACCGGAGCCTGCCCTCGCGGGCCAGCCGCACACTGAAGAGCACCGTGAGCGTGGTGAAAAAAGCGAGCGTGACATCGCACTGGATGACACGCGAGTGGTTGACCAGCTGCGGCGCGAAGGCAGCCAGCGCCGCCCCGATCATCCCCTCCCGCTCGCCCCAGAGCAGCTTCCCCAGCCGGTAAACCAGGTAAACCAGCCCGACCGAGAGCAGCACCTGAAAAGTCCGGAAGACCAGGACGCGCTCCGCCGGGGAGAAGGGGACCGGTGACGGTACCGTCCGCCCGGCGGCCATCCAGGCCAGGAGGCACCAGATATACTTGAAGAAAATAAAAATCCGTCCCGCGAACGCCATCAGGTAGAGGGAGAAGTAGGGGTAAAGAAGGCCGTGGTACTTGGTGGCGGCGAAGTGGGGATCGAGGTGGCCCCGGTAAAAGCAGTCGGCGAACCGGAGGTAGAACCCGGCGTCGGGGTTGGCCGGATCCTCGGGGTTGTCGAAGGCGACACCCCAGAAACGGATGAGAAAGGCCGCGAGCAGGAGGCAGGCGAGGAAGATCCGTGTTCCGGGAACCCGATTCTTCATAAGATGCAGGCCTTTTTTCCGGCTGATTATCTGCGTTACGGATGGTATGCATTAACTTATATGGAAAAATTCCCGGATAGGCAACCGATTTTGACATACTTACCGGGCAAAAAAGCCGCTAAAAATGCTTGATAGAGAGGTGGCATCGTCATATCCTCCATACTGGAAGAGGCGACGGTGCACCTGAAAGTTTGGCATTACCGTCCATCTTCCGCAACAATGCATTCAGTTCGAATGTGATATATTCATCGAGTGTGTTATAGCTAAAGAGTGCAACACTTCCGTCGGAGAGGAGAAATCCATAAAGGGAATAGATTATGAATGTTCTGCTCTTTCTTTTCACCATAGTGGTATCGGTAATCATTGTCAGGATCGGTGCCGTAGCCTTCAACCTGACCGGTATGGAATGGACCGTGGCCAAGTTCCAGGCGGTATCCTGCTTTACCGGTACCGGTTTCACGACCAAGGAATCGGAGCTGGTCGTCGCCAGTCCGCGCCGCCGCCGGATCGCCACCTACCTGATTATTGTTGGCCACGCCGGTTTCGTCGCCATGATCGCCACCTTTGCCAACTCCCTGAGACCGGACGTCTTCCTCTCCCACTTCGATCTCCCCTTCCTCCGCTCGGTCGTTCCCCCCAACCTGCTTCCCTGGATCAACCTGGTCATTTCGGCGGCTGCCATTTACGCGCTCTTCAGGTTCGTGCCGAATACCAAGCTGGCAAAGAAGGTAACCGCCCTGGTCAAGAAAAAGCTGGTTAAGAAAAAAATCATCCCGCCCGAATCATTCGAGGAAGTCTTCGTGGCGCCGGGCGGGTACGGTGTCTCCCGTGTCGAAGTGGAAGAGGCGAGCCCGGTACTCAATAAGACCCTGAGTGAAGCGGGTATGAAGAAACAGGGAATCACCATCCTGGTCATCGAGCGGGGAAAGAAGCCGATCGCCAATCCGGCGGCAGACACCAAGATTCTTTTAGGGGATGTCCTGCTCTGTTTCGGAAAATTGACCACGATGAGGGAAGAGATTTACACGCTGTCCGGAGAAGCTGCATAACGTTACCCGCTGCTATTACGGCATGACGGGTGATCTTCCGGCCACCCGATAATGCAGGTCACTGTCATTATTACCGTATTGAACGAGGCCGGAACGGTCGCCGATCTGCTCGAAGGGTTGCGGGCCCAGACCCGACCGCCGGATGAGATTGTGTTCGTCGACGGCGGCTCCACCGACGGTACCGTTGCCGCCCTCGAGGCCACCGGCGCCGGTCTGCCCCTGCGGGTGGTGGTCGACCCCGGCGCCGGCATATCCCGGGGGCGGAACCGATCCGTCCGGGAAAGCGCCCATGACCTCTTGGCCGTGACCGACGCCGGCTGCCGGCCCTTCTCCGGGTGGCTGGAGCGGTTGCTGGCTCCCCTTGAAGACCGGTCCGGCACCGACCTGGTCTGCGGCAGCTACCGGCTGATTCCCCGGACCGATTTTGAAGACTGTGTGGGGCGATGTTCCGGGTCGGCCCGGTTGCGGCTCCAGGGACAGTATGTCCGCCCCACGGCCCGTTCGCTGGCCTTCACGCGGGCGGCGTGGGAGAAGGCGGGGGGCTTTCCCGAGGAGACTCACGTTCTGGACGACCTCGGCTTCGTGCTTTCTCTGGTCGACTGTGGCGGTAAGCTGAAGACGGCGTCCGCCGCGATCGTGGGCTGGCGCCCCCGGTCATCATACCGGGCCGTACTGCGGCAGTTTCATCTCTATGCCCGCGATACCACGCGCGGCGGCCGGACCTCCCGCATGTATCTCTGGACATTATTTCAGGACGTCCTCCTGGCCGGCCTGTTGCTCTGGGGCCTGGTGATGCCCGGACCGCTCCCCTGGGTCCTGATGGTCGCCGCGATCGGCGTCTATCTCTTCAGGAAAGCACGGACCGGCTGCTTCGGGGTGCCGGGGTGGAAGACGCTCTACCGGGTGCCGCTGATCCTGGCTATTATCCATCTGGGCGTGCTGACCGGTATCGCCCGTGGGTTATTCATGCGCTTATACAGATTATAAATCTGTAGACGGTCTCTGAATCAATGAAAAGACGCCGCCGCTGCCACGGTATCGGCTGCTTTCGAATAGTAGGAGTCATTACTCGGAAAGGCTCCCGGCCCCCTACAGGTAGCCGAGGGATTTCAGCGTTTTCCTGTATCGGGGATTGAGTTCGGACTGGGCGGCAAAAGACGTTCAGGAAAGAAGCAGGTCATGGTATCGCTGGAGGCTCTTTCCCATCCGGTCTTTTTCCGCCGAAGGGGTGTCGATCAGGTTGTGTCTTTCCAGGGGATCTTCCGACAGGTGGTAAAACTCGTCTTGCTTATCAGAGTTGTAGATGTATTTATAGTCGCGGTTCTGGATGGAGTACACCCGCTCGGATCCCCACGCTTCTTGCCGCGCCCGGTCGGGGGACGGCGTTGAGGAAAAGCAGACCGGTCCGGTAGAATTTCCTCCCCCCGGAGAAAGGGGACCAGGGTATCACCCTGGACATGCGGCGACCCATCACCCAGGGGGTACCCGACCAGTTCCGCCGGGGTGGGAAGAATGTCAACGTGCCGGACCAGCTCGCTGATCTCACGCGGCTTCAGCCCCCCGTCGCCGCGGTGGAAGATCAGGGGAACATGGAGCTGTTCATTGTAGATCTTCTGACTGTGCTCGATGTAGTGATGGTTCCCCATCCCCTCGCCGTGGTCGGAGGTGATGATCCAGAGCGCGATTCCGGCCACTGCCAGAAGAACCGCGCCGTACATGAATCTGATTTAATTCTTTGCTTCGTGACCTTCGTGGTTTTAATTAGTTTTTCTCAAATTGATACGTTTTCGGACAGCCTCAAGCTACTTGAGTAAGCGGAATGAATCCAGGTATCGGGAAACGATCCCATCCGCATCGCTCATCTCCGGGGTGGTGACAACAAGAACATAGAGTCGTTTGTCCCTGAGAAGAAAGCGCGCTTTCCCGTGCAGGAGGGGGGAATTCCGGTTGGCGGGAACCTCGTAGGTTATCTCCTTCCCCCGGATGCTCTCCTGTTCGATCCCGTAATAGCCGGTTTGACGGGCCCCGGTCTGCTTGAGCAAGCCCTCCCGGGCATCGTTATAAAGGGAATCGGCGCTCTCGAAGAAGGTGGCAACCCCCGGCAGGTCGGAATACTCGGCGCTGAAGGAAGCCGCCGCCGTCTCCAGGCTGTAGAGGTTCTCCCCGACCGCGCCGACCACGGTGTGGTCGGTTGTGTCGCTGAAGATGGGGGTTCCGGGCAGAAGAACCGTGAAGCCGCCCGCTTCCGAGGTAAAAGTCCTCCAGTCGGATTCCCCGGCCGATGCCGGGGGCGCCAGAATGACCAGCAGAACCGGTAACAGGAAATATTTCATCGGACTCCTCCTTAATTCGATGTAATCATACATTGGCTCAGGTTTGAACTTTTTGATTGATGAAAATACAGCGTGAACATGGAATACCTTGAAAATACCGTAGGAAAAGCCCAATGTCCATGACGAACCGTTATTGGAAGGATAGGTCTTGACTCCTCTTCAAACGAAAGGTTAGAAAATACCCGATTGAATCAATCGGGGGGCTCATATAAAGTAGCGAGCCCCGGTAAACCGAGGGTAAACTTAGCGAGCTAGTTTATAGATGAGAAAAAGGTATTATTACATCGGCGTTATTCCATTCCTGTACTGCTGCCTTCTGTACATTTCCGGGTGCGGACAGTCCAAACCACCCTCCTGCGTCATCGATGTCGACGGCACCCTCTTCAATTTTAAAAGACCCGCCAGCCCGGTCCTCGGCGCGCTGGAGACGATAAAGTGGATCAAATCGCGGGAAATAACCATCGTCTACCTGAGCGCCCGGACGACGGACAGGCGCGAGGAGACGGAGTGGATATTACAAAAATGGGACTTCCCTTCCGGCAGACTCATCTTAAAAGAAGATCCCGACGAAGAGTCTTCTCTGTATAAAACCCGGGAGATCCGTTCCCTCCAGGAGCAGTACAACGTTCTCTTCGGGGTGGGGGATAAAGACACCGACCTGATCGCGTACACAGCATGCGGAATCACCGACTTTTTCGTGGACGGTGACTGGGATGCTGTCCGGGTCAGGATCGAAGAATACCTGGAAGAGATCGGCCTGGACTGACGACGGGAAGGAGGCCGGTTAACATTTACATTCCGGGGACACAATGAATGACGTAATTTGAATTAAGTGTGTCCCCGGAATCAAAGTATTGTGTCCTCGGAATCAGGGGAGAATGCTACTCAGCGGTGTCCAGGTAACAGGCCAGGGGTTTCCCCTCCCCGATAGCTTTCACGCAGAGGTTGCAGGAGACGCAGGTCGCCCGGTGCCTGTCCCCGCTCTCCCAATCGCCGATCAGTCCCGGCTCCCTGACCAGGGGGCGGCAGAGTGAGGCGAGATCGGCCTCGCCGTTCCGGACAATCTCCTCGATCAGCTCAAAAGACCGTAGCCCGCCGACCAGCATGATGGGGAGAGCGACAGTCTTCTTAATCTCCCGAGACCAGTTTCTATAGTACGCCTCTTTACTGATCGTGTTGATGCCGGTTCTGAGGACGGTCCCCGCGAAGAGTTCGCCCTGAAGGCCCAAACTCACCTCAATAGCATCGACGCCCAGCCCGCCGAGGGCGGCTGCCGCGGCTTTCCCTTCAGCGAAGGTGAGCCCCCCACTGAACCCGTCTTCCACACCCAGTTTGATCATGACCGGGTATTCTGCCCCGACGCGCTCGCGGACAGAGCGGTACAATTCTCGATGAAGACGGAGACGGTTCTCCGGTGACCTTCCCCACCGGTCGGTACGCCGGTTGGTGTGAGGGGAGAGAAACTGGCTCAGTAAACTGTCGTGCGCTCCGTGGAACTGGACCGCGTCGAATCCGGCTTCCTTGGCCCGCCGGGCGGCGGCACCGAAGGCGGTGATGATCACTGTCAGGTCATCATCGGTCGCTGCCCTGTACCGGCCCGCGGTCATCCAGCCCCGGTTCAGGTAATAGCAGTCCGGCGGCAGAACCGAGGGGGCGATGCCGTCCCGGCCGAGGCTGTTCTGGTACCGGGAGGTCCAGATCCCGGAGTGGACGAGCTGGGCGGCGATCTTTCCCCCCCGGCCGTGAACCGCGGTGGTTAACGTTTTCCAGCCGGACACCGCGGCGTCGTTCGCCAGGGCCGGGGATCCGGGATGAGAGGTCCCGGTCGGATGCACGGTGATGCCCCCGCTGATGATCAGCCCCACCCCTCCTTCGGCCAGTTCTCTGTACCGGGCGACCTGGGCGTCCGTCACCTCTCCATCCTCCCCGGACAGGTTGTCGGCGGCGGCCGACATGACGAAACGGTTTCTCAGCTCGATGGTGTTGATTGTTATCGGTTCAAACAGGATGCTTGCCATATCAGTGCCTTCCTTTATCAAGAAGAAGTTTCTCTCGGGTATTCTAACAGAGAACACTAAAAGACAGACGCCGCGGTGGCCTTGAAGCTGATATACACTTTTGAGCTCAGATGAAGGCCGAGTTTGCGATACGATGGGGGGGTGATGAGCGCAGTGATCGGCACACCGATATCCGCCAGAACCGCGACATTACTTCCCCGCTCTTCCATCCCTACCACCCGGCCCGGGAAGCAGTTGCGCGCGCTGGACTGGAGGGGTTCCGGAGAGACGATGATCTCCTCGGGGAGGATGAGCATCCGGGCCGTTCCTTCATTCGACGAGGGGACGACCGCCGAGAGCCCCGGCCCGAAGTAGAAGATCGACTCCTCCCCCCGTTTTTCGACCCGGCCGGCAAAGAGGTTGTCGATGGTTCCCGGCGCCAGCTTTCCGTTCACCAGGCTCATCACCCGGTCGCCGACCCGGAAGGCCTGCCGGAGATTGTGGGTGGCCCAGACTGCGGTTCCCCCGCGTTTCCGGTGGAATCCTTTGACCGCTTCTTCGATCAGGGAGACACTCTGCCGGTCCACGTTGGCCGTGGGCTCATCGAGAAACAGGATTTCGGGGCGGAGGACCAGCGCCCGGGCCAGGGCGGCCTTCTGCTTCTCCCCCGCGGAAAGACGGTCCGGTTTCCGATCGAGCAGGCTGCCGATGCCGAGGTCGTCCCCGGCGGCGGCGACCGCTTTCCGGATGTCCCGTTCCTTCCAGCGCCGGAGTCTCAATCCATAGGCGATGTTTTCCCCGATGGTGGCCCGGAAAAAACAGGGGTTCTGCTCGACCAGGGTCATCGAGCGCCGGATGTCCAGCTGCTGCCGTGGTGTTTTCGGGAGGGGTTGCCCCCGGTACCGGTAGCCGTCCGTCCCGGCGGGCAGGAGAAGGGCCAGGATGTGAAGAAGAGTTGTCTTCCCGGCCCCGTTCGGCCCGGAAAGAGCGTGGATGACGCCGTCCGCCAGCTCCAGGCTCGGTATCCGGAGGGAAAAGCCGCCGGGATAGCGGAAATCGAGCGCAGTCAGGGAGAGTAATGGCGTGTTTCCGCTCATTCCAGTTTCCCCTGCCAGACCTGGAGCAGGATGTTGATGCCGAGCGCGATGACCAGGAGGATGATGCCGAGGGCGATCCCGAGCGAAAACTCCCCCTTGCCGGTTTCGTAGGCGATGGCGGTGGTGATATTCCTGGTGTAGCCCTGGATGTTCCCGCCCAGCATGGTGGAGGCACCGATCTCGGCGAAGATCCGGCCGAATCCGGCGATGACGGCGGCCAGGATGGCGAATTTCGCTTCGGAGAGGACCTTCCAGTTTTTCTGACGGGGTGAAGCTCCCAGCGTGAGCGCGGTCAATGCAACCTGCCGGTTGATCCCCTGGACGGCAGCCAGGGAAAGGGCGGCGATAATCGGGGTGGCGAGGACGAACTGGCCGATGATCATGGCACCAGGTGTGTAGAGAAGCCCCCAGCTTCCCAGCAATCCCCGCCGGGAGAGGAAAGAGTAGCCCCAGAGGCCGACCACCACCGTGGGCAGGCCCATCAGCGTGTTGAGCAGCGTCACCGCCGCCCGTTTTCCCGGGAAGGTGGTGACGGCGACCCAGAACCCGAGCGGGATGCCGGCCAGGGCGGCGAAAAGAAGAGCGGTGCCGGAAACCCGGATCGATACCCAGACAATCCGCAGCAGTTCCGGATTGCAATGGATGATCAGCCGGCCGGCGTCAGTGATTCCCGTAAAAAGATATTCCATGATTTTATCGTTTACCAAGAAAATCGGGACGTACCGCCAGGGGGTGAAAGAGAACCTCACCGTCCCGGCGGAAATCCGCGATGATCTTCTGCCCTTCCACCGATGTCATCCAGGCGATCAGGGCCATGGCGCCGAAATACTGGATCCGGGGGAACCGCTCCGGGTTGACGGCCATCACGCCGTACGGATTGTACAGCCGGGGATCACCCTCGGTCAGGACATCCAGCTTGATCTTGTCCCGGTAGGCGAGATAGGTGCCCCGGTCGGCCAGGCAGTAGGCCCGTTTCTCGTCCGCCATCATCAGTGCGGATCCCATCCCCTGCCCGATGGAGAAGTACCAATCGCCCTCCGGGGCCACGTACTGCACTTCACTCTCCGTGTCTTTTTTGGAGAGCAGTTTCTTAACCTCTTTTAGCGGAAGGCCGGATTCTTTCCAGAGAAATTGCTCCTTGATATGAGTCCCGGAATCATCTCCCGGGAGACGAAGGGTGACTTCCTGCCCGCGATCAGGGCCATGGCCCGGGCCGCGTCCTTCTCCCCCCGGATGCCGGCCGGATCGTCCCCGGGCCCGACGATGATGAAGTCATTGTACATCACGCTGCGCCGGTTGACGCCGAAGCCGGCCTCGACAAAGGCCGCTTCCTGATCGGGCGCATGGACCAGAACGACGTCCGCGTCGCCGTTCTCCCCCAGTTTGAGGGCGGCGCCGGTCCCGACGGCTATCACATCGACGTTATAGCCGAACTTTTTCTCGAACGGCGGGATGAGGACGCCCAGCAGCCCCGAATTTTCCGTGCTGGTGGTGGTGGCCAGCTTGAACCGTTCCTCCGCCCTGGCCGGTCCAGCCGGGACGATGAGGGAACAGAGCAGAGCAATAAATACGACGATTCTTTTCGACATGTTCCCCACCTTCCGATTGGAAGAACTTAGCGCCTCCGCGCTAACTTTTCGCCACTAAGACACCAAGACACTAAGAAAAACCAAATAAGGTGAGTATTTTGCCCCTTTTCCTCTTTATTTTGGTGCCTTTGTGTCTTGGTGGCTAATATTTTATTGTGCGCCAGAGGCGCATCAGCCTCAGGCTGAAAATTCCGAAACAGTTAAAAATAAAACCGGCCCCCGCGGAGGGGGCCGGCAAAATGGTCCGCCGATCTCCTTTCCAAACGCGGGAGGCACAGCCGTTTCCAGCCGGACCCTGTCGCTCTGAGCACATACCCGGAGGCGTAGTGACGCAGAGTCGGAGATACGGATTACAGAGTTTTATCTCGGTAAAAACAGAAATTCTATACCACAGGCCGGTCTGACAGACAAGGTATTTTAAAAATAGTTTGCTGTATCCGCATAATCGGAATTACTATATGTAACGCGTTGAACGATAAATGGTAGTCCGGATTACTCATGAAAAAGAAAATTTTCATGAGTAATCCGGGCCATGCAGGAGGGAAAGATGCCGCGGATAAAGGTTGATAGCGTTTCTTACTATTACGAACTCCATGGTGAAGGAAAACCGTTGGTCTTCATAGCCGGATATGGGGCCAATCACACCGCCTGGAGGGAGATGTACCCCCTGTTTACCGACCGCTGCCGGGTACTCATTTTCGACAATCCCGGTTCGGGCCGCACCCGGGACAGCGGAGGCCCCTTGACGGCGGAGTCGATGGCCGAAGGAACGGCGGGGTTGATCAGGGAGCTGGCTCTGGAGAAACCGCACATTGTCGGCCATTCCATGGGGGGAACGATCGCCCAGATGCTGGCCGTCAACTATCCGGATGCCGTCGGCCGACTGGTGATCGTCAACTCCGCCGCCCGGTGGGACGAACGGATGCTGATGGCCCAGAGGGGTCTGATCCGGGCCATCAAACACGGAGTATCCGTTGACTGCCAGCTGGATATCGCCATGCCCTGGCTCTTCGGCGCATCTGCGCTGGCCAATAAAGACAGGGCGGAAGCACTCAGGAAGAGGCTGCTCGATAACCCGACTCCGCCCACAATCGGGGAAATGGAAAGGCAGTATCCCGTACTTGCCGGCTTCGACTCGTCGGGGTTTCTCCATAAGATCAAGGCGCCCACTCTGGTCATCATATCGGATGACGATATTATTGCCCTGCCGCGCGAATCGGAAGCCCTGGCCGGAAAAATCGCAGGCTCCCGGATCGCGAGACTTCCCGGCGGCCACGTGAGCGAGTATGAAGAACCGGAAAAGCTGGCGGCGGCAATTCGGGGATTTTTGCAATAACAGGGTGAGGGCCTGTTTCCCGATTTCGAGCTGTGACCCGGCTCGTAATGCGGGACTTCAGTGGCTGTTCGATAAACCCGATTTTGGTAGCCGCAGGCTTCAGAGGTTGTCCGATAAATCCTGAAATGTCATTGCGAGCCCCGGAGGGGCGAAGCAATCTCAATCCTTTGGAAGATAACATATTCTGTTCTCAAATTGAGATCGCTTCGTCGCGCAGTCTACCCCGATTTATCGGGGCTCCTCGCGATGACATTTTGATGGTTACGACACAGTCTGAATGACCTCTAAATGCTTAAAATCCGAATTATCGGACAGCCTCTTCAGCCAGCGAGAAGATAAATATAATGAGAAGAATTATAATATTAATGTACATGTT
This sequence comes from PVC group bacterium, assembly GCA_043804695.1. Taxonomy (GTDB): domain Bacteria; phylum Auribacterota; class Erginobacteria; order Erginobacterales; family Erginobacteraceae; genus CAWGIE01. The sequence continues at coordinate 57,063 of JAZDIV010000033.1, read as the reverse complement.
TTTCCTGGCATTCATACCGATGACCGTCTCCGGTCAGGAGGGGATCTCCCACTGGTTTCAGCCGCTGACGGGGAAACAGGGGACGGCGGTTTCGGGCCGGTTCGAGTACAGCCCGCGGGAGCGGGTTAAGGACCAGGTTACCGGTCTGGAGGAGTCACGCTGGGAGGCGTCGATTCTCATCCCGCTGGTCCAGGGGCCGGACCGGGAATGGACCGCTGTCTCACGCCTCGGCCTCCGTGACATCCATACCCGAGCCGTTCTCCCGAACACGGGAGACGAGATGCCTGCCGAACTCTGGGATCTTCATTTCGGAGCGGTGTATCGCCGGCGCCTTTCCGGAAACTGGATAATCGGGGGCAATCTCTCCCTTTCCTCGCCTTCCGACCGGCCGTTCAACGGCTGGTACGAAACGGCCGTCATGCTCAACGGTTATCTCAACATCCCCGCGGCTGGACGGGATTCCTGGGTCTTCTTCCTCAACTACTCCACCAACCGGGAGTTCCTCCCCCACGTGCCCATCCCGGGGGCCGGGTATCTCCACGCCCCTTCCCGCGATTTCAGCGCTCTGGTCGGGATTCCTCTGCTCTTCGTGAATTATAGCCCCGCGAAGGGACTGCAGCTTCGGGGGTTCTATTTCCCCATCCACAGCGTCTTTGCCGGGTGCGAGTATCAGCTTTCTCCGCTGATCGGCATCTTTGCCTCCTTCCGCTGGGAGAACGACCGCTATTACCGGGCCGGGAGGGAAGATCGTGATGACCGGCTCTTCTGGTACGAGCAGCGGGCTGAAGGAGGGATCTCCCTACATCCTGCTGGTGATATTGAAGTGACACTGTCCGGGGGTTACGCTTTCGACCGCTTCTTCTTCGAAGGCGAGAGCTACAACGACGACCGGACGGACAACCGGGTTGACGTTGGCGACGGGCCTGTTCTCTCCGTCCGGGCGGTGAGCAGGTTCTAACGAAAAGGTGCCGGCGGTGCGTTGCCCCACCTCCTTATTTAACAAATAAGGTTTGACCTTATTTGTTAAATAAGGAAAGGAAATGAAAAACCGGCTGTGACCGGTTTTTATTTGACCTGAGGAGCAACTTGCGCTCGACTGTTCTTCTGTTTTGCGCCGGTTACGACGAGGCGATCTCCCCCGCCGCATCCACCGTTGCCACCCCGGGGAGCGGCTTGATGAACTCCTGGCGGAGGCTGTAGGTATAAGCCCCCTGGTTGGGAAGCAGGAGCAGGTCCCCCGGCCGGATGTCCTCTCCGTGGTAGGAGTAGCCCCAGACGTCGTGCGGCGTGCAGAGCGAGCCGAGGACCCGGCAGGGATGTTCGGTCAGCCCGGGCCGGGAAAGGTTGATCACCGGGAAGTAATCAGTCTCGAAGCGCTCCCAGCCGATCGCATTGGTCCCGGCGTCGGTAATGACCAAATCCGGCCCTTTCCTGTCCGTGACCCGGAGCAGGATCTGCATGGCCGGATGACAGAGCCATCGTCCCGGCTCGGCACAGAGACGGCAGCCGGTCAGGGGGAGGATCTTCTCCCTGAAGGCTCGGCCGATTTTTTCCGCGAACTCCCGAATCGGGACGGAGGGCTTCCGGAAGTGAAGGAGGGGGTCCCGGTCACGGTTGTCCGGGTTGACCACTCCCCCGTCCTCCCGGTGGAGCCACTCCCCGTCTTCCGGCCAGAAGCCCCCGCCGATATCGATGAACTCGATCTTTTTCCGAGACTCATCATCCAGGCTTCCGATCGCCCCGGCCAGACGGATGATGAAGCTGACCTGGTTGTCCGGGGTCATATTCCAGCTGGTATGGAACTGGAATCCTCTCAGCCGGACATGCCCGGTCTGCCCGGCGGCGGCCAGAAAGGCCGGCAGGGAGGAGAGGGGGATGCCGAACTTGGCCCAGAGGGCCCGCTCATCGGTGGTCAGCCGCACCCCGGCCCGGACAGCAGCTCCGGTCTCACCGGCGATCGACTCCAGGTGCTCCAGTTCACCGAGACTGTCTATCAGGACCGTCACCCGGTCGCGGTGTTCGACTGCCAGGAAAAGCTCCTCGCCGGTCTTCCCCGGACCGCTGAAGACGATATCTTCTGCCCCGCTGTCCAGCGCCATCCGGAGCTCGCGGCCGCTGGAGACATCCAATCCAAGCCCCGCCTTGACCAGCGTCCGGGCGACCGCCGGGTGATTGTTGCTCTTGACGGCGAAGTAAACACGGATGTCCGGGAGCACGGCCCGGAAGGCTTCCGTGAACTGTTTCGCCCGGGCGGTCAGGATCGGTTTCTCGATCAGGTAAAGGGGTGAGCCGCACCTCTCCGCGGCCCGCAGATACAGCTCCCGCCGGTCCAGGAACTTCCGCACGAACCGTTTTAGGGTATCCCCATCAAGGGGAAGATTTTCGGATGGGGTAACCGATGCGCCGGCCCGGGTTTTTTTGGTGTTTTTCATCATTCAGGCTCAAATTCCACTATAAGTCGGGCGGACAGTTCGAGGCACTCTTTTTCGATCCCGGCCGGATCGCGCGGCCGGAAGACCGCGTGCCCCAGTTTACGGGAATCGTAGTCGTCGGGGGGCATCAGCACCCGCCGGCCGGGCCCGGCCGTCAGGCTGTATTCGAGCACCCGGGGATCGCCCCGGAGCTTCCGGTCGTCGATCGCCCGGATCGTGCCGGGACGGTCCGCCAGTAAATGGATCCCCACCAGCGGCTGCCAGCTCCCGGCCGGGGGCGGATCTTCCTGACGTCCCTCGGCGAAATCGAGCGCGTAGCCCAGCATGTCGAAGCCGGCGCTCAGCCGTTCCAGGGAGACCAGGCAGTCGCCCCCCGGCCGGGGGGTCATTTCCAGCATCAGGGCCCTTCCCCGGGAGACCATGAAGTCGATCATGCAGATGCTGCGGGAAATGCCGAGGGCCCGGGCCGCCTCCGCCATCTGCCGGCGGAAACCGGCCGGATCGATGCCGGAAGGGAGCGCGTTCGTCAGGATGTAGGCCAGGACCGTGCCGAAGGTCTGGTTCCGGGCGAGTATCTTTCTCGCGATCCGGATGATCTTCACCGCGCCGTGATCGAGCGCGAAATCGCAACTCAGCTCTTCTCCCTCCACCATCTCCTCGATCACGAAGGCTTTGCGGGGATCGATCTCCTCCCCCCGCCAGGTCCGCGGTTCATACATCCTGCTGTTAGGATGGGAGGATAGCTTTTCGCTTAAGGTGGCGAATGCTCTCCGGCAGTCCTTTTCATCACGGCAGAGAAAGATCAGCTCGCTCCCGCTCCCGGTCAGAGGCTTCATGACGGCCGCCCGGGTCATCCCCCGGAGGAAATCCGCCGCGGCGTCCGCCGTCCGCGCCAGCCGCACCTCCGGGCAGGGGAGACCGGCTTCCAGCCAGAGGCGCTTGGAAAAGAACTTGTTCCGGGAAGCGTCCACGGCTTCCAGGGAAGGGAAAGGGAGCGAAAAAGAGCGGGCGATCTCCGCCGCCAGGGAGAGGGATTCGCAGTCGAAACAGGCGACCCCGGTGAGCCGTTGCTTCTGCCTCCGGAGATGACCGTCGAGGGCGGCCAGCGCCTCCCGGGGGGAGGACAGGCCGCAGAGAATTTCGGATGCCCGGTCGGGTGCCGGGTAGGGGGAAGGTTTGGCCCGTTCCGCCGGATCGGTCAGGAAAACCGCCCGGCCGGGAAAGCGGCGACGGATGAGGTCGATGTAGTCGGCCGTTGTCCCCGCGACCAGGACGCGCTCATCCGGCATACACCATTTCCCTCCGGTCGGCCGGCGCCGGTCTGTGCGCTTCCCGGGGAAAAGAGCCGGACAGGAGATAAAGCGGGCGCACCGAGAGATGGAAGAGCGATTTCCAGGAAAAATCGCCGCAGAGGAAATCGACCAGGTCCAGCCGCTCGCGGCACGCCCGGCGGATATGGTGGATGTTGATCAGCTTGGCCACCCCGGGGTAATCGCCGTCCGTCCCCCCGCCGAGCAGGGTATAGACGCCGTTGTACACGCAGCCGATGTCGACCGCGGCCACCCGGCCCTCGATTAGGACGGTGGTCAGGCGGAGCCATCCCCGTTCCCGGAGGAGATCGAGAATGCTGTAGAAGCTCTGCGTGAAACGGGGGTCGGAAAAGTATGACCGCTCGCCGAACCGCCCGATGTTGAGACGCACGATGTGATCAAAATCCTCGACCCGGTCATGGAGGTACTCGACACCGCGGTTCTCAAGTGATTCCAGGTCCCGCTTCAGGCGTTTCCGCGATTTGCCGGAGAACTCGGCCAGGTACTTATCGAAGTCGTACCCGTAGGAAGGGGGGGAGAAAAGGTAGCCGATCTCATCCACGGCGCACCCCTCCCCCCCGTTGACGAGGTAGCGGAGGTGATGCCGCCCCGGGCAGCGTTCGAGCAGACCCCGGAGGATCCCGTCATCCCGGGCGATGATCCGGTTCTGTTCCAGCCAGGTTTCGCCCTCCCAGGTCTCGCCGGGGAAGTAGCCGTAGACGCCGGCCTCCTCGATCCGGCTCACGGGGAGGAAGCCGACGACCTCCCCCCCGCTGACGGCCGTTATGAAGCAGGACGGACGCCGGAAGTGCCGGTGAAAGCAGTCCCGGATCTCCCAGAGATCCGTCACGGTTTCCCGGGGGATGACCCGTTCCCAGATCTCCCGGCACTCGTCCGGGTCGGTGATGATGCGGAATTCGAGCACGGGTCACATCCTCAGGTTGATCTTGGTGATGCAGCGGGTGCCCCCGAAGAACTTGAGGGCGAACCGTTCCGCCTTGACGGGATCGTACGGTTTGCAGCTGAAGACGTCGAGGTAAACGGTGTTGGTCAGATTGGCGAAATGGGCGGAGATCAGCGAGGTCTCGATCAGCTGGATCATGGAGTAGCCCGCCACCCGCTCGTCCTCGCCGAAGTGGACCACCTGAGTTTCGCCGAACCTCTTCATCCCGATCAGGTCGCAGAGTTCGGCGACGAACCGGCGGATCTTGTCGGCGTCCCGGATCGTGGCCGGATCGCAGTTGTAGATGTCGATGCTGGCCGCCATCCCCCAGACGGACTTCTTGACCGCTTCATTGAAGACGCGCCGTCCTTCCGCCTCTTTAATCGTTGGCCCGTCGCCGGGTTTCCGATTGATTCCGTTAAGACGCCGTCGCCGGGTTCCCGGAATGGCGATCGGATCGGTTTTTTCTATCTCATCGATAGTTTTCAATGAGGTTCTCCTCTTGAGGTTACCGCACAGTCAGCGGGCCGAATGGCCTCGGTGCTGTGCGCCTGTTAATGTGTAAATTATTGTCCAGCCTCTTTCTCCTGGCTCCTATTCTCGGTCGTGGTGCTTGCTTCCTGGACGAAGCGCATCATGCTCGCCACCATCGCCTCGCGGAGCGAGGCGAACGTGGCATCTATACCGTCATCCAGCGATTCGATGGCCGCGAAAGAGTAATAACCGGAGACCAGCCCCACTACCGCGCAGGCGATCCGTCGCATGATCGGCGGCGGCAGCCTTCGCTGGAGAAAAGGTACCAGCAGCTCTTCGACCCGCTCCAGGTACTTCAGGAACGGAGTCTCAATCCCGTCATAACTCAGCTCGATGGTAAGCTCGGTTCTCCCCTGGAAGAAGAGCACGAAGTCCTCCCACCGGTTCGAAAAGAACTTGATGTGAGCTTCGATCAAACCCTCCAGAGTTGTTTTCAGATCCGTGGCTTCCCGGCACGTGTTATCGATAACGGCCAGCAGTTCTCCGATCACCCACTCGATCAGGGCCTTGATGATCTCTTCCCGGTCGGTGAAGTGGTAATAGAAAGTCCCCTTCCCGACATCGGCCCGGCGCGTTATGTCGTCAATGGAGGTGAGTTCAAACCCCCGTTCCGTGAAAAGGGTCCGGGCGGCTTCGAGCAGTTTGCCCCGGGTAGCCAGGGCTCGCCGGGTGTGCCGGCTTTTCAGCGTTGCATTCATACATAATGACCGATCAGTCTAATACGACAACATCGTCATAATCGACTGATTGGTTGAGTACGACACATTGGTCATAATCGACTGATTGGTTGAGTACGACACATCGGTCGATATTGACTGATTGGTTGAGTACGACAACTTGGTCATGATCGACTATTTAGTTGATTATGACCATATAGTCGATTTAGACGAAGTAGTCAATACTTTTTTTGATTTTTTTTAATTTTTTAAGGGAGGAAAAGATGAGGAGTATAAACCCGGCAACTGCCTTGAGGCAGATGCCGTTAAACAATAGACGCCTGGGAGGAACGGTTCTGACGGGGAGGGGAACTGCCGGGGGAGTTATTTTAGTGTGTAATCACCTGCACGGCATGGACGCGAAGCGGCCAGCCTGCGAGATTGAATAAGCCGGATCCGGATCAGCGGGTGACGGGGAGGTCTCCCGGGGCGCCGAAATAGACCCGGCTGATACCCCGGACCGCCCAGAGGCCGGAACTGGCGCGGAATATCCCGATATCATCCCCGCCGTTTCCGTTGTAATCGGCGGGGACAGGATGGTCGGTTGCGGCCCCGAAGTATCTCCGGGTGACACCCCGGACCGCCCAGAGGCCGGAGACGCCCCGGAAGACCGCGGCCTCTGCGGTTCCGTCTCCGTTGTAATCTCCCGGGAAAGCGCCGTCGCTCACCGCCCCGAAGTAGAATCTGCTGATCTTCCGGATTGCCCAGAGACCTGTCAGGGGCCGAAAAATGGCCGGATCCAGAGTTCCATCACCATTATAATCACCGGAGACCGGCTGATCGTCCGCGGAGCCGAAGTATCCACGTGTTATCCCCCGGACCGCCCAGAGACCGGCGCCCCAACGGAAAAGAGCGAGATCGCACAGACGGTCACCGTTGTAGTCGCCGGGCACCGGCTGAGCATCGGCGGAGCCGTAATAGCACCGGGTGACACCGCGGATCGCCCAGAGACCTGCCTCCGGGCGGAAGATACCGGCCTCTCCCGTCCCGTCTCCATCATAATCTCCGGGTTTGGGGAGGTCGCAAGCTCCTCCGAAGTAAGCCCTGCTGATACCCCGGACCGCCCAGAGACCCGACACAGGCCGGAAGACGGCGATGTCGGACGTACCGTCGCCAGTGTAATCACCCCCGCGAAAAGATATCGGGTCGGCCGTCGGCCGGGCGGGGATGATCCAGATCGCCGATGGCGAGTCCTCGTTGACGGTGGAATGCGACTCGAACGCGATCCATTTCCCATCGGGGGAATAGGCAGGGGCGCCGTCTTCGTAAACATTGGAGTAAGTCACCCGGCGCGGCCGGCCCGCCCCGCTCGAGGGAAAGGCATAGATATTGGGGACGGGAAGGTTCCCGTAATCGCTGGAGGAGAGAACCCGTGTGTCCAGGTATGACCAGGAGTTGTCGGTTTCCTGTGACGTGGCATTGGAGATGTTGACATAATTACTGAGGCAGGGTGAGTCGCCGAGAGTTATAGCCGCGGTGTAAATCTCCCAGTTCTCCGGGCCGGAGATGCCGGTTCTCTGAAAGAGAATCTTCGAGCCGTCGCGTGACCAGGACGGAAGGCGGTCGTCATACGTTGTACCACCGGTCAGGATGGTGACCCGGTCTCCTTTGTCTCGCTCGACCAGCGCGATCAGGTGTGCCGATGAGTCAGAGGGAGAAATCTCAAAGAGGATTTTGTTGGTGTCGGCGGGGTTGAAGACCGGTTCGATATAGTATCCCTGGCTCGTGGGGTGGTCGGTCACCTGGCGGATGTTCGTCCCGTCTTCGTCGGCGACGAAGACCTCTTCCGCCCCCCCGCCCCGGTCCGATGCCCAGCAGATCTTCCCCGAGGCCCAGGAGCCGAAGGGTACGTTGACGTTATCGGCATCGGCGGAAGAGACGATCACCGTCTCAGCCGTGGCATCGATCCGTATCCGCACCAATTCTGAGGGGCCGTCATTGTAGCCGTTGATGAATCGCGTGAAGAGGATGTATTGACTGTCGGGAGAAAAGACCGGGTTCTGGCAGCTGCGGGGGAGCGCGTCGGTGATCCGGGTCGCCCCGTCGGAACGGGTCTCGAAGCCGGTGAGGGGATTTGTGCCGGCACACACCGTATCGCCTGCGCCGTCGCACACCGACAGAAGAAAGAAGAAGATGCTCCACCAGGATGGTAACTTCGGTTTCATGTATGACCCCAGCACAGTATATCACTTTATGCGGCCCCGGAAAAGGGCCGTCCGCTCCCCGGGTCGGCTGCAGCCTTCTCTCCCGACGGCAAAATCATCACGATCGAATCGGTGCTGGGAAAGACCGTCGATGCGCCGCGCGAGGTGATACTGTGGGAGAGCGCCACCGGGAAAACGCTCCTGCGGATCGAGGGCGAATCGTTCGATTCCTTCGCTCCGCAGGGTCCCCTCTTCACCACCCGGACCCCTGGGGGCGCCGTCAGGCTCCGGAGCCTGGCCACCGGGAACGAGGTCAAACTGCAGGAGTGACCTCCGGGCGGGAAGACCCGGACTCCACCCCCATCGTCCGACAGAAAACAAGAGAACAAAGGAGGAAGCCATGAAACGTGCCCTCTCCGTCGCCCTGCCCATGTTGTCCGTGCTCCTGGTTAGCCCGTCTTTTTCCGCCCCCAGGATACCGATCGATCCGATGACCATCGAAGGAACGATCCAGGAAATATCCTGGCATCCCTCGAGCTTCTCCCAGGGGATACCCGGCATGTCAGGGACGCTCGGCATCGCCCGGAAGCTGGCAGGATTTTTGCTTTTCCTTGATGAATGCTTTTATATTAAGGTATAAATTTCCTTTGTGGGCTTCCTGTCCAACCGGGTTGTTTTTTACACATAGCAAGCGAGTGAAAATAAACAAGGAGAAGAGGAGATGAAGAGATCGGCGATGATTTTGGTCGTATTGTTCAGCTTGAGTCGCGGACTAGTCTCCCCGGCCGCCGACTTTAACGGCGATGAGACCGACGACATCAGTATATTCCGGCCCAATGTCGGTCTGTGGGCCGTCCGTGGCGTGACCCGGGCTTACTTCGGCGGTACGGGAGACAACCCGGCTCCCGGGGACTACAACGGCGACGGAACCGACGAGATAGCCGTCAACCGGCCGGGCACCGGTTTATGGGCCGTCCGTGGCGTGACCCGGGCCTATTTCGGAAATTCCGCTGATATTTCCCTGGGGGGTGACGGCGGGCGTTGGCTCCCGAGCGGAAGCGGTATCTATTACAATTCGGGCACCGTTGGTATCGGGACAACTGCCTCCGCTTCCGACCTGGACGTCTGGGATACCGGTGACGCTGGCAATGCTGCCACCCTGGCGCTTCACGGATCCGGCGTCAACTCTAATTCCTTGGTGGAATTCTGGGAGAGCGGCGCCATTGCCATGAGCATTTATTACAATGGTTCCGCCAACAAGCTCTACCTCTACGATGAGACTCAGGATGCCTACCGGGTCACCTTCCAGCGGACCGGGAACGTCGGTATCGGGACCACCAGTCCCGGCGCAAAACTTCATGTATATGGTGATACCAGCCAGCCGGGTCTTGTCGTCCGGGGAGGAAGCTCGACGCCCCCACTCGACTATGATCTGGGTCTCGGTCGGCGTGAAATAGGGGAGACCCGCTTTACTATAACCGACCTGAGAAGGGAGTGAAAAAGCCGGCCCACAAAGGCCGGCTTTTTCACTCCCCGAGCTGCACAACTTTTTTCAAGGTCAATTTCCCGATATTCCCCTGCCACATTTGCCGCGGGGAACACCGTATCTCGTTGGAGCCTCTAGAGCCGAAAGACAGACCTGACCCCGGATCTTACCGGGGGCGAGCATGCTTCCGTGAGTTATGGCGGGTGGAGGGCAGATCGTACCAGGTGCCGAAGTAGCAGCGGGTCAGGTCCCGGACCGCCCACAGGCCGGAATCCTCCCGGAAGATCGCCGGGCGGACGGAGCCGTCGCCGGCATAATCGGCCGGGACCGGCAGATCGGTAGCCAGGCCGTAAATTACATCGCTCATTCCCCTTACTACCCATCGTCCGAGCGCGGAGTCGTAGGTAAGAGGAGCGTAACGGGCGGCTTCCCAGGTTCCGTCGCCGTCGTAATCTCCGGGCACAGCTATCCCCATCCCGTCCCCGAAATAGAAGCGGCTGAGATCCTTAATGATCCATTGGTCACTGCCGATCCGGCGCCGGAGAACCCCGATATCGATCGTCCCGTCCCCGTCATAGTCCCCGGCAACCGGCAAATCACCCCTGCTTCCGAAATAGGTCCTGGTTATGCCTTTGATAGCCCAGAGGCCAATTCTATCCTGAAAGACGGCGATGTCGGAACTGCCGTCACCATTGTAATCTCCGGGGACCGGTCGGCCGGCCGGGCCTCCGAAGTAATCCCGGGTTACGTTTCTAATCGCCCAGAGGGCGGAATTGCCCCGATAAACCGCGATGTCCGTGGTGCCGTCACCCCTATAATCTGCGGGCACCGGCAGGTCCTTCGGAGAACCGAAGTAAACCCGGGTTATCCCCCGGACCGCCCACATCCCGGATAACGCCCGGAAGACGGCGATATCCGAGGTCCCGTCCCCGTCATAGTCCCCCCGGGGGATAACCAGTTGCGAGGGATCAGGCTTGAAGTAGCTTTCAACATCGCCCACCAGGTCGGCATAGAGGTCGAGCACTCTTACCGGGTTGCCGGGCGAAAAGTCCACCGCATCCAGATCAACGTATCTGAGATTGGGCTGGCAGAACGAGCGCCAGTAATACCTTTTAGCGGTGTGGTCGCGAATGCTGGTGCTCAGGGTACAACTTTGCTCCCGGTCGAAGAGAGGTTTGGCTACATTCTGCATGATGGCCAGGGTCGAGCCGATCGTCTCTTCGAGCGATTCCGGCACGGGGAGCGTCTGGAGGTACCAGGAGGCCCGCACGAAGCGGGACTCGGATTCAACGCCGCCGGGCAGAGGGAGGTCCCCTCCGAACCCCGCATAATTGGCGAGATTGGCCAATTGTTCTTCATAGTCGGGATCGTTGGTCAGCACGCCGTTATATTCCGGGGGTAGGTATATTTTCAATTCGCCGTTAACATACTCCATTACGGCGGAGTCGCCGGAGGCATCGTGTAAAACCAGGTGTCCCCCCACCAGGCAGAATACTCTCATTGTGGGCGCAATGGCCACCACCTCGGCGACGGTCCGGCAGTTGTCGAGGTAGTACTGCGGCCATCTGTCATCGTTCAGGTACGGCCGGGAATCGGGGGGCGGATAGACCGCATCGAGCATCATCAGCATCCCCACACTCAAACCGTGCTCGTTCATCCCGTCCAGGTGAATATAGGAGCCGATAAAATACAATCCCAGCGTGATACTCCCGTACCGGGAGACCCAGCTTACCGGTTGATCTCCGGGCAGCAGGGGCACGGCGGTCTGGTACACGCCCCGGGGATTCAGCGACATCCGGATGGCATTGCCGATCGGCCAGTCGATGTTCCGGCCTGAAACTTTCTCGCTCCCCTGGTTGACGAAAACATCCGAACAGGCCTCGGCCTTTCCATCAGCACCCAACTGGATCACGGAAAAGATGACGGCTACCAGCAGCTTTTTCATCCCGATATCTCAACCTCCTTTGAAATTTATGATTAAAGAACTCCCTGCATGAGAAACTATACCAGCATAATGTTCAGCCGGCTATAAGAATGCAAACTTGCCCGCCGGACAAGTTAAAAGAAAACTTTTCGGGCGGTCTTTGAGCTGCCGCCGGGCCGGAATTGCGGAATAGTCCTGTCCCCGGAATTCGCGCCCCAACCGCCGGCGGTCAGATTCGAAAACACGCCCCAAATGAGGGTTCGCTCCGCCATCGAACCGAGTGATGTCATCGATGATGTTCCCGGCGTAGTCCCCGGGCACGGGCGTGTCTCCCGCGGCGCCGAAATAGACCCGGCTGCCGCCCGGAACCGCCCAGAGGGAGCTTCCCGGTACGAAAAAAATCACTCCCCGGAGTTGACACCATGGGGGGGTAGGGTATATTAAACGGAAAGCGGAGAAAGCTGCGTGAACGTGTTCATCCATCGAGCGGAGTAGGAATTGACAGTGCTGAAAACGAGAAAATATCGAAAGCCGAATGTCGAATGACGAACAATTCCTTTTAAACATCGGGGGTGACAGATGGTAAAATTTCCACCCGCAACCCATGAGCAGGAGCAGATTTCCCTGAGGAGGATCGAGGGGCAGGTCCGGGGTTTGCAGAAGATGATCGAGGAGAAGAAGTATTGCATGGACATCATCTTTCAGGTTCACGCGGTGATCAACGCCCTCCACCGGGTGGCGGAGAACATCCTCTCCCGCCATCTCGAGCACTGCGTCAGCGACGCATTCCGGGGACGCTCGGAGCGGGGGAAGCGGGAGAAAGCCGAGGAGATCATGGATTTGATCCGGAGGCTCCATAAGCTGTGAAAACAATCGCCGTCATCTTTCTGATCTTCGCCTCGGTTTGGCCGGGACCGCCGGCCGCCCCGGGGGAGGGCGTTCTCGACCTCGAAACCCTGATCGAGGAGGCGCGGTCGAGCAACCCCGGGATCGAGGCCGCCCGCCAGAGGTACGAGGCCGCCCGGGCCCGGATCGAGCCCGCCCTGAGCCTTTCCGACCCGGGCTTTAATTTTACGTACGACAAGATGACCTTGAGCCGCGAAGCTCTGATGGAAGGCGACCTCGGCCCGATGCGGGTCTTCGGCGTGTCGCAGGAAATCCCCTTTCCCACGAAGCTCATCATGAGAAGGCAGGTCGCCGTCCGGGAAGCCCAGATGGCCTATGAAGACTTACAGGAAAAGGAAAACGAGGTTATCGCCCGGGTGAAGACCGCCTATGCCAATCTCGCGCTGATCGAGAAGAAGATCGAGATCGCCCGCGAGAGCAAGAGCCTTCTGGAGCAGATATTCGGGTCGGCGAGTGAAAGCTACGCGGCGGGGAAGGGAAAGCAGCGGGACGTCCTCCGGATCCAGCTGGAGGTCTCCCGGATCGACGGTGAGCTGATCCGGATGGAAGGCGAGCGGCAGTCGCAGCGGGCGAAATTAAATCTGCTTCTCAACCGGGATCCGGAAACGGAACTCGCCCGCCCGTTGGTGCGCGAAAATCCGCCGGCCGTGATGAGACTTCCCGAACTCTACCGCATTGCCCGGCAAAACCGACCGGAGCTCCGCGCGCTGCACCTGGCGGTCGAGAGGGCCCAGCGCCTTCATCAACTGGCGCGGCAGGAGTACCTCCCCGATTTCACGCTCAGGTATGAAGCCATGGAAAAGGACGGACACCTTTCCGACTGGGCGGGCATGATCGGAATCACCCTGCCGCTCTGGTTCTGGCAGAAGCAGAATTTCAACGTCCGGGAAATGGCCGCGGAGCTGAAGGCGATGGAGGCGGAGTTGAAGGAACGTGAAAACCGGGTCAGCCTCGAGGTGAGGGAAGCCTTCTCGCGGGTCGAAGCCCTGAACCGCCTCGTCCTTCTGTACCGGACCGCCTATCTGCCGCAGGCGGAGGCGAGCTATCGCTCGGCGCTGGCCGCCTACGAGGTCAACCGGGGAGACGTCGAAGAACCTCTCACCGGCATCGGGGTATTGCTGGACTTGAAACAGGAGTATTACGCGGCCCTGACGGAAGGGGAAGTGGCCCGGGCCGACCTGGAAATGGCGGTGGGGCGGTTCCAGGGCGGGGGGAGGGGGGAAGGCGGGGAAGAGCCGGAATCAGTCGAGGGAGGGAACAAGGAATGAATATACTGAGATTGGCAGGGTGTCTGGGCGCTTTGCTGGTGCTCCTGCCCGCGAGCGGAGAACTGGAGACGGGAAGTGAGTCGCACGCGGCGGAGGCAGTCCAGGAAGTCGATCACTGGACCTGTTCCATGCACCCCTCGGTCAGCCAGGATCGGCCCGGGAAGTGCCCGCTCTGCGGCATGGAGCTGATTCCCGTGTACCGGGAGTCGGCCGAACCGGCGGCGGAGGAGCAGGCCGTATACGGCTGCGGCGTCAAGACGGAAGGGCATTGCCCCCACTGCGACGAAGGGAAGCCCGACGCCCGGTGCGTCTGCGGGGGCCATTCCTTTTCCTTCCAGGGGAAAGGGCTCTCGCAGTGCCCGGTCTGCCACCAGCCGCTGAAGCTTATTGCCCCCGCGGATCTGAAGCAGCCGGAAGCCCTCTCCTGGGTGAAGCTGACGGCGCAACAGGTTGAACTGGGGGGCATCGAGCTGGCGCCGGTGGGAAAACAGCATCTCTTCCAGAACGTCCGCGCGGCGGGTGTGGTCGCCTACGACCCTGAACTCTCGGTGGCCGAGCAGGAGTTCATTTCCTCCCTGCAAACGCTGGACGGGGCGGCCGCCGGGGGGACGGACCCGGACGTCCGCGCCCGGGCGAAGGACCTGGTGGAAAAGGGAAAGACCCGGCTCCGTCTTTTCGGCCTGAGCGAGGAGGAAATCGCCCGCCTGGTCAACGAACGCTCCCCCGACCAGAGCCTTCTGCTTCCCCGGGAAAAGATGTGGGTGTACGCCAGCATCTATGAATACGAGATCGGCTGGGTCAAGTCCGGCCAGTCCGCGAACGTCACCGCTCCTGCTTATCCCGGGGAAAGCTTCGCCGGGGAAGTCGTTTCCCTCAGTCCCGTGGTCGACCCGGGGACCCGTTCCTTCAAAGCGCGGCTCCGGGTGGAGAACCCCGGGCTCAAGCTCAAACCGGAGATGTACGTGGACGTCGAAATCGAAAGCAGGTACCTCTCTCCCCGGGGCGAGCACATGGTCCCGGCCGTTCCGGAGGAGGCGGTCCTGGACACCGGCCGCCGCAAGATCGTTTACATCCAGGGTAACCGGGAGGGCGAGTACCTGGGCAGGGAGATCGTCGCCGGTCCGCTGGCCTACGCCGACGTGGAGGGCGTCCGGACGAGATTCTTCCCGGTGCTCTCCGGGCTTGCCGAAGGTGAGCGGGTGGTCACCCGGGGAAATTTCCTGATCGATTCCCAGAGCCAGCTGACCGGGGGCATGTCGGCTCTCTGGGGCGGGGCGGTGGAGTTCGATGCCGAAACCGCGCCACCGAAGGAGGAGAGCGGGCCAATCCAAACCCAGCACCGGCATTAACCCGACTTATTCATGAAACCTGACGGTTCCCTGAACAAGTCGCCCTCCGGGCTTCGACTCCATCCTTCGACTGGCTCAGGATTCCGCTCAGGGTTAACCCTGAGCAAGGTGCGAAGCACCGCGTCGAAGCCTGTGAGAAAGCAATCTGCTTTCTCACAGGCGGTTATGAGCGAAAACGAAGTTTTCGTGAATAATCCGGGTTAAGACGCCCGGCCTGGGATCAGCCATGATCAATCGCCTCATATCCTATTGCCTGAAAACGCCTTTCGTCGTCGCGGTGGCGTACGCGGCGATCTTCTTCTGGGGCTTGTGGGCTATCTCCCGCGTCCCCGTGGACGCCATCCCCGATATCGGGGAGAAGCAGGTCCTGGTCTACACCGACTGGCCGGGGCGCTCCGCCCAGGACGTCGAGGACCAGGTCACCTATCCGCTCTCCGTCGCCCTGCGCGGCATCCCCGGGGTCAAGACCGTCCGCGCCAGCTCAGCCTTCGGTTTCTCCGAGGTGTACCTCATCTTCGACGACCGGATTGACTACTACTGGGCGCGGTCGCGAGCGCTGGAGAGGCTCAACGGCGCCTCCACCCAGCTCCCGGAGGGAGTGACGCCGATCCTGGGCCCGGACGCCACGGGCCTCGGCCAGGTCTTCTGGTACACGGTCGAAGGGGAGGGGCGGAGCCTGGACGAGCTTCGCCGCCTCCAGGACTGGTTCATCCGCTTCCAGCTCAACTCGGTGGAAGGGGTCTCGGAAGTGGCCACGGTGGGGGGGTTCCTCCGCCAGTACCAGATCGACGTCGATCCCGGGAAAATGTTCGCCCAAAAGGTCTCCCTCGGCGCCATCATCGAGGCGGTGCGGAAGTCGAACATCGACATCGGCGCCAAGGTGGTGGAGGCCGGGCCGGTGGAATACATCGTCCGCGGCCGGGGGTTCATCACCTCGATTGAGGACATCGAAAGCATCGCCGTGGGCGATCAGGACGGCACCCCCATCTATCTCAAGAACATCGCCACGGTCCGTCTCGGCCCGGAGTTCCGCCGGGGCCTGCTCGACAAGGACGGCCGGGAGGCGGTGGGCGGGGTGGTGGTGATGCGCTTCGGGGAGAACGCCCGGAAAGTCATCGATCGGGTCAAGGCGAAGATCCCGGAGATCGAGGCCGGATTGCCTCCCGGGGTGAAGATCGTCGCCTTCTACGACCGGACCGAGCTGATCGGGCGTACCGTCGGGACACTGCGGGAAGCCCTCATTCTGGAGGTGCTCGTCACTCTCGCGGTGGTTATTCCCTTCATGGCCCATCTCTTCGCGGGAGCGGCCATCTGCCTCACCCTTCCCTTCTCCGTCCTGATGGCCTTCATCGCCATGTACTATCTCGGAATCGACTCCAACATCATGTCCTTAAGCGGGATCGCCATCGCCATCGGCACCCTGGTGGACATGGGGATCGTCATGACCGAGAACGCCTACCGCCGCCTCCGCCTGCGGGCGGAGGAGATCAGGATTAAAGCGGTGACCCGCCGGGAGGTAGTCTTCGAGGCGGCCTCGGAGGTGGGAAGCGCGCTGCTGACCGCGGTTCTGACCACGGTCGTCTCCTTTATCCCCGTCTTCGCCCTCCAGGCCCAGGAGGGGAAGCTCTTTCACCCCCTCGCCTGGACCAAGACCCTCGTCCTCCTCTCTTCCCTCACCGTCGCCCTGACCTTCACCCCCGTCCTCTGCCTCTACGGGCTGCGGGGGAAGCTCCGCGACCCGGAGGAAAACCCCCTGGTCCGGCGGCTGCACCGGACCTACGAGCGGATTCTCCGCTGGGTGCTGGGTCACCGCCGGATATTCCTCGCCCTTCCGGCGGCGGTGCTCATCGGCTCGCTGATCGTATCGCTTAAGGTGGGAAAGGAGTTCATGCCTCCGTTCGACGAGGGGAGCATCCTGTTCATGCCGGTGATGCAACCGGCGGTTTCCCTGACCGAGGCCCACCGCGTGCTCCGGCTCCAGGACAGTATCATCCGGGAGTTCCCCGAGGTCGAGATGGTGGTGGGAAAACTCGGCCGGGCGGAGACGCCCACCGACCCCGCGCCGGTGGAGATGTTCGAGACGATCATCACGCTCAAGCCGAAGAAGCTCTGGCGGAAGGGGATGACCAAGGAAAAGCTCGTCCGGGATCTGAACGCGGCGCTCCAGATCCCCGGGGTGACCAACATCTGGACCCAGCCGATCGTCAACCGGATCGACATGCTCTCCACCGGGATCCGGACGTCGGTCGGGGTGAAGGTCTTCGGCCCCGACTTAAAGATGATCCAGCAGATCGCGGAGGAGGTGGCGGCGGTGGTCCAGGACGTGCCGGGGGCCGCCGATCTTTACGCGGAGAAGATCGTGGGGAAACCCTACCTCGAGTTCGGCATCAAGCGCGACCAGATCGCGCGCTACGGTCTGACGGTGAAGGACGTCCAGGAGGTGATCGAGACGGGGATCGGGGGGCAGAACATCACCTTCACCGTCGAGGGAAGGGAGCGCTACCCGGTCCGGGTCCGCTATCCGCGGGAGTCCCGGGAGACGATCGAAGACCTCAAGCGCGTGCTGGTCCCGACCCCCGGCGGCCAGCAGATCCCCATCACGCAGCTGGCCGACATCTACTTCGTCACCGGGCCGGCGATGATCAACTCCGAGAACGGGCAACTGAGGGCTTATGTCCTGATGAACGTCCGGGGACGGGACATGGTGGGTTTCGTCGAGGAGGCCGCGGCCCGGGTGAGGGAGAAGGTCAAGCTTCCGGCCGGCTATTTTCTGGAATGGTCGGGGCAGTTTGAGAACCAGGTCCGCGCCCGGAAGAAACTCGAGGTGCTCGTGCCGGTGAGCCTCCTCCTCAATTTCCTCCTGATCTATATGAACTTCCGCAGCCTGACCAAGAGCGCGTTCATATTCATCGCCATCCCCGTGACGCTCTCCGGGGGGCTCTGGCTCCTCGCCCTCTCCGGGTATAATTTTTCGGTGGCCGTCTGGGTGGGCTTCATCGCCCTGTTCGGGATAGCGGTGGATGACGGGGTGCTGATGACCACTTATCTGGACAACGTCTTTAAGGAGCGGGCCGCCGAGATCAAGACCCGCCGGGACGTGGTCGAAGCAACGGTCTTCGCGGGCCTCGGCCGGATCCGCCCGGCCTTCCTCACCACCATCACCACCATCGTCGCGCTGCTGCCGATCATGTTCATCCGGGGCACGGGGAGCGAAGTGATGCGGCCGATGGCGATCCCTTCCCTGGGAGGGATGGTGATCGAAATGGTCACCTGGTTCATCATCCCCTGTCTCTACTCCTGGCGGGAGGAGCGGCGTCTGATCCGCTTGAACCGGACCTGAATGTTGGGAGAAAAAGGGACGGTCTTTACTTCTTTACGTCCTCTCGCCGAAAACCGGAAGCAGACAGCCGGATGAGTAAATTGAAATATTTGCTCCGTCCTTTATTCCCTGTTCCCTATTCCACATTGCTCCACCTTGCCCGTCATGGTATAATAACTCAAGAATGAACCATGATGGCAATCTCCTCGACAGAATTTTACGGCCGCTCCCTGAGGTTCTCCCGTCTTTTCTTCGGCCTGTCTCTGGCGATGCTCTTTCTTATCGGTCTTCTGGGCTATCCCTCCGCCCTTTTCCCGTCGACCGGGTTCACGTTTAATCGTTATTACGTTGATGCCGTTTACGGGGGCAGCGCCCCGTTGCCCTCACCTTCACCGCCCCTCTCCGTCCGGATTGCGGTCATCGGCGATTTCGGGTGGGCGGGCGCCCCGGAGGAAGACGTCGCTGTCCTGGTGCAGGGCTGGGGGCCGGACCTGATTATCACCGCCGGCGACAATAACTACCCGTCCGGAGCCGCCTCCACTATCGACGACAACATCGGGCAGTATTACCACGAATTTATGTATCCTTATACCGGCGCGTACGGGCCCGGGGCGGAGTCGAACCGCTTCTTTCCCTCGCTCGGGAACCACGACTGGGATTCCCTAACCTGCGCCGGCGGTTGCAGCGGCCCGTACTTCAACTATTTCACCCTGCCCGGCAACGAGCGCTATTATGACTTCGAGTACGGGCCGGTTCATCTTTTTTTTCTCGACAGCGACATCCGCGAGCCCGACGGCACCGACGATACCTCGGTTCAGGCCGCGTGGCTCCAGTCCGGCCTGGCTGCTTCCGCCGCTCCCTGGAAGATTGTGAGCTTTCACGAGCCGCCCTACTCGTCAGACGAGGTTCATGGATCAACCGTCCGAATGCAGTGGCCCTTCGGTCCCTGGGGGGCGTCGGCGGTCATCAGCGGGCACGCGCATACGTATGAGCGCCTCCTGGTAGGCGATCTTCCCTATTTCGTCAATGGGCTGGGGGGGCGGAGCATTTACAGCTTCGACACCCCGCTGCCTGAGAGCAGGGTCCGTTACAACGGGGATTACGGGGCCATGTTGATCGAAGCCGATGGAGGGTACATCACTTTCACGTTTGTCTCCCGCGGGGGGGGCATCGTCGACACGTATATGCTTCCTTTGCCGTCGCCTACGCCGATGGTCACCGGCACTCCATCCCCCTCCCCCTCGGCAACGGCTGCCCCGTTCCCGACCGCGAGCCCCCCGCCGTCCCGGACGCCTGCTCCGATATCTTCACCGACGGCAACACCCCGGACCCCCGGCCCCACCCCGACCTGCGGACCGACCGTGCCCCGCCCCGGCTTCATCCTGGAGGCGGGTGACTACGACGGCGACGGCACCGCCGACATCGCCGTCTTCCGGGGGAACACCGGTCTCTGGGCGGTGAGAGATATCACCCGATCTTACTTCGGAGGGTCAGGGGACGCGCCCGTCTCCGGGGACTATGACGGTGACGGCACCGCCGACATCGGCATCTTCCGCTCCGCTTCCGGCCTCTGGGCGGTCCGCGGGGTCACCCGCAGCTACTACGGCGTGGCCGGCGACACGCCGGCCCCGGCCGACTATGACGGTGACGGCACCGCCGACGTCACCATCTTCCGTCCGCCCGCCGGCCTCTGGTCCGCCCGCGGGGTCACCCGCGCCTACTTCGGCGCCTCCGGGGATTCGGCCGTCCCCGGCGACTATGAGGGTGCCGGAAGGGCGGCCTTCGGCATCTTCCGTCCATCCTCCGGCCTCTGGGCGATTCGGGGGGTCACCCGGATATACTTCGGCGGGGCCGACGATTGGCCGCTCCCCGGGGACTACGACGCCGACGGAACCTGGGAGGCGGCCGTCTTCCGCCCCTGGTCGACCGGCCTTTGGGCGGTCCGCGGCGTCACCCGCTTCTACTTCGGCCGGTGCACCGACTACCCACTCCGGGCCGATTTCAACGGCGACGGGGCCGATGACCCCGGCGTTTTCCGGCAGGACTTCGGACTCTGGGCCGTCCGGGACGGCTCCCGGGTCTATTACGGAACGGCCGGTGACCTGCCGGTGACGAGATAGGCTGTTGACGGATGGATCATGGCGCTCCTCATCGCCCGGTGAGTATCCCCTCCGGGATGCAATATGGTATGTTTGCAATGGGGGAGGCAGAAGACATGGGCAAGAAACTCACAGCCATTATGCTGGCGGCAGGGTTCGCCGTCTTTTCTCCCCCCGGCGCGCCCGGCGCCCGGGGGGCGGTCCTCCCGCCCGGGTACGGCTGCTACACCGGGGTCTTCCCGGGCTGGGGCGAACACGAGGACGATGTTACCGCGGGGGAATTGGAGAATCTCGAGCAGCTGACCGGGAAGGCGGTCGCCTTCTCCCCCTTCTCGGTCTTCTGGGGGGAGCAGACGGTCTCCGGGGAGCAGCTGGAGGCGATGGGGCGGTACGGGGCGGTACCGATGCTCCGGCTGATGCCCTGGGGGGAGCCCTACTGGACGGAAGGATATCAGCCGGCCTATTCGCTCCAGAAGATCATTGACGGGGACTTTGATGTTTTTCTCTCCGCCTGGGCCGATCGGGTGAAGGCCTTCGGGAGGCCGGTGATGGTCAACTTCGGGGTGGAGATGAACGGCGACTGGTTCCCCTGGTCCGGGACCTATCAGGGCGGCGCCGCCGCCACCGGTTACGGCGACCCAACGAAAGCCGACGGGCCGGAACGGTTCGTCGACGCCTTCCGCCACATCGTCGATCTTTTCCGGACCCGGGGGGCGGACAATGTCACCTGGTATTTTCACGCCAACCACGAGTCGTTTCCTGATGAGCCCTGGAACTCGATCGCCGCCTACTACCCCGGGGACGGCTATGTCGACTGGCTCGGCTTCAGCGTTTACGGGGTCCAGTATGCCGATGAGGACTGGGAGAGTTTCGAAGCCCTGATGACGCCGGCGTACAGCGCGATCTGTGCTCTTTCCGCCGAGAAACCGCTGATCCTGGCCGAATGGGGGGTGGGGGAGTACCCGCTGAAGGGGGACAAGGCGGCCTGGTATACGGGGGCGCTGGCCTCCCTGCCGTCCGTTTATCCCCGGGTCCGGGTCGCGGTCGTCTACTCCGAGCGGTGGGAGAATGACGACGGGAGCTGGTCGGACCTTCGGATCAACTCGTCCCCCGCCGCCTGGACCGCGTACACCGCCGGCATCGCTTCCGACTACTACCGGGGGCGCCCGGAAGCTCCTCCGGTCCTGGCCGGAGGGGACTACGACGGCGACGGCACCGCCGACATCGCTATCTTCCGGGGGGAGACCGGCCTCTGGGCGGTCCGGGGGGTGACCCGGTCCTACTTCGGCGACTCCGGCACCACCACCGCTCCCGGCGATTATGACGGCAACGGGAGCGCCGAGATTGCGGTCTTTCGTTCCTCCGCCGGTCTCTGGGCGGTGAGGGGTCTGACCCGAGCCTACTTCGGGAGACCGGGCGACCAGCCGGTGCCCGGCGACTACGACGGCGCCGGGGGCGCCGACATCGCGATCTTCCGGTCTTCAGGAGGGCTCTGGACGGCCCGGGGGATAACCCGGGCCTATTTCGGGTCGTCCCTCGACACGGCGGTCCCGGAAGATTACAATGGGGACGGAGCTTTCGATCTCGCCGTCTTCCGCTCCGCCAACGGTCTCTGGGCGGTCCGGGGCATCAGCCGGTTCTATTTCGGGAGCGGTCAGCCGGTTCCGGGGGATTTTGACGGCGACGGGACGGCCGAGGCGGGTATCTTCCGCCCCGCCGGGGCGGGGGGTCTATGGGCGATCCGTGGGATAACCCGGGCCTACTTCGGGAGCGGGAACGACCGTCCGGTCCCCGCCGGGTACTCCGGGAACGGCAATCAGGAGATCGGTATCTTCCGGGCTG
Source organism: PVC group bacterium (assembly GCA_043804695.1). Taxonomy (GTDB): domain Bacteria; phylum Auribacterota; class Erginobacteria; order Erginobacterales; family Erginobacteraceae; genus CAWGIE01. Next base: position 34,791 of record JAZDIV010000033.1, on the reverse strand, counting down.
CTTCCGGGCTGTGGGCGATCCGGGGCGTCACCCGGCTGTATTTCGGGTCCGCCGGCGACATCCCGGTGACGCGCTGACCCGATTTATGCATAAATCGGGTTAGTTTTGAATAAAACCTATAAAATAGAGTGAAAAACAATCAGACCAGGAGAATAATGATGAAGGCACTATGTGCGGCAAGCGTGATTGTCATTGCTTTATTGATTAGCGTACCGGCCGGGGCTGAAGAAGAAACCGGCCCTCCCGACTTCCGGCAGGCCCGCTGGGGGATGTCCCCGGACGAGGTTAAGAAGACGGAGACGGAGGCCCGGCAGAGCGGAGAGATGCCGGAGCTTCTTCTCTACGAGGGGGATATCGCCGGGGTCCGGGCCTCGATCTTTTATCTCTTCGACCAGGGTAAGCTGGCCCGGGGCATCTGCACGGTCGAGCCGCCGGGGCAGGACGCGGTGATGGATGATTATGAAGGGATCCGGGCGTACCTGCTCAAGGAGTACGGGGAACCGGCGGAGGAGGAGCTGAACCTGAAAGAGGAGGCCGTCGGCGATCTCGACCCCGCCGACCCGGGGGACCGGTATCAGCTGGTGCTCCGGAAGGCGATGGGCCCGTTGACCGTCTGGACGTCCGGCCGCACCCGGATCTATCTCCAGCTGACCGAAAAAGACAGTCGGGTCGCCATCCATATCGGGTATTTCCCTTTAACCCGATTTATGACTACATCTGGTGAGTTTTGAACCATGCCCGGGCCCCGGGGATCGGCGGAACAACCGGCTCCGGACCGACGCCTTTTCTCTCGCCAGGAAGTAAGGACAAGGGTATTTTGTCTTGCATCTGGCATACACCCTTCAGGGCAAGTGGTAAAATTATTTTCCCTGCGGGAAAATAATATGATGATAATCAACGAATTAAACGTGGGAAGGTGGACAAACTCCGCTTTTATAGCTGGCGCGCGCGATGCCGATCGCAAAACCTGAACTCATTTCCCTCCATGGCGGCCACAGCGGCGTGTTCTGCAGCCATGCCGAGGGCACCCTGGAGGAGACGGTCCGGGCGTATATTGAACGGGGTTTCCGGCGGGTCGGAATCACGGAGCACATGCCCCCCGTCAGCGACCGGTATCTCTTCCCGGAGGAGATCGCCGCCGGCCTCGATGCCGCCGCCGTCTACCGCCGTTTCGCCCGCTACATGATGGTCGGGCGCGAACTCCGCAAGAAGTACGCCTCCTCCCTGACCATCTACCTGGGGTTCGAGACGGAGAGTTTCAGCGGGTACCGGATGGCCGTTCGCGGCCTGGTGAAGACGTTCCGGCCCGATTACATCGTCGGCTCCGTTCATCATGTCGGGGAGATACCCTTTGACTACTCACCGGAGAGGTACGGGGAAGCCGCCGTCCGCGCGGGCGGCCTCGACGGCCTTTACTGCCGGTATTTCGATCTGCAGTTCGAGATGATCAACGCCCTCCGCCCGGCGGTGGTGGGGCATCTCGACCTGATCAGGATTTTTGACCCCGACTACCGCGGACGACTGGGCCGGCCCGCCATCGGGAGCCGTCTCCGCCGCAACCTGGATCGGATCGGAGAACTGGGGTTGATCCTGGACTGCGACTGCCGGGAGCTGCCGGAAGGCGGCGAGCCATACCCGTGCCGGCCTATCCTGGAGGCGGCCCGCGAAAAGGGGATCGACGTTGTCCCCGGGGATGACTCCCACTGCGCGGCGACGGCCGGGCAGGGGATCAAGGAAGGGATCGCCCTCCTGGAGGAGCTGGGTTTCGATACCGGGTGGCGGTCGCCGGTGGCGCTGCATATTGAACAGGGCTGATCCAGGCCGGACACCGTGGTATTAATTGTTTGACATTACCCCGGTATAACTAAACAATAACGCCGGAGGCGCTGACTCGCTGTTTTAATATTATTTTTCTACGAAAAAATAATAGTTATACAGTATAGCCAGCCAATGAGTTATAAGTCGGCAATGTGGTGTCGGCTGGAAGTGGGAAGAGGCTTTTTGTGAGATAGCCTCGATGGAACCATTTTTGTTCAAGCTATAGCCCCCCCGACTAAATCAGTCGGGGGGCCATTATAAATTTGCGAGCGCAGCGAGCTAATTTATATTATGAGAAGAAAAGACCTTTCACTGCCCCTGCCGTCCCGGGACCGGCTGGTCATCCTGGACCGGGACGCCACGATCATTTCCAGCCGGGAGATCGCCTACGGCTGTTTCGAGGAGGCGTTTGACAAGGTGATATCGCAAGTCTATCCCCCCGCGGCCAAGCTGAGCAAAGAGAAGTACACTCGGGAATACCATCCCTTTCATCGGACCGGCGTTTACGAGGTGTATTACCCCGGCTTGAACGAAGGGCAGCTGATACAGGTGGGCGAAGTCAGCTGGCAGTACTACCTGAACAATAACCAGCACGACCGGTTCAACCTCCTGATCCCGGGGATGGATGATTTTATCCGGAAACTGAAGGCGGCGGGGAGCCTGATTATCATTCTCACGGTCAGCGAAGGGGATGGGAAGTGGCTGACAAACTACCGGATACCGGTGGACGGGTATTTCAGCATGACCCGGCTGCAGAAGGACGGGGTGATCGAGGGGAAGAAGCCGGAGGCGATCCGCTACATCCTCGATCAGTATGGCCGGTCTTTCCCGGACGTGATCACCATCGGCGACAACCCGAAAGATCATATCGATGAAGTGATCTCGATCGGGGCCGCGTTCGGCCTGGGATGTCCCGCCGCCCGACAGGAGCTGAAAGAGTCGATCGACCTCTACGCGGACCGGGTGGAGACACTCTACGATTTTTTCGCGTGGTAACCCGATGTATTCCTAATACAGGGAACGATAAGCGATTACCTGGATTATTCATGAACATTTTTAATTTTCATGAATAATCCGGGCTGACAGAAGGCGCGCGATGGAAGAGCACGGGAAGATCAGACATTTCAGCCTGGCCGATGTCAGGGACCACCTGGCCGCCGATCGGACCATCCTCGCCAACGAGCGGACGCTGCTGGCCTATCTGCGGCTGTCGCTGACCCTGTTCGTGGTCGGGGTGTCTTTTATTAAGTTTTTTCAGAACACCGTTCTGATAATCACCGGATGTTTTTTCCTCCCCCTGGCGCTCCTGGCCGGGATAGCGGGGGTCCGGAGGTATCGGCGGTGTCGGGAGTTTCTCTTGACCTTGAAGGAGGGAGAGCGTGAAACTGTACCTTGTCCGCCACGGCGAACCGCAGGCGATGAAGAAGGATCCGGAGCAGAGACTGACGAAGCGGGGCCGGCTTGACGTCGCCGTCATCGGCCGCTTCCTGGAACAGAACGGTCTGTCCATCCCCGAGATCTGGCACAGCGAGAAAGCCCGGGTCAGGGAGACCGCCGAGATCATCGCCCAGGCGGCGGGGATCACCCGCCTCCTGGAAAGACCGGGCCTGGCCCCCCTTGATCCGGTCGGCCCGGTCCGCGCCGATATCATCGACCGGGAAGAAGATCTGCTCCTGGTCGGCCATCTACCCTTTCTCTCGCGCCTGGCCAATCTGCTCCTGGGCTGCCCCGAAGAATCCCAGATCTTCCGTTTTAAACCGGGGGAGGTCGTCGGACTGGAGCAGAACGGAGATGGCAGCTGGCAGGTGCTCTTTTCGATCTGTCCCCGTCTGCTGGAATAATAAATTAGCGCCTTCGGCGCAACGTGGTTACGGTTACGGTGACGCTGCCCGTTTCGTCTGCCGGTTAGGGTTACGTGCGCCCGGCGAGGCAGCCGTTACCGTTTTTGAAATTCCGAAGCATCAAGTTGGCCCGCTACTTTATAGTGCACAGCAGATGCCCGTGTCATGGCATGTTATAATCTCCTCAGTAATCGTCCTCCCCGGATAGCCGGGGTTTTAACTGCTCTCATCCCGCTTTTTTTAACCGGAGTGATCTTTGCTGCAATAGAGACCATGCCGACTCCCGGGACGCTGTCGTCTCCCCCGGTGTCCTCCCCCACTCTCTCACCAGCGCCGACCCGGACGCCGGTCCCCTCTCCCTCGTCGACCCTGACTCCCGTATGGGTCATAACCCCGACCCCCCCGCGCTGGACAACCCCCGTTCCCGGCTCCTCCCAGGAGACCACGGTCGACGAGGTCCACCGGTCGATCTCCCATTTGGTCGCGGAAGAGGTCTACAAGTTCGACAACTACTTCGGAAGCCCCAAGCTGGAGCAGGACGCCCGTGCTCTTCCTCTATCTTGAGGTCCTCTTCGAGGATCTGTTCTCTAAAGAGGGTGAAGAATCATTGTAATGTGATAATATGATACAATGAGACGCCCGGCGGAAATCATGATTTTTCTTGTCCTGCCGGCCCTGATGATCGGGGGGACTACGACCCGGGGGGGAGAGGCCGGTCCGGTCCCGACGGTCGCTCCCGAGGCGCCGCAGGGAGAGCCGTCCCTTCCTGCCTCTTCACCCACTCCCGCGGTGTTCCCGTCCCCGGGCGCCGTCGTCCCGGGAGAGACGCTCATCGATGTCACCCACGGCTGGATGTCGTCATTCATGGCCAGCCAGGTTTTCTCGTTTGACAACTGGTTCGGGGATCCCGACACGCTGGAGTCTGAGATCGATAAGCCGTGGCTGCAGGTCCGCCTGGGCGGCGAACTGAAGGAAGGCCCGGAGTTTGAATTCAAAAACCGCTTCTGGGTGTTTGCTCCTCTTCCGCTTCTGGAGAACCGGCTTGGTGTCTTTATCGGCCGTGACGCCGATGACGAGTATGAGGACGACCAGGATTATTTCGACCGGGAGAATGATGACTCCGACAACAACTTCACCGCCGGCCTGCGCTTCAGCCACGCGCGGACGAAAGACTGGCAGTTCAGCACCAACCTCGGTCTGAAATTCACGATTCCCCCGGCGGTCTATATCAAGCCCCGTCTGCAGTACACCCATGTCACCGGCCGCTGGCTCTTCCGGCCGATCCAGTACGTGTATTATTATACCGATGACGGTCCGGGTGAGACGACCAAACTGGAGATTAACCGCTACCTCGGCTCCCGGTTCCTGGCCCGGAGTTACACCCAGTCAACATATTCGAACACCAGCAACGGGATCGACCTTTCCCAGGAATTCAACCTGCAGTACCTGAACTTCGACATCCGCCACGGCACCAATTACGCGGTCAGCCTGGAGTGGGAGAGCAACTTCCACACCTGGCCCTCCTTCAAGGACAACCAGCACCAGCTGACCCTCCGCTATTATCGTTCCATCTGGCGCCCCTGGTTCCGGATCGGTCTCGGCCCGCGCCTGACCTGGAAGCGGGAGGTTCCCGGCGACGATGAACATTTTCAGGAATATTGGAAGAACGCGACCCCTTCGCTGATTCTTTTTATCGAGATTCTTTTCGAAGAAGGGATAACCGTGGGCGAAAGCAATTATGCACCGCTTCAATAAACTTATTTCTGCATTTATGATTCTTGTCGGCACGGTGGGCTTGATGGGTCACTTCTGCCGCCCGGCGGCGGCCGACTGCCCTCTTCGACTGTGGGGGCTCGGGCGTCCGCGGGCGCTGGGGAGGGTGGAGGTGACCGGGAAACCGGGTGATGATTATTACCGGGAGGTCGGCCCCTGGGCCTACTGGTATCGGAACGGCCGGAAGATGATGGAAGGGGAGTTCAGGGACGGCGACCGGGTCGGGGAGTGGTCGTACTGGTACAATAACGGGATCCGGGAGAAGAAGGGTTCGTTTGACGAATACGGTCGCCGGACCGGTTTCTGGAAGTTCTGGTATAAAAACGGGCTGGACTGGAAAGAGGGCTGGTACGAGGCCGGGGTTGAAAACGGTCCCTGGACCTACCGGTACGATGACCGGGACGGACAGAATCGGCAGGAGGGCAGGTATGCCCGGGGGAAGCCGGACGGCCCCTGGACCTACTGGTACGAGAACGGCCGCAAACGACGGGAGGGGGAGTACCGGAACGGCTGGGAAAACGGCCGGTGGCGGTCCTGGTATGAAGACGGGCGGCTGAAGTGCGAAGGAGATTTCGCCGACGGCCTGGAGACAGGGGAGTGGACTTACCGGGAACCGGTGGATGAGGATGAGGGCGGCGAGCTCAGGGAGTGGAGCTATTACTTCCGGACCGATGTTGTCCCGGGGAAGGAGAGGGCCGTTCAGACACCCGCGGCGGCCCTGGTCGGTCACTGGATATCGGAAAATACCATCTCATCCTTCGAGGGATCCCGGTCTCGCGGAAAAAACCTTCAGCACATCTATTTTACCGGAGAAGGCCGATTTAAGGAGGTGATGGGAGGGAAATTATATGACGCCGGGTACACGGTGGAAGATGAAGACCCGGCCGCCCGAACGATCCGGGTACTGATCATCGATGCCAACGGCCGCGGGGCGGTGTTCTTCGGCCGGTTCACGGAGAATTACGGGGGCCTGGCGGGAAGATATTACCTGGTTGAGCTCCTGAGAGGCTCCCGGGGAAAACTGGATAATTATTTTATGCTCTTCTATGCCGGGAAAGAGACCGGGCCGTCCCCGCCGGATATCCCGGCGCAGTAACGGCTCCCCGGACATTCGCGAAGCTACGTTTTATCCCGGCGAACGTCCGACCGGTTTTTCCCCCGTCGAATGATGAAGTGTCTGACGATTAAAATCACCAGAACAGCCCCCGCGATCAGCAGGATGACGTTTCGGTAGGCGGAGAGATAACGGTCGATCAGGGCGACGTTGTCGCCGAGCGCCATCCCGGCATAGATGATCAGCGTGTTCCAGAGGAGAGCGCTGGCCAGGGCGCAGAAAAAAGTCCTGCCGGGACGGAGTTCCAGCAGTCCGGAGACGAAGCTGATCGCGGCCCTCGTTCCCGGCAGAAACCGGTTGGCGAGGATGAAGGCGTAGCCGTAGCGGCCGAACCACCGCTCGCTCTTCTTCAAGGCCTCCGGAGAGATGAATCGGAGCTTCCCCGTCCGCACGATCTTCTCCCCCAGGTACTTTCCGATCAGGTACATCACCATGAAACCCAGCGCGCTGGCGAGGGCGGTGAGGACGACCACCGGTATGAAGCTGATCGTGGTGGAGGCGATCAGCGATGCTCCCGCGATCACCACCACGTCGCTGGGAGAGGGGGGAAAGATATTCTCGATGAAGGAGAAGAAGATGAGGATGACGTAGATCCAGAACGGGTCCACCGAGTTCAGGTGGGAGATGACGGTTTCGAGCATTTTAAAATTTTTACTCCGAAAAAAATTTTACGAGAGAAAAATCACTTTACTCGCTTTTTTATAGTTGCCTCTAAAGTCTGCGGCTACCAATGTATAATATCAATGCCAATTCTTAATGAATTGAATAAAAAAGGTGGTGCCACCGCGGCGGCACCACCTTTTGCGTGACCATGAGCAACAGTCCCTCAGGGTTGACCGGTTACTCTCCGGCTACATCCTCGGGAAGATGGAGGACCTCGTTCTTCGCCAGCAGCTCCTCGGAAACATCCCGGTCGACCGTGATGTCGTACATCTGGACCAGGTAGTTCTTGACGGAGGTCTCCCAGTACTTCTTGGTGATGTAATAGACCCGGCCCCCCCCCAGTTCATGCTGGAGATCGGGCCAGGGGTACGACGGCTGCGCCATCCCGAAGCCCCAGCGCTTCCAGCCGTTGTAGCTCTCGAACGTCGACCAGAACTCGTCCTGTCCGAGGTCGTCGAAGCAGTACTGGCACTTGATGAAGTACATGGCCGCCCCGGCCCGGAAGCCGCGGTCGAACGCCATCGTGTGGAGACTGATGTTGATCTCCTCGTTCATCAGCCGGCCGTTGCAAAAGGCGGTCAGCTCCCCGTCGCAGAGGCCGACCAGCGTGTAGGGGTCTTTCAGGCGGCGACGGTACCAGCCCAGGATCTCGGCGTAGACCCGGGCCCCGACGATGTCATAGAAGTCCGGCACGTCTTCCAGGTTCTCTTCCTGGAGAAATTTCTCCCGGATGAGTTTAAGCAGCGGCGTGGCCTCTTCCAGCCTCGCCTCTCGGACCAGCATGGTCTTGGTCGCGCCCGCCTTGTTCTTCAGCAGGACCGAGCGTGGTTCGAACGGCTTGACGTCCATCGGGGGGGCCTGGAGAACAGCCTCGATCTCGCTGACATCGAAGGTGATCTTGTCCTGGGATACCTTGACCGGCGGCGGTGTTTTCATGCATCTTTCTCCTTGTTAATCCGATTTCTGCCTGCCGACAGGCAGGCAGAAATCGGATTAGTTTTAAACAATGACGAAGATTAAGGAACAAATACTCTATCACCGGTCGACATCGTGATCAACGATTAATTAAACCGGATTATTCATGGAAATTGAAAATTTTCATGAATAATCCGGTTTAATAATCCCACTGGTAACGCAGGTAAACGGCGTCCCCGAGAAAACCGTAGCCCGACTGGGTGCGGAGCTGGAGTCTTCGGGTCAGGTCCCAGCGGGCCAGGAAGAGATTGTCGCGGGCATCAATGGAGTGCTGGTTTTCAACATAGAAGTTCTTGCTCAGGCTCCACCGGACCCGGACCGCGGTCTGGTCGGTGCTTCCCTCCAGCTCCGTGAAATCAACCTGGACATTCCCCAGGAAGGAAGTCCATCCGGTCAGGCGGTCAAGGATGCCTCCTTTCCCCTGCAGTGTCCGGAGCCCGTCGGCTATCCGCAAAGCCTGGAGGCCGCTCAGCTGAGATGCCGGGCGCCCGTAAAGGAGCCGGGCGAGGATCTCGTCGGCCGGGTAGGGGGGCTGGGATGAGAGGATCACCTCCGGGGCGTTGACCGGGCCGACTACCTGGAGCGTGATCGTGATGTCCGACTTCACGATCCGGGCGTTGATCTTCAGCTGCGGGACCGGGGGGAAGCCGCCGTCCATCATGATGCTGCAGTTTTCCAGCTTGAGCTCTTCCCCCATGAAAATAAAGATGCCGTCGAGCAGGGTGATGCCGCCGCGCAGGGAAGGGGCGTCGGCCGTCCCGGTGGCGGTGACATCGGCCTTCCACTCGGAATCCAGTCCCCGGCCTTTGATGAATACGTCTTCCGGGGCCGTGAGGCGGAGATCGAGGGCGACCGTTTTCAGGAAGGAAGAGGAAGCCGCGGGGTGAGGAACCGCCGTCCCCCCCGGTTTGTTGATCTCGGTGACGGTGATCTCCGGTACCCCGGAGGACAATTTGCTCGGGATGCGCCCTTCCGCTTTCTTGATCGTTATCTTTCCGCCGAGGCGGCTCTTTTCCAGGCTTCCTTCCAGGTCTATCTTCCCGGCCAGCGCTGCCGTTACCATCTCCATGTCCACCAGCTGGGCATCTGTCAGCAGGAGTGACAGGGAAAGGGGAAAACCGTCCCGGGGAGAGAGCCGGGCATGGCCGGTCAGGGAGATCTTTCCCCCCGCCGGCGTCCGGGCCGACAGCTCGGTGATTTCCAGGCGGTCTGACTTGGCTTTCACGGTCGCGGTCAGGCCGCTGAGGACCGTCCCGGAAACCAGGTTCTGATATTCTCCCTTGCGGAGGCTGATCTCTCCGTTCAGCTCCGGTTTCCGGATGGTGCCCCCGGCGGTGAGGTCGGCGCTGAGAGTGCCGCGGAGGCTCTGGCGGGAGAGGGCCAGGCGGTTGTTCAGAAAAGAAAGATCGAGCCGCGCCGAAAGCTCGCCTTCGATCGGCCCCCCTTCGTCGAGGCGGAAGATGAGGGGAGCGAGGGAGAAGTCGGCCTTCGCGGTCATCTTCGCCTGCAGAAGGATGTCCCCCTCCCGGCCGCTGTCGAGCTCGGCGTGGATTTGGCCGTCCTCGAGGTGAGCCTGGATCGTAAGCCGCCGCGTCCCCGCCGGGCTGATGGGCGATCCGGGCAGGGCGTATTTTTCGATCTGAATCTCCAGGTCAGCCCGGGGCCGGTGATCCGTGTCCCGGAGGGTGAGCCGGCCGGTGACGGTTCGGGCCAGCTCTGCCTCCGCCATCTCTTCCGCTCCCGGAGGAGCGGGGCGAAGGCCGTGGGCGGTGAACTCGACGGTCCCGCGGGGATCCTGCAGGATGTCGGTGCCGTCAACGGTCGCCTCGATCCGTTCGACGTGCCCCAGGGGCGTTTTCAGGCCGTCCGCCTCGATCCGGGCGGATATGTTCTGCCGGCCGTTTTCGACGGCCAGCCGGGCCGACAGCCGCCCGCTCTCGATTCCGCCCGCCGGCCCCGGCAGCCGGGTAATGGCCGCCGTCAGCGTGCCCTCCGCCAGCGTGCGGGAGATGTCGAAGACGACGTCCAGGTCCAGCTCTCCGCGCTCCGCGGCCCGGACCGCCAGCCTGACCCGGCAGGCTTCCCACGGTCCCCCGCCATGCAGCCGGAGGGAGAGAGGCACGGAGTCCCCGGGAATGATCAGGCTTCCCAGGTTCCCTCCCGCTTCTTCGTCGAGCTTGATGTCCAGGGAAAGGGATGACAGATCGGCCGCCGCCATCCCCGCCACGGTCAGGTCATCACCATCCCGACCGACCGGTTTCAGGGCCAGGTTGACGCCGGCGCCGCCGGCCGAATCGTTGCGGACATGTCCTTTCAGCTCGGCGACAATCCGTTTCCCCGGCAGGGATTCTTCCGCGGTCAGGTTTTTTATCCACAGGCGCTCCACGGCAAAGGAGGGGATGTCCCGGGGGGTGAAACCCTCCTCCTCCGGGTCCTCTGCTCTCCTGTCGTCATCCGTCCCTGCCGGCAGCCTCCGCCAGGTGACCCTCCCGGCGGTCACCTCTTCCGCCCGGAGGCGGAAAAGGAGGAGGCTCCCCGCGTCCATGCGCAGCGATATGTCCTCTGCCACCAGCCAGTCACCTTCCGGGTCGCTGATTTTGAATTCGCCGACACCGAAGCGGAAGGGGATGAAACCGGAGAGCGATCTGAAAGTCACTCCCGACCCGTCGTCCGAACTCGCCAGAGCGGTAATCCCGTCGGCGAGCAGCCTCTTCCCGGCCGGGGTCTGGATCACGCCCAGGAGCACCGCGACCAGTGCCAGGAGCAGCATCAGAGCGCGGAAGACGTATTTTATTATGGTTTTTAATATACGAGTCACTTTCATAAAGGTACCGACCACGAAGGACATTTGGGGAATGGGGATTAGGGAATGGGGAATAGACGCCAGCTCATAACCCATTCACCATTCCCCAATCCCTATTCCCTATCCATGTTCTTCATGGTTAATAAAAAGTGGTCAGTAAATCTGCGCGATGCTGACGTACACCTGGAAATCTTTGTCGATCCCTTTGCGCCCGTTGAGGGGAAAGCCGATGTCCAGCCCGATCGGTCCGATCGGGGTGAAGTACCGCAGCCCCATGCCTGTTCCATAGCGAACCTCGTCCCACGGGCCGGGCAGTGCATCTTCGAACGCGGAGCCGCCGTCGAGAAAAACGGCCCCCCCGAAGTCCCCGATCATCTGGACGTCGCACTCGAAGGAGAAAGTGAAAAGCGACCGTCCGCCGACCGGGTCTCTCTTCACCAGGGGGCCCACCATCTGGTAGGCGTACCCCCGGATCGAGTTCGCCCCCCCCGCGTAGAACCGAAGGTCGGCCGGGACTTCTCCCGGGGACGCCTCGGGGATGCTCCCGAAGGAGATCCGGCCGACGGCGGTCAGGAAATCGGCCCCGGGGAACCGGTAGAGAAGGTTGGTGTTGAGCAGCGTTTTGATGAAGAGGCGATCGCTGTGCAGGTCGTAGTAGGGCTCGCCCATCACGGAGAAAAGGGCGCCCGCCCGGGGGAACGGCTGAATGCCGCCGAGACTCCAGTTCGCCGAGATGGGGATTGAGAAAAGAAGATAGTCTTTCTCCTGATCAAGCTGCTCGACCGCGTCCAAGGTGAAGGCGGCGCCGCCGCTCACGGAAAAGGCATCGCTGAAGTCATGCTGAATGACGGCCGAGTTGCGGATCCGGTAGCTGGTGTATGCCTTGGGATCGTCATAGACCGGTTGGACGGCCAGGGTCAGCGACTGGTCGGGACTGAGAAATTCCGGCAGCCGGAACCGGCCTTCCCCGAGATACATCTGCTGGCTGACGAAAAACTCCAGATGCAGCAGTTCTCCCTGCCCCAGCAGGTTCCGGTCCTCCCAGGAGGCCCCCCCCCCGAAGCCGATGTCGGTGCTGTATCCTGCCATCAGCCCGACCGTGTGGCGGTCCCTCTCCCGGACCGTGACCGTGACCGGGAGAGGAACGAGGGGGACGTCCGTATTCTCCCCGGTCCGGTGATCCGCCTCCTCGGTTTTTTCTTCTTCCTGCCCGTGCGAGACCAGGACCGTGGTGAAGAGACCGGTCCGGCTGAGCCGGTTCCGGAGTTCCTGTACCAACGCCGGGTCGTACAGCTGGCCCTCCTGCCAGGGGATCTTCTTCCGGACGAACTCCGGGTCCACGTCCTTCAGCCCGGTGAAAGTTGTCCAGGCGAAGGACGCCCGTTCCCCCGGGTCGATCGTGAAGGTGGCGGCGACCGTCTCGGTCGCGTAATCCACCACCACCTGCCGGTCGCGGATCTGCACGAAGGGGTATCCGTTTTTCTGGAAAAATTTTAGAAGCCTGTCTCCCGCGGAAACGATCGTGGTGGAGGTTCCCCGTTCGCCGGCTTTCAGCCCGATCGCGGTTCCGTCGGGGACCGCGACCGCCGCCGGCAGCGCCTCCCCCGCGATATTGATATGGGCGGTGCCGAGAAGGAACGGTTTCCCGGTCGTTACCGAGAAGATGATGTGGAGTTCATTTTTGTTCCTTTTGAAATCAGGCCGCACCGTCCCGGTGTAGAAGCTTTCCGCGCGGAGAACTTTCACCATCTTTTCCGCGTCATTCTGGGCGATCGCCTCCAGCAGGCTCAGGGTCGGGGGCGGATTTTTTTGGCTGGCGGCGGTGGTGGAGACGTCCAGGAGCAGCTGCTTGAGAGGGTCGCTTTTTTCGCCGTGGAGATGGATGGAGACAGAATAGGGAGCAGGGGTCCAATCCCCGGAGGTATCGTCGGTCAGAACCGCCCCGCAGAAGATGAAAAAGAAGCACGGTATCCAGTAAAAAATCTTCATTGAGGACAGCAGCCCCTTCGCAGCAACCTGGATTATTCTTGAAAGTATTTAATTTTCATGAATAATCTGGATTAAGCGTCGGGATGGTGGTTTCTATCGATGCCATGATCAAAGGATAATGGTTCTCTGCCGTTTCGTGTGGGGAATTCAAATGATCTGATGCTCTTACATACCTTGGCGGTTAGCTTGGATTGTTAATGACTAAATCAATCCTCAGCCAGAGGCTGAGGATCTCGTCATTATATAATGATGCTTTGAATACCGGTATCTACCCACACAAAATGAAAGAGAACCAGAATAATAGATGGATTGGTGATTGTCAATCGCACCTGCTGATGGCATGGGTTTGAGGATGGAAAGAGGACGGGTTGTCGGGATAACGGTAGGCCGCGCGATGGTCCGTCTGCCCCGGCAGTCGGGCTGCGCCGGCTGCGGGCGCTGCGCGGCAGGGGAAGGGGGGAAATACATGGTCCTCGATGCCCTGAACCCGGCGGCCGCCCGTCCGGGGGACGAGGTCGAGGTGGAAATTTCCCCCCGTGATCCCCTTCGGTCCGCCCTGCTTCTCTTCGGCCTTCCCCTGCTCGGGTTTTTTATCGGCGTCGCCGCGGGATACGGTCTGGCTTCCCTCCGGGGATGGGATCCGTCCCTGCCCGGCCTGGGCCTGGGGGTGGTTCTTCTTTCTGCCGCGTTCTTATTTATCCGCCGCTGTGAGCGGCGGCGCCGGCGGAAAGAGGGAGAAGCCCGGGTGGTGCGGATACTTAGAACTTAGCCCTCGCTTCGCTCGGGCAACGTTCGGGTTAAAAGGTTGCGGTTGCGCAGCTGGAATCGGTTGCGGGGGCGAGCCGCACGTAACCGTACGCCGTTCAACGTTTCGAGCAGCGCAACCGTTCAACGATAGCCGTTTTGTTAATTTATTGTGCTCCAGAGGCGCATCAGCCTCTGGCTGAAAATTCCGAAGCAGCCCCGATACATCGGGATTTCCGCTTCGCTACAACAAGTTAGGGCTTCGCGCCAACTTGCCGGTGCTTCGCGGCGATGGCATCGGCCAGGCCGTCCAGGGCCCTGAAGTCATCCGACCCGGGGAGTCCCTGGCAGAGAATCGGCTCCAGCAGCTCAATCTTCAGATTGGCGATGGCCCCGGTGATCTGCTCGACGGTTTTCCCCCCCCACCCGTAGGAGCCGATGATCGAGGCGAACCGGGCCTTGGGACGCAGGGCGTTGACCAGGGCGGCCGCGTTTAGTGCCAGCGGGTGGGGACCGGCCAGCACGGTCGGCGTGCCGATGACGATGGTGGCGGCTTCCACCAGAGCGATCACCAGCTTGCCGACATCGGTGACCGCCAGGTTGAAGGGATAAACGGTGATCCCCTTTTCCAGCAGGGCGCTGAGTAAATGCTCCACCATCAGGCCGGTGCTCCCGTGCATGGTCACGAACGGCAGCACCACTGAATTTTCACAGGTGTCCGCCACCCACTTGCGGTAAGCGCTGATGATAAACGACGGATGGTTGTATATCGGCCCGTGGCTGGGCGCGATCAGAAAGATATCCCGCCCCTTGATTTTATCCAGGTTCCTGACGATCGTCGGCCGGAAGGGCATCATGATCTCCCCGTAGTACCTCTTGGCGGCTTCGGCCACCCGGTCATCATCGGAGGCGAAGAGATCGGAGGTTGCCAGGTGGGAGCCGAAGAAGTCGCAGGAGAAGAGAATTCTCTCCTCCCGCAGGAAGGTGGACATCGTCTCCGGCCAGTGGACCCAGGGGGTGTAGATGAACTCCAGGGTCCGGTTGCCCAGCGAGAGAATCCCGCCGTCTTCGACGGTGATGAACTTCTCCTCCGGGATCCGGAGGAGATCGATCAGCATCCCCTGGCATTTCGGGTTGGTGACGACCTTCGCTTCCGGGTATCTATCGAGGACGCGCGGGATGGACCCGGAGTGGTCCTGTTCCGCGTGGTTGGAGACAAGGTAGTCGATTTTTTCCACCCCGGCCAGTTTTTCGAGCAGCAGACCGGAAAACGGGGGATCGACGGAATCGATCAGGGCCGTTTTCTCATCACCCTCGATCAGGTAAGAGTTGTAGCTGGTCCCGTCGGGCAGGGGGATCAGGGCATCGAAGAGCTTTCGGTCCCAGTCGATCGCTCCTACCCAGGAGACGCCTTCGGTTATCTTCCGCGGTTTCATCTTCATTTCTCTCCCTGTTTAATGTTCCCTGAGGTACTACATACCATATTTTAGAGCTTAATGAAAAGCTATAACGGGGTAGAGAAAAATGAAAAACAAATGAACGGAATACTTGACAGTTCGTCTAACTAATACTATATTAGTATTAGTTTAACCGGGAAAAGGACAATGAAATTGCTGACCAAGAATACCGATTACGCGGTCCGGGCGTTGATCTGCCTGGCCCGGGAGAAGGGGCGATATGTCTCCTCGCGGGAGATCGCGGAGCGGGAGAAGATTCCGCTCTCCTATCTCCGCCGACTTCTCCAGGATCTCGCCCGGGAAGGGCTGGTCTCCAGCCGGGAGGGCGCGGGGGGGGGCGTCCGCCTGGCCGGGGACCCCGGCCGGATCGAGCTCATCCGTCTGATCGGGATTTTTCAGGGGAAGCTTGACCTGGCGGAGTGCCTCTTCAGGAATCATGTGTGCCCAAACCGCTCCCGCTGCCCCCTTCGCCGCCAGCTGAAAAAGATCGAAGAAAATGTCCTGGCCGACCTGGCGGGGATCACCATCGGCGGCCTGGTAAGGGATGTTGAAGGAGTATCCCATGAAGAGAAAGGTAATCAGGATTGAGGAATATTACAACCGGCCGCAAAGCAGCACCCGCCCCCGGCGGCTTTTCGAAGATCCTGTCGAAGACCCTGAGCGCAGTCGAAGGGAGCGGAGTCGAAGGAGTCCCGCCGGAGCGGAAGTTCACAGGCTACAATGGGTGTCCAAACAACCCCAGCTCCTGGGAAGGGGGGGCGTCGGGGGTAGCCAGTGAACTGATTCACCCGCGGCACAAGGCCGCGGGGGTCTGTTGTCGGAGGGCCCGGAAAAATACGATCGTCTGCACCAGGGACGTCGGCGAAGGCAAGGACAGAAACAGGAAGGAGAAAGGTAAGAAGATGATAAAGAAGAGCTTAACGGTTGTATGCGGTTTGATAGCCGTAACAATACTGGGCCCCCGGTGTGACGGTGGCGAGGAGGTGATGATGCCGGAGATAAACGTGTTGAAAGAAATACCATGCCAGGACGAGGGGGTGGGAAAGAGAAAGCTGGTGGACGAGGACTACCTGCTGCTGATGCAGGCAGCCTTGAAACCGGGTCAGATGGTCCCCCAGCACAACGCCAACTCAAACATTCACCTCCTGGTGGTCAAAGGCGAGGTGGTCGTGGACCTGGCCGGGGAGAAGATCCGGGCGCGGGAAGGCGACCTGGTCCCGGTGGCCAACGGGACCCCGATGAACATCGTCAACCAATCCGGGGAAGACGCGACGTTCCTGATCATCAAAACCCCGCATCCGGAAAAAATGAAACAGTCCACCAGTTGCGGTGTGGAATAAGACGCTGTTTCGGAATTTAAAAATTATTAGCCACCAAGGCACAAAGACACCAAGAAAAGAGGGAAAAGAAAAATACTCACTTTATTTGGTTTTTCTTGGTGTCTTGGTGTCTTAGTGGCAAAAGTTGTGAGCGAAGCGAGTAATTTATAAGGAGGTACGAGATGAACATGTTTTGTTACCAGTGTGAACAGACGGCCAAAGGTACCGGCTGCACGGTGGGAGGAGTCTGCGGGAAGACCCCGGAGACAGCCGCCCTGCAGGATCTGCTGGTCCACGCAGTGAAAGGGATCGGCTGGTATGCCGCCCTCGGTGCGGCGGCGGGGAAACGGGACCCGGAGGTGAACGAATTCATCGTGCGGGCCCTCTTCAGTACGATCACCAACGTCGACTTCGATCCCGATCGCCTGGAGGGACTGATCCGCCGGGCGGCGGAAGTCAAAGAGAAAGCCCGGGGGCTGTCCCCCGATCCCGGCCTCCGGCCGCCGGCCGCGGCCGCCTGGGAGCCCGCGGGGACAAGGGCGGAGCTTCTGGAGCAGGCGGCGGGCGTCGGCTTGATGGCCGACCCCAAAAAGCCCGAAGATCTCCGCTCGCTGGAGCATCTTCTGCTCTTCGGGCTGAAGGGGCTCTCCGCCTACACTGACCACGCGCGTATTCTGGGCAGCGACTCGAACGAGGTGTACGATTTTATCAATCGGGCTCTTGCCGTCCTGGCGGAAGGCGACCGTTCCGCCGACGAACTGGTTTCCCTGAACCTGGAGTGCGGGAGGGTGAACATCATCGCGATGGCGCTCCTCTCGGAGGGACACCGGGAGCACTTCGGGGTTCCGGAACCGTCTCCGGTCTTCCTGGGGACCCGGAAGGGACCGGCCATCATCATCACCGGGCACGACCTCAAGGACCTGGCAGAGCTGCTCCGGCAGACCGAGGGCACCGGGGTCAACGTTTACACCCACGGGGAGATGCTCCCCGCCCACGGGTACCCCGGTCTGAAGAAAAACCGGCATCTGGCGGGGAACTTCGGCACCGCCTGGCAGAACCAGCAAAAGGAGTTCGACGGCGTGCCCGCCGCCATCCTCTTCACCACCAACTGCATCCAGAAGCCGCTCGACTCCTACCGGGACCGGGTCTTTACCACCGGTCTGGTCGCCTGGCCGGGTGTGACGCACATCCCGGACCGTGACGGGGGCCCGAAGGACTTCTCGGCGGTGATTGCGAAGGCGAAAAAGCTGGGAGGGTTCGAGGAGTCGGCGGGGAAGACCATCACCGTCGGGTTCGCCCACGAGGCGGTTCTCTCCGTGGCCGGCCAGGTAGTCGAAGCGGTGAAGACCGGAGCCATCAAACATTTCTTCCTGATCGGCGGCTGCGACGGGGCCAAGCCCGGGCGGAACTACTTCACAAAATTTGCCGAACTGACGCCGAAAGACACCGTGATCCTGACGCTGGCCTGCGGAAAGTACCGTTTCAATACCCGAGACTTCGGCGAGATTGGCGGGATCCCGCGGCTCCTCGACGTCGGGCAGTGCAACGACGCCTACTCGGCGGTGCGGATTGCCCAGGCCCTGGCCGGGGCGTTTGAGTGCGGGGTCAACGATCTTCCGCTCTCCCTGATCATCTCTTGGTACGAGCAGAAGGCGGTGGTGGTCCTCCTCTCCCTCCTCCACCTCGGGATCAAGGGTATCCGCCTTGGCCCCAGCCTCCCGGCGTTTGTCTCGCCCGGCGTCCTCCAGGTCCTGGTGAAGAAATTCGCGATCAGGCCGATCGGGGATCCGGAAGAGGACCTGGCAGAGATTCTAAGTTCATAATTCCGGCGGCCGGAATGCCGGCGCCGTTAAAAAAGAAGCAACAAAATGAATAAGGAGGATGCAATGATGCCAAGACATCTCATCATCTGCGGTCTGGTCCTGGTGATCGGTTGCCTGGCGGCGACCCCGGCCATGGCCGGCTGCTGCCCGGCAAAACAATCGGCCGGGAAACAGGGCTGCGGCATGCCTGCGGTCGCGGCCGCCGCGGTGGACATGAAGGCCCTCTGTTCCAAATGCGGTCAGGTCAAGGGAACCGAGCTCTGCTGCCGGGCGGGCGCCGAGAAGTGCCCCCACTGCGGCCTGGATATGGGTTCGCCGGGCTGCTGCCGCTTGAAGACAAAGGAGTAGAAACGCCGTTTTCAGCATCCGATAACCCGATGGAAGGAAGCCCTATGAACAGGAAACGCCCTCCCACTGAAAAGACGGCGAAACTGCCGGAAGAGGGCTATCAGGAGAATAACGGCTGTATCTGCAGGGTAAACAAGCTGCTTCTGACGCGGCAGAGCGCGTCCCTCCAGCGGCAAGTCTGGAGGGCCGCGCACCGTCGTGGTCGCAGGAGAGAAAAAAGGAGGCAGTGGTATGAAAAGAACGGCGGCGGTGCTGGCGGTTGCAGTGCTCGGTTTGAGCTGGAATTGGGCGGTGGCGGGAGCGGACTTCGGCGGGGATGGCAGGGATGACATCGGGATCTTCCGGCCCGCCAGCGGGCTCTGGTCGGTGCGGGGGATAACCCGGGTCTATTTCGGCGGTTCGGGCGACATCCCGGTCCCCGGGGACTATAATAACAACGGGAAAGACGATATCGCCATCTTCCGCCCGGTAACCGGTCTCTGGGCGGTGCGGGGGCTGACCCGGGCCTACTACGGCGGGGGCACCGATATCCCCCTCAGCGCGCCGGGCGGCCGCTGGACCCCGAAAGGGAATAATCTTTATTTTACCGCGGGAAACGTCGGGATCGGGACCGACTCTCTTTATGTCCAGGATCGCCTCACCGTTGACGGCGGCCGGGGATACTTCGTGAATTCTCCCTGGCACGGCGTTGAAATTGCCAATACCGGCTGGAGCGCCCTCTATATCCATGATACTCCCTATAACGGAATCGATATTATCGACTGCGGACAGAATTTCATCTCCGCCGGGCCGGGGGGGTCAGCCTTCATCGTGCAGAGCACCGGCCGGGTTGGCATCGGAACGGCGAGCCCCACCTATCAATTAGAGGTGCGGGGAGGTTCCAACGACGCCGGATGGTTTGAAACCACAGCAAGCAACGGGAGAGCCGTCGGAGGAAAAAGTAACTTCGGGGTGGGTATCTATGGTGAAAGTTCCTCCGGTTACGCCGGCTGGTTCAATGGGGATGTTAATATCACGGGCACCCTTTACAAAACCGGCGGCAGCTTCCGGATCGACCATCCCCTCGACCCGGAGAACCGCTACCTGAGCCACTCCTTCGTCGAGTCGCCGGACATGATGAATATTTACAATGGCACCGCGGTCCTCGACGGGAGCGGGGAAGCGGCGGTGACGCTCCCGGACTGGTTCGAGGCCCTCAACCGCGATTTCCGCTATCAGCTCACCCCGCTCGGGGCGCCCGGCCCGAACCTTTACATCTCGCAAAAGGTGTCCGGGAACAGCTTCCGGATCGCCGGCGGGACCCCCGGGATGGAGGTCTCCTGGCAGGTGACCGGCATCCGCCGGGACCCCTGGGCGGAGGATAACCGGATCCAGGTGGAAGAGGAGAAGCCGGAGTCGGAGCGGGGCTCCTATCTCTATCCCGAAGGGTACGGCCGGCCGGAATCAAATAGCGTCACTGGCGCTCAACTGAGGATGAAGGGGGCGCCGGAGGAGTAGTACCGTCAGGTCAGCGGCTATGCCCGGCAGGCGGGGGAGGACCGGGATGGGGAGCACTTCTCCCCTCAACTTCTCATCCTTCAAATGGTCGGGTGCCTTTGCACTCCGGGAAAGCGACGCAGCCCCAGAACTGTCTCCCCGCGTTCTTTCCCTTGCGGGCGGTCCGCGGAACCATCAGGCCACCGCAGAGCGGGCAGGGGGGGAAGTTTTTATCGGTCGGATCCGTCTGATCGGACTGATCCGACTGATTTTTCATCCCCCGCCGCTTCTCAATTCGCGCCGCCGCCAGCCGCTCACTGTAGCCGCCTTCCTCGATGAACTGCCGTTCCAGCCCGGCAATTTGCCGATCGAGCAGGTAATTGGCCTGGTGAATCAGGCAGGTCACGGCGTTGGCGACCACCGCCGGATCGGTGTGGTTGAGCCAGGCGGCGTAGGGTTTGGAATCCGACGGATCGGACCGATTGGTCTGATGCTGCTTCCCCACCGCCCGTACTTCCCTTGCCCGCGGATCGTCTTTTCCCCATTGAACCAGCTCTCGCTGTCGGAGGAAATCTTCATAATCGAGGAGGAGTTCATCGAGGCTGGCCCGGGCGACATTCACCAGACGCAGCTCGGTCTGACTCGAGGTTGCCGCCGCCCGGCTGCCTTCGGCGATGTTCTGGCGCCCGCTCCGGGCTGCCTGAACCATCTGGTCCACGGTGCGTGAGCGTTTGTTCAGGAAACGGTCGCAGAACGAGACCGTGGCGTCGTAGATGATCGTTGTCACCCGGAATGAACGGAGTGTCCGGTAACCTCCGCTGGGGCGAAGTCTTCTGGATTTACCCCGGTTTTCCATGCCAGCGCTCATTTTCTTTGAACCGGCGAAGTCGGGCAAGAAAAAAATCAGACCGATCCATCTGATTTAACCAGGCCCCGTCCCGAAGAGATAATCCCTCTTCTTTATTTCCGCAACTCCCAAATCTGGAGCTGGGCGGCGCCGCTCGGATCTGTGATTGTTTTGAGCTTTCTCCAGCCATCCTTCCTCCGGCTCGGCCTGCTGAGATAATATATTTTCCCCGTTGGATTTTCCCAATCAAGATCGTCCGTGGAGAAGTAATACGGGCCGATGTTGCCATACGCGGAGTAACACCCGCTCCGCCGGGTAGAGAGTCGAAAGGAAGCCTTGTGGAAATAATCCGGGTCGAACTCGGTGTAAAAGATAACAAAGATATAGGAAAGCACCAGATCTGAGTGCACTTTCACCACGTCCTCCGGTTTTCGGATCGACTCGATGTAACCGATGGCCTCCCGGTAGCCGTATTGGAGGGCCGCCGACGACTTAGCGCTGTATCCTGTGAAAAACGCGTGAACGAAAAGAGCAATGTTCAGCAGGGCGGCGGCAGCGAACGAATATCCCGCAACCAACCACCATCTTCGACGACGGCGAACGAACTCCACCACACGGCAGAGCCCCTCGGCGCCCAGCACCGGCCAGAGAGGTGCCGCGATGAAGGTGCGCAGGCTGTGAAAATAGGCATCGGTGAGAGACACTGAAAAAGGATAGAGGAAAAGCCAGCCGATAAAGAGCCAGCGGTCCCGTGTCCGGCGACTCATGAACACATAGAGACCAAGGAGGATAAGAGGGTACTCGAAGAAATAAACCAGACCGAACTTCCAGGGGCTGGGCCAGGGAATCTCTTCCGGCCCGGAACCGGCCAGATACGCCGGAGAGAAATAGCCGATGTATCTTAAAAAGAAATCCTTAAGATCTCCCACTCTCAGCTTATCGCCCACATAGGTCGTTCCACGGAAATATTGCTGCCCCTCCCACGTGCGGCTGTGAAGCGTCGCCGGATATACAATGATTAAGAAGAGAAGAAGGGAAAGAACCGTCACAACCGCCGTCTGCCGGCAGAAGAGGGTGCGCCGGTAAACCAGGAGATATACCGCGCAGAAAAGCGGGATGAAAACCATGGCAGAGGAGTAGGTGTAAATAGTCGCCCCCAGAACCGCGAACCCCACAGGGAGCCATCCCTTCCGCCGAAGGCCCTTTTTCAAGAGGCAGACCGCGAGCAGGAAGAAGAACGGGAAGGTAATCGCCCGAAATGCCAGCCGGCTGAACTGGATATGCCAGGGGGAGACGGCGAGCAGAAATGAGGCCGCCAGAGCACGATCGCGACCGAAAAATTCCTTCACGCAGAGATAGAGCATCCCCACCGTTAGCAGGCCGAAAAGGGCGGCGGGAAGGCGGGTGGCCGTCTCGTTGAGGCCGAAGAGGTAAATGAAGGGGATGGACGCGTACACAAAGGGGCTGCTGAAAGAGATGTCCCCCCACTGGGCGAAGAAGAGCGGGAAAGCGTTCCCCCGCGTGTCCTTTCCCGTCTTCAGGAGAGAGTAGGCTTTGTAACCGTTCCACGCCTCATCCCGGAAAAAGCCCCCGGGGACGGTCCCGAGCCGGTACAGCCGCAGAAAGGCTCCCGTCACGAGGATAAGGAGCAGCACTACAACAACCCGCTTTCTCATCTCGTCCCGTCGATGAGCCGGTTAAGCCCGGCGCGCAGGGCCGCGATGGTGAAGAACGCGATGGTGAAGATGAGAAGGGTTTCTTCGAGCGCCTCTATCCATCCGGGCGCGGTCTGGGATGTACGATAGATAAGGAAAGGCACGTCAAGGGCTTCGTCCAGCCATACCAGGGCGATCAAAACCAGGAAGGCGACGACGACCGGCCCGTAGACCGCCCGCTTCAGATGGCGGACGTCGATCTCTGCTCGCTTACGATCCATTTGACTTTCAATTCATCTCCGGGCCGATATGCCGGGCGATGTTGTCGGCGAGGAGGCGGTTCCCCTCGGCGGTGCAGTGTCCGAAATCTCCGGCGAAGTTGTCCTTAAAATATGCCTGAAAGCTGTCCCGGTTCACCGCTTCCTTGAAGATGAGCTCGTTGTCGACGACGATCACCCCCTCGCCCGGCCCCACGATCTTCTCGATCGGCTCAACGCTTCGCATCGGGTACTGGACCGCCACCAGAAGGATCCCCCGCTCCCGGCACATCTCCCTGATCTTCCGGTAACTCTCCACCGTCATGGGGTTGACGGCGCTCAGGCGCGCGGATTCGATTTTCTGGCGGTATGTCTCCGATGATTCGGGGGCACCCAGTTCGTCATAGAGTTGAGCGATTTCGGCGCAGTAGCGGTCGTTGAGGGGCTCGGCCTCGTGGGCCTTCAGGCAAACGTCGAGCGCCCGCCCGGTCTCCCCGCGCTTCCTGTACACAGACCACAACGCCGCGTTCGCCAGGTGGTTCGCCGGGGCGCTCCGGAGAGCCCGGAGGGCAAGATCCTCGGCTTCCTGCAGACGTTTCTGCTTCCAGTAATAGCACCAGGCGAGGGCGCCGAGGGCTTCATCATTGAGGGGGTTGATGCTCAATGCCTGCTCGAGATATCCGGCTGCCTCGCCCCATTTGCTCTGTTCCATGCACGCCCGCCCCTTGACCGTCATCGCCCGGTCGTTGTTCGGATCGTGTGTGAGCGCGAGAGCGCATTCACTCATTATTTTTTTAAAATCCTGCCGGTGCAGATAATAACGGGCCAGGCCCGTGTGAGCGGCAGCACAGTGGGGGTCACGCTCGAGCGCGCGGCGGAACAAACGCGTGGCCTCTTCATCATCCCCGATTTCAAGCAAACGCATCCCTGCGAAAACATAATCGTCGGCATTCCAGGTCAGAGTCCTGATCCCGGAGCGCAGGATGAATCCGAGGTTCTGCCCGGCGAAACGCAAAACCTTGACGAGGCGAAGGCGCTCCCAGAACCCCGGTTCCTCCCCGGCGGCGGAATAGGCTGCGAGCCGTTCCCGGGAGTCATTGATTCCCATCATGGCGACGACCAGGTCGGGTTGATCTTCAGCCAGCCATTCCGGGAGTTTGCGGGCTATATAAGCCGAATTGCACCCCGGTTTTCCTTTGTTGATAACCCGGATGCCGCGGCCGGGATGTTGTTCTCCCAGGATGTATTCCAGCTGACGGGGGTAGGCATACGAACGGTCGCCGCAGTAGGTGGTCGACTCCCCGACGCATAAAATCGTGAACTGGCCGCGCTCACCCGGAGAAGGCGAAGCCCCCCGGTCTCTTTGCCACATGACCACACGAGCGGCAACCCGCAAACCGGCTTCGAGGGCGATCATTCCCAGCAGCAGCCCGAAAACGGCGAGGAAAACGTTCTGGATGAGCGATTTTCTTATCATGGCGGGAAGCGTAGCATCCAAGCGTAGAGATGTAAAGTGGGAATGAATTTAATTTCATGGCATTGAACACCGGGCGATAAACCAGGGGGTTCTAACTAACAAGAAGAGATGGATGGACGTGCCGCTGCCCGGGGCTGACCGGAGGTTCGCGGCATCAAGCGGGAGAGCGGAGGTTATCCCGGATTTTCAGGGGCCGACCGAATTGGGCGGATGGGCAATGAGATACTTCCTCACAAATCCTGCAGAAGATCAGAGACGCTGAGATCCAGCGCTTTCGCGATCTGGTAAAGCGTTTTCAGCGAGGCGGCGCTCTTTCCCGATTCCACCTGGCTGAGCAGGCTGGGAGACAGACCGGCGGCCCGGGCCAGTTCCCGGCCGCCCATCTCCTTCAGGTTCCGCCGGCGGCGAACCAGTGCCCCCACCCGCTCGTTGAGATTTTCGGGCGGGCAGCTCACCAGGCCGATGCTCGCGGCGGCTTTCCCCACCGCGTTCCGGATCTGCTGCATGGAAAAGGGCTTGCGGACGTATTCGATGATCATCCTGTCCCCCACCGCGTCCATGGCCGTCTCCAGCGTGGGGTAGGCGGTGAGGATGATCACCGCGGTATTCCCCGACCGGTCCTGGATCTCCTGCAGCAGCTGAATCCCGTCCATCCCCGGCATTTTGATGTCCAGAACCAGCACGTCGTATTCCCGGCGGCGCAGTTTAACCAGGGCGTCGGCGCCGTCGAACGCGACCTCCGTTTCCCGATCGTCCAGCGAGAGGATCTTGCTCAGGTTGTCGCAGAGGTCGCGGTCGTCGTCAACAATCAGCACCCGTATCTTTCTCATGGTTTCGGAACTCCCCGGGCGGCATCATGAAGCCGCCGGCAGTTTGACGGTGAAAACCGTGGGCCGTCCCTCCCCGCTCGCCACCGCGATGGTTCCGCCGTGGGCTTTGATGATCCCCAGCGAGATGGAGAGCCCCAGCCCCGTTCCCCGCTTCCCGCTCCGCCTGCTTTCCCGGGAACTGTAGAACGGCTCGAAGATGTGGTGAAGCGCCTCCGCGGAAATGGGGCGCCCGTTGTTTTCGAACTCCAGAATCACCTCGTCTCCCTGGTGGCCGGCCCGGAGCGTGAGCGTATGTTCCCGCGCCATCGCCTCCCGGGCGTTGATGATAAGATTTAAAAAGACCTGCTGGAGCTGCCCCTTGTCCGCCGCTACCTCCGGCACGAGAGAGTATTCCTTCCGCACGGTGAGACCGGAGGTGTGGAAATCGGCCGCCACCAGCTCCAGGACTTCTTCTAGGGCCTGCACCGGATCGATCTTTTCCCGGACTCCGGACTTGCGGCCGGCGAAATGGAGTAGGCCGTCGACCAGGACGGCGCCCCGGTCCGACGCTTTGACGATTTTCAGCACTTCGGGGCGGGTTTTCCCGTCTCCGATGAAATGGGCCACGATCTCGGCCGAGCTCCGGATGAGGGAAAGGAGATTGTTGAATTCGTGAGCCACGCCGGCCGCCAGCTGGCCGATGCCGGCCATTTTATCGGCGAAGGCGAGTTTCTGTTCCAGTTCCTTTTTCTGCGTGACATCTCTCAGCACCGCGAAGTAATGCCGGGGAGAACCGTCTTCATCGAACTTGAGCGCCGCGTCCATCGAAATCTGCAGAATCCTTCCGTCGGGACGGTAAAGCTGCAGTTCGATTCCGGATTCACTCCGCCCCTCGGCCAAGAAGGCCGGCAGCGGAATCTGTTCCTGTCCGGGGGGAGTGACAACCCGCCTCAGGTCCAGGCCGGCGATTTCGGCGGGCGGATATCCCAGCATCGAAGCGAAGGTCTGGTTGAAATCCGCGATCCCGCCCTCCAGATCGAGGGTGATGATACCGTCCGGACTGCTCTCCACCAGCGTCCGGTACCGCTCCTCCGATTCCTTGAGCTTCCGCTGGACGCGGGCTTCTTCTTCCGCCCGCACCCGGGCCCGGTGCGCCCTGAAGAGGAAATATCCGGAGACGAAACCCAGACAGAGAAGAAAGGCGAGAAAAGAAACGTAGTACTTCTGGATCCGGTTGAGGGATTGGGCGATCTGGCGGAGGGGCCGGCTCACGCCGACCAGCCAGCGGGATCCCCCCACCGTGCTAAACGCGAAGGAGACGATCTGATCGCCCGGGTCTCCTCCCCGGACGATCCCCGAGCTTTCCTCCCCTTGCAGGATCCCGTGCAGGCGATTTTCCCCCATCCCGGCCAGAGATAGCCCTTTTCCTCCTTCCCGCGCGAGCGAGAGCGCGTTTTGGCCGGCAACATCCGCGGTCGAGTGCGCCAGGAACGTGCCGTCGGAGTCAATGATATAAATAGTCGGCAACGACCCGGTGACGTCCGGAAGGATGAAGTTCTCCACTATCTCATCGATGGCGATCCCGACGCAGACGAGGCCATCCAAATCATGAACCGCCGCCGGCCCGCCCGGAGAGCCGGGAAGGGCGGCCTGATAAACCGGCGACGCGAGAAACACCAGGTACCTGATTTTGTTTCGGATGCGGAAGGAGCGGGAGAAAATATGCGGCGTCCCTTTCTTCAGGCCCTGAAGCACCTGGTCCGTTTCCACTAACGCTATCCTCTCCTCTCCCCGGAAAAAGTCACGCGGGAAGACGGAACGGATCTGGCCGCTCAGATCGGCCACCAGCAGGACGTCCGCCCGCGGGAACATGCTTGCGAAGGTGAAGGCGAGCTTCGCCTCGGTCTCCCCCTCCTTCCAACCGCCCGCCGAGAGATCGCGGGAGAGCCGGAGCGAATCGGTCCCCAGGCTGCGCAGGTAGAAATCTATGTTCTTGGACGCGGAACTCGCCAGCACCAGCTGGTCTCTGCCGAAATCGCTCACCAGCTGTTTTTCCGTGGCCCGGTATATCAAATCGGCAAAAAAACCCGTCAGCAGAATGATGATCGCCAGCGGCAGCAATATCCGGACAGACGCTTTGACGGAATCACGCATTTCTTTTGCCCCCGAAGAGATAGGTTCCCACCTCATGAAAGGTCGAGAAGGGGACGGAGGGGAGGCGGTGCTCCCGGCAGTACCGGGCCAGTCGATCCCGGGCAAAGACCAGGTCGGCGACGTGGGAGGCGGGCGTGTCGCTCCAGCCGTTTCCGGCAAAGGCGACAAACGAGCCCTTCTCCTGAAGCTCCCGGATGATCTCCGCCTTCCCGATCAGGCAGTGGTCGTGCCGGAGGTCACGGTGCTCGCGGAAGGAAGGGATGAAACGGCCGTCTTGAATCTCAGCGTGGTGGCAGAAAATATCTTCCGGGGCGAAGTCGAGTCCCCAGAAGTCGAGGAGGTAGTGGAGGTAGATGTCGAATCCGTTGGAGACGATCATCGTCCGGAGCCCGCGGGCAAAGAGCGCCGCCTGCAGCTCCTTGAAGCCGGAGCGGAGGCGGGCGAACTCCCGGACAAAATCGCGGACCTCTTCCGCGCTGCCCCGGAAGTATTCAGCCATCGCCAGGTAGGCCTCCTTCATGCTGATCTCCCGGTCATGGTAGGCCCGGTGTGCCTCCCAGCATTTCGGGTCGGCGAAGCGGGCGAAGACGGCGTCGAAGATATCCTCCTCGGTGATGGTCCCGTCGAAATCAAAGACCATGATGAATGGTTTATGGCCGGTGTTGATCTTCAGGCTCATGGTTTAAGATGTTGAAGATTCCCCTTCCCCCTCGGCAGATCTTGATAAAAGAAAAGGAGCCCCGGGCAGGCCGGGGCTCCTTCCTTGCAAACAGGAATCGCTATTTCTTCTTCCTAGCGACTTTTTTCTTGGCTGCCTTTTTGGCCGGGGCTTTTTTCTTAATGACTTTTTTCTTGGCTGCCGTCTTCACCACTTTTTTCTTGGCGGCCTTTCTGGCCGGGGCTTTCTTTTTCGCCGCTTTCATGGGAGCCTCCTTTTCTGCTTCCCTGGTTGACTGTGCCGCCGTGGCCTTTGTGACCATGGGGTTGGTCGGTATACAGCACCAGATATCGGTCATCGAGTATCCGGCGTTGGTGATTACAATCTCGCGCCCGCAGCGCATACAGACCAGATATGCTCCTTCACGGAAGATGGCCATCAGCTTTCCTCCTCATGGCTTCTGGTTGATCGTGATCGCGTGGACCGTGGAGTCAAACCAGATTACCGGGGACACTCTACTACGGCCCAAAAATTTTGTAAAACGAAAATAATGCGATTTATACGGATTCAACCCCGGTGATCTCGGGGACCTCTTCCCGGATCGCCCGTTCCACTCCGTGCTTGAGCGTCATCTGGCTCATCGGACAGCCCCCGCAGGCGCCGGTCAGCTTGACCCTGACCAACCCCTCCGGAGTCACGTCGATCAGTTCCACGTCGCCGCCGTCCGCCTGCAAAAACGGCCGGACCTTGTTCAAAGCCGCTTCCACTTTTTCTCTCATGTTATTTTTCCTCCGGAAAAATAAAATTATTGTGTATCAGATGCGGATCTCCGCTACTGAATATTCCGAAGCAGTTCTCGAACTACCCCGACGCCGCCGGCGGCGTGAAGACGCGTGTTCCCAGTTCGCGATCGAGCATGAAGAATTCTCCGCCCCGGTCCCCGGCCAGTTTCAGCTGCTCGACCACCTCGCCGGCAGAGGCTTCCTCCTCGACCTGTTCGGTGACAAACCACTGGAGCGCCGCTTCGGTCGCGCAATCATTCTCTTCCCGCGCGAGCCTGACCAGGCCGTTGATCAGGCCGGTGACCAGCTGCTCGTGCTCGTAAACATTTTTGAAGACGGCCAGGGGGGAGTCCCATTTGGCAGGGGGGCCGTCGATCGGCTGGAGGACGACCCTGCCCCCCCTCTCGTTGACGACGTGAAAAAATTTTTGGGCGTGGCTCAGCTCTTCCTGGACCTGGACCATCATCCAGTTGGCGAAGCCCTTCAGGTTGACCGTCTCGCAGTAGGCGGCCATCGAGAGATAAAGGTACGCCGAGTAAAGCTCCTTATTGATCTGCGTGTTTAACGCTTCCTGCATCTTTTTACTCAGCATGGGGACCTCCTCAAAACAGGTAAGCAGCGAGCGGTTAGCGGTAAGCAGTCAAAACCGCGTACCGCTTACTGCATACCGCTTGCCGTAATGTTTGGAAATGGATAATAAGTTGAAGATCACGATTTAAGCAAGTTCATCCCCTCGGCATTTGCTCAGCTCTTCCAGAGACCGTGGACGTTGCAGAACTCGCGGGCGGTGGCTCCGGCCGGCTTCATCTTGAACTTTGTCTCCGGCGGCTCGCCCGGCTTCAGGAAATGCCGGGGAGCGTGAACGCCGTCGGGAGAGATCATCTGGATCCACTCGATATAATGGGCATCCGCCATCGGGTGGGGGACGGACCCGACCTTGACGACCGTACCGTCTTGCACCTCTTCGATCACCGGGACGTGTTTCTCAATGGTCTTGTCGGCGGTCTTCTCCTCCATCAGGGTCATTTCCTGTCCGCAGCAGACGAGTGCCCCGGCGCCGGCGTGGAGGACTTCCACGATGTTCCCGCAGACCTCGCATTTATAGATCTCAAATCTCTTTGTCATCTCTGGCCTCCTTTTGTAACCACAAAGACACTAAGACACGAAGGATTGATTTTATCAAATTCTTTGGCAATGAATTACAGCCAAAGGTCTATTTCTGCCGGCAGGGTTAACAAAAAGAATAACATGTTGTCCTTCCGGAGAAGAAAAAAGCAGAGTGCGGTAGCCGTATAACAGGATTGCTATTCATAATACATAGAACGACAAATAATAACCTAAATTATTCATGGAATTATTTAATTTTCATAACTAATTTAGGTTAACCCCGATCCTTTTTTGTGTCTTCGTGTCTTGGTGGTGAAGAATATTTACCAGTTTTCACCCAGCAGTTCGAAATACGCCCGGGGATGAGCGCAGGCGGGGCAGATTTCCGGGGCCTCGGTACCTTGGTGGAGATACCCGCAGTTCAGGCAGCGCCAGACCACCGGTTTCTCGCGCGTGAAGACCCGGCCCCGCTTGATGTTCTCGGCCAGCCCGAGGTAGCGCTTTTCGTGCTGTTTCTCGGCCACCGCGATCGACTCCATCGCCTTCGCGATCGACTCAAAGCCTTCCTCCCGGGCGATTTTGGCGAAACCCGGGTACATCTCCGTCCACTCGTAGTGCTCGCCGCCGGCAGCCTCTTTCAAATTCTCCTCGGTCGACCCGATCACCCCGAAGGGGAAAGTTGCTTCCGCTAAAATCCCCTCTTCGCCGCCGGTCATGAACTTGAAGAGCCTGTTCGCATGCTCTTTCTCCTGGCCGGCGGTCTCCTCGAAGATATTGGAGATCTGGACCAACCCTTCTTTTCTCGCGTTGCCGGCAAAATAGGTATAACGGTTGCGGGCCTGAGACTCGCCGGTAAAGGCGGTCATCAGATTTTTTGCTGTCCGTGAACCTTTCAGTTCCATGACAATATCTCCTTAGGTTGGTAGTATTTTTTGTTTTTAGTCATGATGTTAATTATTACTACTAACGCCGTTCGAGATGACTAAATTACAAATTCCAAATAACAAATAAATCACAAATCACAAATTCCAAATCCGGCTGGCAGAGCCGGGGATAGCGAAGTCGCCTCATCAAAGAGCATTGGCTTTACAATGGATTTGAGAGTTTCCCCCCATACTTTGGTAAATTGTTTGGAATTTCGGTCATTGTAATTTTGAATTTATTTGTTATTTTCAGCCTGAGGCTGATCAGCCTTTGGCTGAGGTGCTTGAGATTTGGAATTTCTTGTTATTGCTATCTATGCAAGCTATTGATCCGCGCATAACCACTAGTCTCCGGTTTTTTTGGAATCGGCTTGGCATTGTGGGCAGATGCCGGCACATTCCAGGGTGTGGCCGGTGACGGTGAACCCCCGGGGGTCGTCGATCCGCTCCGCCGGATCCGGGAGCGGCTTCATCCGGATATCCGAGATCCGGCCCAAGCCAGACAATGGATATGGTAATGGGCTTCGGCCCTCCCGTCAAACCGTTTCTTCCCCCCTCCAAATATTATTTTTTCTCCGGCCGGTTCATCTCTTCCAGTTCCAGATGGTAGGAATCGAACCCGAGCAGGGAGATGATGAAACCGGAGAGGCCGCCGGCATCGATCTTGATGTCGGCCCGGACGATCCCGATGCCGGAGGCGAGCCACTGGGTGGAAGAGCTGGTCGTCCCGTCGTCGGAGACGGTCCTGACGGTGACTTTCAGGCATCTGAACTCGCCGGCGGGGACGGCGACCGTCTCCCACCCGTCAATGACCCCCTCGACCCGGCTCTCGATGATATCCCCGTCCACCACTTCCCGCCCCTTCCATTCCCAGCTTTTGCCGACCGCGACCCGGCGTGGGAAACGGAGGAGGAACGGGTGATAGGTTCTCCGGGTGGAGAGGAGGAAGGTGTCGCTCTCGGCTTCGGTCAGGAAGAGTCCGTCCGGCGTGAGCTGGAGAGTCTGCCTGATGTCGAGGGGGGACGACTCGGAGATGATCGTGACCCGGTCGCCGTCGATGATGACCCGGGAGGAGACATCGCCCAGGTTGGAACGGTACTTCCAGCTCAGGCCGTTGAGAAGGGGGAAATGATCGAGTACGGAAATCTCTTCTCCGCTCACCGGCGACGGGGTTGCCGTTACGGCGGTGTTGTTCGCCATTCCCTGCCCCGCCCGCACCGCGGCGGTGGCCAGAAAAAGGGCGGTCGCCACTGCCGGCAGCGATCTCAGGCGGGCCTTGCCTTTCACCGGCCCTGCTCCAGGAAATCCAGCAGCCGCGGCCAGGCGTCGGCCGCGGCGTGGTGGTTGGCCGCGGGGCTTCCCCCGAAGGCGAGCGTGAGACCCATCTCTTCCATCCGCATGGAGAGAGAGGTCGTGGGCAGGAAGGGATATCTCGTCAGATGTCCGGCGTCCGGATAGTGGAGATGGGTCACGGGATGATGGTGCTCTTTCAGGCGCCGGACGGCGGCCCCGGCCAGCTGTCCGGCGGGCCAGACCCCGTCGTCGCCCCCGCTGACGAGGAAGACGGGGCCGTTGATTTTTTCCACCGGGATCCCGGCGGCCCGGAGATCATCCGGGTTTTTCATGTTGTCGAGATAGAACCCGGTGAAACGGAGGGGACGGCTGAAATCGGCCCGGGAGAAGAAGGAGGCGTCGGCGAAGGGAACAAACGGGATCGGCTTTCCCCGGAATGTCCACGATGAGACTACCGCCCGGTCGAGGCAGTTGAAGGCGAGTCCGCTCCCGGAGAAGGCGGCCACCCCGGTGACGGCCGGGAAGACGGAACCGAGCAGGAGCGCCAGTTCCCCGCCTTTCGAGACCCCGATCACGCGCAGGGTGCCGCTCCGGGTCTCGGGACGTTTCTCCAGCCACCCGATCGCTTTCTGAAAATATTCCAGGGGGATCTCCTTCAGGGTCGGGGGGAGCCCTTTTAGCCCGAAATAGGCCAGGGCCAGGGCCGCGTATCCCCGGGACGCCAGGAGGGCGGCCGCACCGCGGGACCACCTGAGACCGCCGGCGGAGCCGCCCACGGCCAGGACAGCCGGGGCCGGTCCGTCCCCCTCCGGGACGAAGAACTCTCCAATCAATCCGTCTTCGCGAAGCTCGATTCGGGCGACGCCGGGGGTGACGGAAAGGCGCCGGAAGACGGTTGAGACAGTCTCTCCCGTTTCAGTTTCGGCGCGGATCGTGATCGGGGCCGGTTCGAGGGACGGGTGATAGCTCTCACCGCCCGGCGAAACCATCGACCAGAAGAGTCCCATCGGATCCCTTCCCCGATAGGTGCCGGAGAGGGGGGCCTGCTCTCCGGTCCGCAGCTCTCCGCGGGCGTTTGCCCGGAAGACGGCGTGAGCTTCCCACTCGACCCCCCGGGCGTCCGTCATCCCGGCGCGGACCGTGACGCTCTCCCCCGGCTGAAAACCGGCGAGAGAGATTATAACCGTTTCATCCACCAGTGCCGCCTCCGGGCGCACGGTTATTTCCGGAGCGGGTTCGCCAGTGTCAGTCATGAGCTTTTTCTTCTTGCCTGGATGGATACATTGTTCAAAACTAACCCGATTTATGAATAATCGGGTTAGCTCTCTTCAGGACCGTCACCGTGACATCGTCGAACTGCCCGCCCGGTTGGAAATCATGCACCGCCTCCCGGGCGCTCATCTCCTTCTTCAGGTTCTCCAGGTACTCCTTCAGCCGGGACTCCAGACGGTTGAAGGTCCGGGTCAGGTCGGCTGTCTCCGTGCTCCCGCCGGTGTCGACCGCCACGCTGAAGTCCCCCTCTCCCAGTTTCTTCACTCCGTCGATCGCCGTCTCGATGTTCTGATCGGTGAGATCGTCGATCCCGAGTTCGGCGATCAGGAGGAGGGCGGCGATGGTGAAGACGGTGAGGGCGGCGAAAGAAAGCGCCCGGCGGGTGCGTAATCTCATGGGCTGAGTCCGGGGTGGCGATGACCGGGGGCCCTGCCGGAATGAACAACCCGGAGAGCGCATCCGCTGCGGATGCGCTCTCCGGAGACGGCGGAGCGCCGGTTCAAGACAGCTTCTTGCGAAGGCTGAAAGAGAGCCCCAGCAGGGTGACGCCGGCGATGATCGCGTAAATGCCGATCAGCCAGAGGACCGCCAGCAGGCCGGCGCCGGGCCGGGTGAGCAGGATCAGGCCGACGATGACCGAGAGGACGCCGCTGAAAAAGAGCAGCCATTTCCCGCCGGAGCCGCCCGGCAGCTGGACGGCGGCGCTCATCTCCAGGATGCCGGTCACCAGGGCCCAGAAGGCGATCACCCAGATGATGATGACCAGGAAGACCCCGGGAAAAAGGAGAATGGCCAGTCCGACCGCGACGCCGACCAGGCCGCCGAGGATAATCGAGCCCCGGTGCTCCTCCTTCCGCAGGTCGGCGGCGGTGAAGAGGGCGGCGATGCCCTGGGCCAGAAAATAAACCCCGAAAATAATGATAAAAGCATCGGCAAAAAGGCCGGGCCAGATCAACGCCAGCAGTCCGAGAAGTATCGCGAGCACCCCCCGGGCGGCCGGTGCCCACCAGTGCCGGGTGAGAAGACAACGTTCCGTCATGACGACATCATTCATTCTGCTACCTCCCTTGTTGGCCTGTGGTTTTCCTGTGCTCTTCTGCCGTAGAGCAGCCCTGCATGACTATCTGTATCAAAATCTGCCGTGGAATGCAATCGAATTGTCGAATCCGGTTTCCCGTCGCCGGGGGCGTTGATCACGATCATAATAATCCGGCTTGAATTCTCCCGGCGAGTTGTATAATCTTGTTTTTTCTACGAAAAAATAAGAATGGTTTACCTTAAGCCAACAAAAAAATCATATCCCGGCAGACAAATGTTGGCTAATGTTTGAAAGTCTTTTTTATGGTATAGCCCCGGTTAAGTGAGTGTAGTATAACCAACAGACCACCGAGCCGTGCGTCGGGGGGCGGCTATC
>JAZDIV010000032.1:0-20478 GCA_043804695.1 PVC group bacterium | reverse complement strand
AAAATCCGATTATGGAAATTCCGAAACAGGCGAAAAAGCAACCAGGGAAAAATATTTTGTTTAGTTTTGTTACGCTAAAGGCTTACCGTTGTTTATTGAGCAGTTGCATTCAAACTAATTCTTGGATAATCATCGGTCTGCGACACGTTTAAAAGGTACAATTCACTCCAATTCTTCTAAATTAGCGCCGGAGGCGCTAATTTATAAAGGGGAGCCTGCATGGAATACATTCCGGGTAAAAAAATACTGATGGCGGCGGCCGTGATCATCGCGGCGATTTTTATCTATGTTCTGATCAACACCTTTTTTATCACCAAGGACTACATGTACGGTCCCCAGCTTCTCTTCATGAAGAACCGCTACGTTGAGATTGACATCTACCCCCGGGGATACGGGTCGGCCACGGTCTTTACCAACGATTCCATCGAGGGGTCAAGCACCCCCGAGGACATCGATATCCTTCGCCTCTTTCTGAAGAAGAAAGACATCAAGGGCGTCTTTTTCGTCATCCCCGATTACATCAAGTCCCATCCGTTGAATAAAAGCCCGCAGGTGGTGGCCGAGCTGCAAAAGCTGGTGAACGACGGTCATGAGATCGCCCAGGCCGGGACCTACCACACCTATGGGCCGGACATGGCACGGGGGGCGGAGCCCGGCCAGGAGTTGATCACCCTTTCGTTCGACGAGCAGATGGAGCGGATCGTGAAAGGGAAGGAGCTCCTGACCGAACTGGGTTTTCCGCCGGCCGGCTTCCGGGCGCCCTCGTTCAGCACCAACGAGGAGACCTTCCGGGTCCTGGAGACGCTTGACTTTCTCTATGATTCAAGCTCGATAGTCCCCCCCCGAACGTTCAACACGCTTCTGAGGCCGTCCCTTTCCCAGGGACTGCTCTATCCCTATCATCCCTCCGGCTTCGGCCTGCTGGAATTTACCGACTATATCGATCCTACCAAGCAGTATGCCAAGGCCTGGTCTCTTTTCAAGCGGGTCACGGATAGAAACGGCGTGTTCGTCTATCATACGTTTATCGGGAGTATCGCCCAGCCCGAGCGGCTGCAGATGCTGGATGCGTTCATGGACAGGATATTGAAAGAAAACACCTGGTGCTGCACGCTCACTGAACTCAGCCGCTGGTGGCAGGCCCGCGAAAAACTGCGGGTGGAGACCCGCCGCGACGGCCCGGTTTTCCTGATCGTCATGGAGAACCGGTCTCCTTTCCCGTTGACGGAATTCGGGGTGGAGGTGCGCAAGTTCCCTTACGGGATGACGGAGTACCGGGTGGTAGATGACCGGGGCAATGTTCTGGCCCGGGGAGGGCTGCCGGTTCAGGAGAAGATTTTTATTACCCTCTCCGGTAACCCGGGGCTATAAGATGATCATAGTTGGTGAATTGGAGATAGATGAAAAAGCAGAGCGCACAAGATATCGATCTGTCGATCTGTATTGTCAGCTGGAACGTGAAGGATCTGCTCGGGGACTGCCTGGCTTCCATCCGGTCGTCGCGGCCGGCTCTGAAATATGAGATTGTGGTGGTCGATAACGCTTCCCGGGACGGAAGCGGGGACAGGGTGGCAGCCGAATTCCCGGAGGCCGCCCTGGTCCGGAACCGGGTCAATCTCGGCTTCGCCGCCGCCTGCAACCAGGCAATCCGGCGCAGCCGCGGCCGCTACCTGCTGTTGCTCAACCCCGATACCCTGATTCGAAAAGGCGCTCTGGAAGAGATGGTCCGTTTTTTGGACGAGCGCCCCGCCGCGGGCGGCGGCGGTCCCCGGCTGATCTACCCGGACGGCAGGCATCAGCCCTCGGTGCGAGGTTTTCCGACGTTTCGCAGCAGCCTGCAGCAGTTCACGATCCTGGGAGATATCGGTCTCTTCCGCCGCGCCCGGCGTGAGTATCTGGAACCGAATTTTCCCTCCGACCGGGCATCGACGGTGGAACAGCCGATGGGCGCGGCGCTCTTCCTGCGGCGGGAGGCGCTGGAGGAGGTCGGTCTGCTGGATGAAGAGTTTTTCCTTTATTTTGAAGAAGTTGATCTTTGCCGGAGGCTCGACCGCTCCGGCCGCCGGTTGTGGTATAACCCCCGGGCGGTCGTCGTTCACGCGGGAGGCGGGAGCACCGGGCAGGCGGGGGCCCGCGCCCTCTACTGGTTTTTTCAGAGCCAGTTCAGATACTTCGGCAAGCAGGACGGCGCCGCGGCCGCGGCACGGTTCAAGCTGATTTTCAAGCCCCTCTTTCTGGCCGGCCTCTACTGGTCGATCATCCGCGGCACGGTCTCGCTCCTCTGGGCGTACCCGGCCCACCGTGCCCCCGGTGAGAGGGAGCGGAAGCGCACCCGTCTGCAGGTCAAATGGCGTTTCCTGACGGGGTATTTATTCGATTTTCTGCTCCTCTAATTTTATTTTTACTCCGGAAAAATAAGAGAAAAACTAACTTATATGAAGATCGTCTTCATCTCCCACGCCTCGGTGCTGAACGGGGCGCCGATCACCCTGGCCGAACTGGTTGAGGAGCTGTTGAAAGATATAGAGCCGGGGAGCATTTCTCTGGGTCTGCCCGCCGCCGGGATGCTTCTGCAAAGGCACCCCCTGGCCGGCGCCGAGGTATTTTTTTATGCCCGTTCTTTCACAGGTCGTGAGATTCTCGTCACCCGGCCCCGGATCCGGAAACGGCTCCGGGCGATCTTCGCGGAGAAAGAGGCGGACCTGGTGGTGGCCAACAGTCTGGAGTCCTTCCGGGCCGTTCAGGCCGCCGCCGACGTGGAGGTCCCGGTGATCTGGATGCTGCATGAGCTTCTGACCTCCTACTGCGGGCGGCGGGAGTTGGAAGAGATGAAGGAAGCCGCCCGTTTGGCCGACCGGGTGATTTTCAATTCCCGGTCGGCTCTGGAGTTGGCCCCGATCCTGGGGGAGGGGATCGAGGAAAAATCCCGGGTCATCTACCCGGGCGTCCCCCTTCCTCCTCCGGATGAAGAAAGGGCCGGGGGCGGGGGAAGACCGGGGGAGGGGGGCGGCCCGCTCCTGGGGAGTGTCGGCGATATCTGCCCCCAGAAGGGGCATGAGTCCCTGATCCGGGGTTTCGGGCTCCTCCTGCGTGATTGCCCCTCGGCCAGATTGATGATTATCGGACGGACCCCCGGCCGGTACCGTGATTTCAGGAATCGGATGGAAACTCTCTGCCGGGAACTGGGCATCGGCGAACGGGTCGTTTTCAGGGGGGAGAGGATTGACCTCCCCCGGTGCCTGAGAGAGCTCGATCTTTTGATTCATCCGTCCTGGGGGGAGTCTTTCGGAAGGGTGGTTGTCGAAGCCCTGGCCCGGGAGGTCCCGGTGGTGGCCAGCCGGTCGGGAGGCGTGGAGGAGATTCTGACCGACGGCTCGACCGGGCTTCTGATCCCCCCCCGGGATCCGGAAGCGCTCGCCGCCGCCGCGCGCCGGATGATCACCCGGCCGGCCGAAGCCCGGGAGATGGCTTGCCGGGGAAGGCAGGCGGTCGAGGAAAGATTCGCCATCGGCCGGTTCGCCGGGGAACTGAAGCGGGAGATGGCGCAATTTAAGTTATGAACAATTTCCGCGGGAAATATCGCCTGGTTTTGTGGGGCCTCCTTTTGATCGTTATCTTCTTCATCGGAGTGGGACAGGTCTCTCTGAACAAGGCGGACGGGACCGCGGATTCTCTCGAGCAGCCGGTCTTCCGCCGGTCCTTCCCCTCCCTGAACTGGCTGCGTTTCAGCGTCGGTGGGAAGATCAGGAACCTGATCTATCCGCTCCTGGTTCTCTGGGCGGCCGGCTGTATCTGGGACCGGACGCTGCGTCCGCCGCGGACCGCCCTGACGCTTCCGCTCCTGGTCTTCCTCTCGGTGGCGGTGATGGCGTATGTTTTTTCGCCGCTGAGGGAACTGAGCTGGGCGGAGGGGCTGCGGGAACTGCTGCTGGGAGGAGGCTTTTGCCTGGCCGCCTCGGTGTCCCTGTCCAGCGGGCGAAACCGGCGGGCGGCCCTCGTCGTCCTCGTGATCGGTGCCGGGTTGAGCGCCCTGGCCGGGCTCTATCTCTTCAGCCGCGGTGTTTACTTCCCGGAGACGCCCCGGAGGATCTGGCTCTCCTTCATGCATCCCAACTCCTCCGGATCGGCGCTGCTGCTCCTGATCCCGCCGGCTGTTTCCCTGGCGACCGCCCGGGTGCCGGCCCGGCTGAGAGCGGCCAGCGGCCTGGCCGCCCTCCTGCTGTCCGCTGCGATGATCCTGACCTTCTCCCGGACGGCCTGGATCAGTCTCCTGATCGCGCTGGCTGTTCTGGCCCTGTACCGGCGGGGCCGCTTCTATTACCTGGCGGCGCTGGTTTTACTGGCGTCGCTTCTTATTCTGGGGGTGAATGTCGGTCCCCAGTCCTACTTTAAAGAACGGCTGAAAAGTTTCACGGCCTTCACAACCGATCCCAACATCGAAAAGAGGCTCATCTACTGGGACGGGGTCCGGCGGATGATCGCCCTCCGTCCGGTTCTGGGGTATGGCCCCGGTTACCGGGTCTTCATGGCATCGTATGAAAAGGACTTTCAGACGGTGGAGACGGATGAGCAGCCGATCCACGCGCATAACATGTACCTCTCCCTGGGGGCCGCCGCCGGTCTGGCGGGGGCGTCGGCTTTCCTGTGGCTGCTGGCCGCCGCCTTCTATCTTCTCCTGTCCGGCGAACGGACCCGGGAAGATCCGTTCGAACAGGCCGTTCAACGGGGAATGACGGCCGGCCTGGCGGGCTTTTTAATCGGGGGGCTGGCCGATAATCCGTTCTTCTCTTTCCGGGTGATGCTCATCTTCTGGCTCTTTCTCGCCCTGATCGTCGGGCGCCGGGCATCCCCGTCATCCTCGGAGCGCTGAAATCGGGTCTTTTTACGGCTTGTAAAAGAACCGGGGCTCGGGTAATATAATAGCCCTTATTTTTAGTCGTATCAGCGCCGAGTGAGATTCACTTATTATCATGCTGAAAATTCAAGTGATTATTAGCCACCAAGTCACAAAGGCACCAAGAAAAGAGAAAAAAACTCATCTTATTTGGTTTTCCCTTGGTGTCTTGGTGCCTTAGTGGCATAAGTTGCCAGCGCAGCGAGCTAATTTATGAGTGAAAAAATAGTGGTTACCGGCGGAGCCGGCTTCATCGGGAGCGCTCTGGTCTGGAAATTGAACCAGATGGGAGAGGACGATATTCTCATCGTCGATTCTCTGGACAGCGGTGACAAGTGGAGGAACCTGGCGGGCCTGCGTTTCGCTGATTACCTGGAGAAGGATGATTTTCTCCAGCTGGTGACCGCTGAAAAACTTCCTGATTCGGTGGAGATGATCTTTCATTTCGGCGCCTGTTCATCCACCACCGAGGCGGATATGCGCTACTTGATGAAAAACAATTATGAGTACAGCAAATCCCTGGCCGCGCACGCTCTCCGGGCCGGCGTCCGGTTCATGTACGCCTCCAGCGCGGCCACCTATGGAGACGGGAGCGGCGGGTACATAGATGACGAGTCGGCGATCGGCGGCCTCCGGCCTCTGAACGGGTACGGGTTTTTCAAGCATCTCTTTGATCTTCACGCCCGGCGCGAAGGCTGGCTGGACCGGATCACCGGCCTCAAGTTCTTTAATGTTTTCGGGCCCAATGAGTATCATAAAGGATCGATGCGGAGTATGGTCTGCAAGGGATACGAGCAGATCCGGGCCAAGGGCAAGATCAATCTCTTTCACTCCTACCGGGAAGGGTACCTGGACGGGGAACAGGAGCGCGATTTTATCTATGTCAAGGACGCGGTGGAGATGGTTGTTTTTCTCTATGGTCAGCCTGAATTGCACGGGTTGTTCAACATCGGTTCCGGAACCGGCCGGACCTGGAATGAGTTGGCGGCTGCTCTTTTTAATGTTATGCAGATAAGACGGCAGATCCAGTATGTCCCCATCCCGGAAGAGATCAGGGAGACCTACCAGTATCATACCCGGGCCGAGATGGAAAAATTGCGCCGGGCCGGCTACGAGAAGGTCGTCACGCCCCTGCCGGAGGCGGTCGCTGATTATGTTACGGAATACCTGATCCCGGGTCGGTATTTGAGCAATTAACCCGAGTTATGCCTGCCTGTCTACATTGAACGACAATTAGTAACCTGGATTATTCATGAAAATATTTAATTTTCATGAATAATCCAGGTTAGGAAGAGCCTATGCGGAAAAAACATCCGGATCAGAGATGGGATGACATTATCGGCGGCTTCGCCGGCAAGACAATACTGGTGGTGGGCGATGTCATGCTGGACGAATACCTGTGGGGAGAGGTGGAAAGGATTTCTCCGGAAGCTCCCGTCCCGGTCGTGCGGGTGAAGTCCGAGACCTGGGCCCCCGGCGGGGCGGCCAACGTGGCCCATAATCTCAGCTCCCTCGGCGCCCGGCCGTTTATCGCCGGGGTCATCGGGGCCGATCAGCCGGGGCGGAAGCTGAGGAGCCTGCTCCGCCGGAAGGGGATCGACGACCGGGGGCTGGTGGTGGATGCCGGCCGCCCCACCGTGACCAAATCGAGGATTCTGGCCGGACACCAGCAGGTGGCGCGGATAGACCGGGAATGCTCTTCCGATGTCGGAGATGATCGGCGGCGGCAGCTTCTGGAGGGCATCCGCCGCCTCGACCGCCCGATCGACGGCGTCATTCTGGAGGACTACGCCAAGGGTTTGCTCAGCCAGGAGCTGATCGGGGAGCTGATCGCCCTGGCCCGGAGCCGCGGATGTCCCGTGGTGGTGGATCCCAACGGCTGCCATCATTTCACCTACCGGGACGCCTCCCTGGTCACCCCCAACCACAAGGAAGCGATCGAGATGGCGGGGAGGGGAAGAGAGGTCGGCCTGGAGGACCTGGGCCGGACCCTCTTGAGGAAGTGGGGTTCGGAGTCGGTGTTGATCACGCTCGGGGAGGAGGGGATGGCCCTCTTCCAGCGGCGGCGGCGGCCGATGCACATCCCCACCGTCGCCCGGGAGGTCTTCGATGTCTCGGGGGCGGGCGATACCGTCGTCGGGACGGCATCCCTGGCCCTGGCGGCGGGGGCGGATCTGCGGGAGGCGTCCTTCCTGGCCAACTGCGCGGCCGGTGTGGTGGTCGGAAAACTGGGGACGGCAGCCGTTTCTCTGGATGAATTGAGGAACGCTCTCAACTGGTTATGAGGAGGAGGGCCGTATTCCTGGATCGGGACGGGACCATCAACGCGGATACCGGGTATCTGCACTCTCCGTCCGATTTTGCTATTTTCCCCGCCGCCCTGCGCGGGCTGCGGCTGCTGGCGGAAAATCGGTTTTTATTGTTCGTGGTGACCAATCAGTCCGGGATCGGCCGGGGGTATTTTTCGGAAGAGGAGATGGAAACGGTCCACCGGAAGCTGCGAAGCGATCTCGGTCGCGCGGGCGTGGTTCTGGAAGGGATCGCCTATTGCCCCCATCATCCGGAGGACGGCTGCGCGTGCCGGAAGCCGTCACCGCGCCTGATTGAAAAACTGGCCGCTGAGAAGGCCGTTGATCTGGACCGTTCCTTTATGGTCGGGGACAAGGCAAGCGATGTCCTGACCGGCCGGAACGCCGGCTGCCGGACGGTTCTGCTGGCCCGGCCGGAACGGCTGGAGAGGATGCGGGAACTGCCGGACTGGGGGGAGCCGGACTGCGTGGCGGAAGATCTCTATGAAGCCGCCCGGTGGATAGTAGGGGAACTATAGTCAGAGGTTATTCGAATTTATCCGGCACTTAACTAAAGACATTATCTTCAACATATTAATCCGACCGTGGTAGGATTTACGTCAACGATTGCGGTCATTGCGAGCGTTAGCCGAAGCCGCGAGCAAAGCGTGGCGGGAAGCAATCTGACCCGAAGGGTCATCCTGAACGCAGTGAAGGATCGATGCTTATTCAAAAGAGATCCTTCGTTTCACTCAGGACGATGCTTCGCATCGGATTGCTTCGTCGCTTCGCTTCTCGCAATGGACATGTCCATACAATTATGGACTGACTAATAACTGGTTTGGAATTTTTGATTTTGGTCATTGGGATTTGTTTGTTATTTGATATTTGTTATTTGGGATTTTAAATATCAGCGGAATACTTCATCCTTATTTTGAAGGTGTTTTTATATGTCTGAAAAAGGTGATCCCCGCCCCCGGGCGGTCGGCGTCATCCCGGCCCGTTTCGGGTCGAGCCGGTTCCCGGGAAAAGTCCTGGCCCGGCTTGGTCAGCGGACCGTGATCGAGCATGTTTTTTGCCGGGCCTCGGAAGCGTCCGGACTGGACGATCTCTTCGTCGCCACCGATGACGAACGCATCTTCCGGGCCGTGGAGCGGTTCGGGGGGAAGGCGGTTCTGACCACTTCCCGGCCGGCCACGGGAACGGAACGGGTGGCGGAAGCCTGCCGGGGCCGGGAGATGGAGATCGTGGTCAATATCCAGGGGGACGAGCCCTTTCTTCACGGTGACATGATTGATCTGGCGGTTGCCGAGCTGATCCGGGCCCCGGAGCTGGTTGTCGTCACCCTGAAAAAAAAGATAGAAAAGGCGGAAGATCTGAAGAACCCCCATCTGGTGAAAGTGGTGACCGATCGGGATGGATATGCCTTGTACTTTTCCCGTTCGCCGATCCCTTTTTCCGGCCCGGACCGGTTGCCGGCCGCGTACAAGCACATCGGTCTCTACGGCTACCGGAGAGATTTTCTGACCCGGCTGGTGGAGCTCCCCCCGGGGCCGCTCGAGCAGGAGGAGCGGCTGGAACAACTGCGGGTCCTGGAGAATGGATATAAAATCAAAGTGCTGGAGACGGACCGGGACACGATCGGGATCGACACGCCGGATGATCTGGCCCGTGCTCGGGAGCGGATCAGATCGGAGGCCCCTGAAATATCGCGCCGGCGGCGCTCAATTCCGGTATTGGAATCCCGATAACAATACTTTTGAATAAATGAATCGGGACAAAAAAAGGTAACGGTTAGGGTAACGAAGCCAGAATCGGTCAGGGTAACGGTGACGGCGGGGCCTGGCCCACGTGACCTTAACCGCCAGACGAAACGGGCCTCGTTACCGTAACCGTCACCCAGTTGCGCCGGAGGCGCTAACTTACTGCTTCGGAATTTCAATAATTATTAGCCACCAAGGCACAAAGACACCAAGAAAAGAGAGAAAAGAGTAAAATACTCACCTTATTTGTTTTTTCTTGGTGTCTTGGTGTCTTAGTGGCAAAAGTTGCGAGCGCAGCGAGCTAATTTATATATGATTGAGCAAGTGAGAGAGTTCCAGGTCGGTCCGATCCCGATCGGCGGCCGCCATCCGCTGATCCTGATCGCGGGGCTCTGCGTCATCGAAAGCGAGAGCCACACGCTCGCCGTCGCCGCCGCTTTAAAGGACATCTGCCGGGGAGAGGGGGTCCCGCTCGTCTTCAAGGCGTCCTATGATAAAGCCAACCGGACGTCCCTCTCCTCCTACCGGGGGCCGGGGCTCCTCTCCGGCCTGAAAATCCTGGAGCGGGTGAAGCGGGAGCTGGGCCTTCCGCTTCTGGTTGATTTCCACCGGGAGACGGACGCCCGGGAAGTGGCCCGGGTGGCCGATGTCCTCCAGGTGCCGGCTTTTCTCTGCCGCCAGACGGACATGCTTCTGGCCGCGGCCGGGACCGGCCGCGCCGTCAACGTGAAGAAAGGCCAGTTTCTGGCCCCGGGAGATGTGCGGCATATCATCGACAAGGTCACCTCGGGCGGGAACCGCCGCCTGCTCATCACCGAACGGGGCGTCAGTTTCGGCTATCATAACCTGATTAACGACATGAGGGCCCTCCCGATCATCCGGGGGTTCGGCTATCCGGTGATATTCGACGCCACCCACAGCGTCCAGGTTCCGGGCGGTGGGGACGGTTCCACCGGCGGCGAGCGGGGGTTTATCCCGCATCTGGCCCGGGCGGCGGCGGCCGCCGGCTGTGAGGGGATTTTCGTGGAGGTCCATGACCGGCCGGAGAGCGCCCGGTCGGATGCCGGCAGCGTCCTGCCCCTGGGCGACCTGCCGGGCCTG
The DNA here is from genome assembly GCA_043804695.1 of PVC group bacterium. Taxonomy (GTDB): domain Bacteria; phylum Auribacterota; class Erginobacteria; order Erginobacterales; family Erginobacteraceae; genus CAWGIE01. The sequence continues at coordinate 10,432 of JAZDIV010000032.1, read as the reverse complement.
CTGAGGATGATCAGGAAAATCGACCGGGCGGTGAAAGAGAATGAATAATCATCAGCCGGAGCGGAAAATAGATGTTTGCGGGATCGGCCGGGCGGTGCTGCGGACGGAAGGGGAGGCGGTCCTCGCCCTGATCCCGAAGCTGGGTGAAGAATTCGCGGCCGCGGTCGATATTCTCTATCGCTGCCGGGGGAGAATTATCGTCGCCGGGATGGGAAAGGCCGGCATCATCGCCCGCAAGATCTCGGCGACGCTGGCCAGCACGGGATCGCCGAGCCTGAGCCTCCATCCCGTGGAAGCCCTGCACGGGGACCTGGGGATGGTGGGGGAGGATGACGTCATGGTCATGATCTCCCGGAGCGGCGAGTCGGAAGAGATAAAAAATCTGATCCCCTTCGTCAAGCGGATGGGGGTTGCCCTGATCAGCATCACCGGCAACCCCGCTTCCGCCCTGGCCGCCCACAGCGATGTCGTTCTTGATGCCGGGGTGGAGAGAGAAGCCTGCCCCCTCAATCTGGCCCCCACCGCCAGCACCACCGCGGCCCTGGCCCTGGGAGACGCCCTGGCCGTGGCGCTGATTGAAAAGCGGAATTTCCGGCCGGTCGATTTCGCGCGGCTGCATCCGGCGGGGACTCTGGGAAAAAGGCTGCTGCTCCGGGTCTCCGATTTGATGAGGAAGGGAGACAGCAACCCGGTCGTCGGGGAGGAGAGCCCGGTGAAAGAGGTCATCCTCAGGATTACCGCGGCCCGGGCCGGGGCGGCCAGCGTCATTGACCGGTCCGGCCGGCTGGCCGGGTTTTTTACCGACGGCGATCTCCGCCGGCATATCGAGGAGCGGCCGGACATTCTCGAGCAGCCGGTGCGGCTGGTGATGACCCGGCATCCGTTGACCGTGGAGGAGGATCGCCTGGCCGTGGAAGCTCTCCGCCTGCTCGGTTCCCGCAAGGTGGACGAGCTGCCGGTGGTCAACGGGAAAGGGGAGCCGGTGGGGATGCTCGATGTGCAGGACCTGCTGAACGCGGGGATCGTGTAGCAGGTCTGGAATTTTCGCCGGAGGCACTACCGTGCCTGTATCGAAATTTCAATAAAGGGAAATGCCGGGGATCGTTGATCGGTTACGCAGCTCGAAACGTTGAACGGTGTACGGTTACGTGCGGCTCGCACCCGCAACCGTTCCACGCAACCGATTCCAGCCGCGCAACCGCAACCTTTTTACCCGAACGTTGCCTGAGCCCCGGTAAACCGGGGTAGACTGCGCGACGGCTCAATTATGATGAATACGGAAGTCGAAAACCGGGCGGCCGGGATTAAGCTGCTGATCCTCGACGTGGACGGCGTTTTCACCGACGGCCGGGTCTATTACGGCAGCCGGGGGGAAGAGCTGAAGGCTTTTCATGTCCGGGACGGATCGGCCCTGGTCCGAGGACAGCAGGCCGGATTGAAGGTGGCGCTGGTCAGCGGTCGGAAGTCAGGGACGGTCGCCCGCCGGGCCCGGGAACTGGGGATTGTCGATATCTATCAGGGAATCATTGACAAGGTCCCGGTGATGGAAGAGCTGATGGCTCGCCATTCCTTCCGGCCGGAAGAGATCGCCTACGCGGGGGATGACGTAGCCGATCTCCCCGTGCTGAGAAGAGCGGGATTCGCGATCGCCGTTGCCGATGCCCATCCGCTGGTTCTCAAAGTCGCCCACTACCGAACCTTGAACCGGGGCGGAGCGGGAGCGGTAATGGAGATGGTGGAACTGATACTGAATGCCCGGAAGACATGAGAAGTGGTCTTCTCAATTCGGCGTTTCTGGTCGCCGCCCTCTCGGCGGGCGTCGCCATACCCGCGTGCGGGGAGGAGGTATTCACTTCCTCCCCGGCGCCTTCACCGCCCCCCCTCCCGGTCGTCTCCGGCCCCCCGTCCCGGTCACCGGCACCTCGGGCTACCGCGACCCTCGCCCTTCCGGCGCAGGAGGTGAGCGGGGGGTTCATCCGGTACATCCCCAACCGGGACGGGGACATGGAGTGGAAGCTGGCGGGGACGTCGGTTCATTTTCTCTCGCCGGTCTGCATGGAGATCGCCGATTTGACCGCCGACGCCCTCGCCCCGAAAATCAGCGATCTGACGATCAATGCCGGCAAAATGCTTTTTTACACGGACACCCGGATCGCCCGCGGGGATGAGGAACGGATCACCGTGCGCAGGGAAAATATGGTCCTGACCGGCCGGGGGTATTTATGGACCCCCGATAACGAAGAGATCCGGGTCTTTGAGGACGTGCAGCTTTTGATCAAGGAAAAGGACAACCGGGGGCTGTTCCCGCTATGAAATCCGCCATCGGAACGACTGTTCTGGTTTTTATCGGCTCCCTGATCTCGCCGGTTTTCTTCGCCGCCCCGGAGCCGGAGGCGCCGCCGGACGACGAGTGGACGGTCGTCACCTGCGACGGCAACCTTTTCCTGGATTACGGGCATCAGCAGGCGACCTTCTTCAACAACGTCCTGGTGAAAAATCCCCGGGGCAGCCTCCGGGCCGACCGGCTGGTCATCTTCTTCACGCCGGATGGGAAGAAAGTCGAAAGGACGGAAGGGGAGGGAAATGTTCAGATCCTGTCGGAAGAGAAGACCGGCAATGCTGAAAAGGTCATTTATTATCCCGACGAGAAGAAGGCCGTCTTGCTCGGCGATGCCGTGATCACTTCCCGCACCGACAGCGTCCGAGGGGGGCAGATCACCTTTTACCTGGACCGGAATGAGATCGAAGTTGAGGACACCCCCGGCATCAAGTTTTTCCCCGACCGGGACTACAACGTGAACTTCTAATCCGATTTTTGCCTGCCTGCCCACAGCAGGCAGGCAAAAATCGGATTAGCTGTGAACAATGACAGAGACAAAAAAACAGTGACACGAAAACATATTGATTCAATCGTCTTCTTTGGCAATAGATTATAATCAATGATCTATTTCCATAGGCAATGTTAATAGAAAGATAAAACGTTGTCCTTCCGGAAAATAAAAAGCAGAGTGTCGCCGCCGCATAAGCAAGATCGCTATTCATAATGCATTGAACGAAAATCAGTAACCTGGGTTATTCATGAAAATTAATACCTTTCATGAATAACCCAGGTTAAACTATTTTTTGCGGAGCAAAAAATATAATGGAGTTATTCCGGGCGGAAAATTTAGTCAAGGTGTATAAAAAGCGCCGGGTGGTCGACCGGGTCAGCCTCCACGTCAACCGGGGGGAGATTGTCGGGTTGCTGGGACCGAACGGCGCCGGCAAGACCACCAGTTTTTACATGATCGTCGGCCTGATCAAGGCCACCGGGGGGAGGGTTTTTTTCCAGCAGAAGGATATCACCCACCTCCCCATGTCCCGCCGGGCGCGGCTGGGCATGAGCTATCTGTCCCAGGAACCGTCGGTTTTCAGAAACCTGACCGTGGAAGACAATATCATGGCCATCCTGCAGACGCTGAAGATGAGATCGGCCGCCCGCAAGCAGAAAATGACGGACCTGCTCCAGGAGCTGGGGATCAATCACCTCGCCCGGAGCAAGGCGTACATGCTTTCGGGGGGGGAGAGAAGGCGCCTGGAGATTGCCCGGGCGCTGGTGACCTCCCCCCGGTTTATTCTGCTCGACGAGCCTTTCTCCGGGGTGGATCCCATCGCCGTCTTTGACGTGCAGCAGATCATCATCGACCTGAAGAACCGCGGCCTGGGCATCCTTTTGACCGATCATAACGTGAGGGAAACGCTTGCGGTCACCGACCGATCGTACATCATGTTCCAGAGCCGGATTTTAATCTCCGGCACATCCGAGGAACTGATCAACAGCCCCCAGGCCCGGGAGATTTATCTCGGGGAACAGTTTACAATGTAATTTTATTTTCCTCTCCTCCGGAGAGGAGAGGAAAATAAAATTAAAGGAGGATCATCCATGCCGATTACCATCACCGCGCGGCACGCTTCGATCACGGAAGAGATCAAGGATCACGCCCGCGAGAAACTTGAGAGCCTGGAGCCGCTGTGGAGCCCCGCCGCCACCGTCCACCTGATCATTGAAGCCGAAAAAGCGGGATATCTGCTGGAGATCAATCTCCAGTCCGGCCACCACCGGATCAACTGCCGGTCCCGCAGCCGCAGCCTGCAGACGGCCGTGAACCAGGCGGCCGGGAAGTTCGAAAAAAAACTGAAGAAAATCAAGGATAAATCATCCCGGCGTTGGAAAAATAAAATCCGGGCGCCGTATTTTGTTGACGACCGGCCGGAAGACATCCCCCGCCTGATCAAAGAGCCCGGGCCGGTTATTGAAAGTCTCGGCGAGCGGGAGGCTTCTCTCCGGCTCCGGGAAGGCAACCGGAGCTTTCTGGTCTTCCGGAACGCCGACGGCGGCACATTGAGCATTATCTTCCGCCGGGACGACGGCGCCCTGGGACTGCTGGAGATAGAGTAATTTTATTTTTTCTCCCCCGATTGATGCTTCGGGGCGGAGCGAAAAAATAAAAGTGGTATACATCAAGTCGACAGGAAAAATATCTCCCAGGAGGCAAATGTCGACTGATGTATAAAAGTCTTTTTTATGCAATTGCCCCTATTGATTATTTGAGTTTAACCAACAGATCCCGATTGGAACAATCGGGATCCACTATTAAGTAGCGCCGGAGGCGCTAATTAATATGATGAAGGGTCTCACCGTCAAGCAGTTTTACAACAGCCTGAGAGAGAAACTCGAACTCAGGCTGGTGGCCGGGGAGAAAGGGCTGAAGAGAAAAATCCTGATTTCCGAGATCAATCGCCCCGGCCTGGTATTGGCCGGCTACCTGGCGTTCTTCGCCACCCGGCGCGGCCAGGTTCTGGGCAAGGTCGAGATCAGTTATCTTCGCGGCTTGCCGTCCGCGGAAAGGAAAAAACGCCTCAGCCTTTTTTTCGGACAGAAGATCCCGTTCTGCATCATCGCCCGAAATTACGTCCCCCCCCCGGAACTCCTCTCCGAGGCCGATCGGGTCGGGATACCGGTCTTTCGTTCCCCCCTGATCACGACCCGGCTGCTCAATCTCTGTACGATATTTTTAGAGGAGATGTTCGCTCCCCACACCAGCATCATCGCCAACCTGGTCGAGGTTTATGGGGTGGGGGTTTTGATCAGGGGCAAGAGCGGCGTCGGCAAGAGCGAGTGCACCCTGAGCCTGGTGGAACGGGGGCACCGCCTGGTCAGCGATGACTACATCTCCGTCCGCTTGATGGATGGGACCTACTTGCTGGGGGAAGGTTCGGAACTGACCCGGTTCCACATGGAGATCAGGGGGCTGGGGATCATCGATGTTCGCAACCTCTTCGGCGTCGGCTGCGTCCGGCAGCGCAAGCGGCTGGATCTGGCGGTTACCCTGGAGTCCTGGGATCCGGACAAGGAGTATGAACGGCTGGGATTGGATGAGGAGTACCTGAGCATTCTCGGGGTCGAGATTCCCCACATCGTTCTCCCGGTCGGTCCCGGACGGGATCTGGCCCTCCTGATTGAAGTCGCCGCCCTCAATCACCGGATCAAGAGAATGGGGTATCATGCGGCCCGGGAACTGGACCGTACCGTCCAGGAGCGGATCGGTCATTCGGTGCCGAATAAAGAGTAGATTATGCCGGAAGTGATAAGGGCCATCCAGGTTGAGAACAAGCTCGGCATGCATGCCCGGCCAGCCGCCAGCTTCGTCCAGCTGACCAGCCGGTTCAGCTCCGAGATCGTCCTCAAGCGGGGGACCGAGGAAGTCAACGGGAAAAGCATCATGGGGGTGCTGATGCTGGCCGCTCCCCAGGGGGCGACCGTGACGGTGATCGCGCGGGGAGAGGACGCGGAAACGGCCATGAACGAGATCGAGGCCCTGTTCAAGGCGAAATTCGGGGAAGAGTGATGAAGGAAAAGGTCTTCGAGGGAATCGCCGCCTCTCCCGGTTTTGTGGTGGGGAAGATATATCTGTTCGACCTGGAAGAGACCTCCGTTGTCCCCCATCAGATCCCCGAAAAAGAGGTCGGGGCGGAGATCGCCCGTTTTGAAGACGCCCTGATCGAAACCCGGAAAGAACTGATCAGAATCCGTCAGGATCTGGCCGACCGGGCGGGCCGGGAGGTGACCGATCTCTTCGAAGCCCACCTTCTGGTGGTGGAAGACCGTACCCTGATCGCCGAAGTGGTCAAAGGGATCGAGGCAAAGAAGGTCAACGCCGGGTATGTCTTCCAGGAGGTGATGGGCGAGTATACCAGGGCCTTCCTCCAGGTTAAGGATGATTATATCAAAGAGCGCCTGAGCGATATCCGGGACGTCGCCCGGCGGGTGCTCCATAACCTGACCGGCCGGAAACGGGCCGATCTGGCCTCGCTGGCCGAGGAAGTGGTGGTGATCGCCCACGATCTTTCCCCGTCGGACACCGCCTTGATGCACAAGGAGAATGTGATCGGTTTTGCCACCGACATCGGGGGAAAAACCTCCCACACGGCGATCATGGCCCGCTCCCTCGAGATCCCGGCGGTGGTCGGCCTGGGCGACATCTCGATCTCCGCGCGCAGCGGTGATCCCGTCGTCGTGGACGGCACCGACGGCCGGGTGATCTTGTTCCCTTCCCGGTCAACTCTGGCCCGGGTGAAGCGGGAACAATCGGATTTAGCCCGGTTTGACGCCCGGCTGAAGGAACTGAAGGATGTTCCGGCCGAAACCCGCGACGGTTTCCGAATAACTCTGGCCGCCAATATCGAGATGCCGGAAGATCTCCCCTCAGTCATCGCCCACGGCGGCCAGGGGGTGGGGCTTTACCGGACGGAATATTTTTATCTGAATCGGGCTGATGTCCCCGATGAAGAAGAGCAGTTTCAGGCCTATAACACGGTGGCGGCGAAGATGAAGCCGGCTTCGGTGATCATCCGCACCCTCGACCTGGGGGGCGATAAGTTCAATTCCGCTCTCGAGATCCCCCGGGAAATCAACCCCTTCATGGGCTGGAGAGCGATCCGGTTCTGCCTCGAGCGGCAGGATATCTTCAAAACCCAGCTCCGGGCAATCCTGAGGGCCAGCTGTCAGAAGAACGTCAAGGTCATGTTCCCGATGATATCGGGCTACGCGGAGCTGAAACGGGTTCTGGAGATATGGGAGGACACCAAGAACGGCCTGAAGCGGCAGGGGATTCCGTTTTTTCCGGAGATGGAGGTCGGGATCATGATCGAGATCCCGGCGGCGGTGGTGGTGGCCGAGGTCCTGGCCCGCCAGGTCGATTTTTTCAGCATCGGCACGAATGATCTCATCCAGTACACGCTGGCGGTCGACCGGGTGAACGAAAAGATCGCCTATCTCTACGATCCCCTCAATCCGGCGGTGCTCCACCTGATCCACCAGACGATCACCATCGGACACCGGAACAACATCTGGGTCGGGATGTGCGGAGAAATGGCCGGTGATATCCTCTCCGTCCCCATCCTGCTGGGACTGGGGCTGGACGAGTTCAGCGTGAGCCCGGCCATGATCCCGGAGGTGAAGAAAATCATCACCTCGCTCCGTCTGGCCGAGGCCAGGAAACTGGCCCAGACCGTGCTCCAGTATGATTCCGCGGATCAGATCAGGGACGAGGTGAAGAAAATCCTGGGCCGGGCGGTTCCGATGTTTTTCCAGCGCGAGGAGCACAAACGGTGATCCCGGCCCGGGGCGGTGTCAGTTAAAGTCCAACACGTTCTGGATAGCGACACCGTTGATCAGCCTACCGCACCCGGTTTTTTCTTCCCGATCGGCCCAGCTGATTTCCCGGTCAGCGGGGGCGCACTTTCTCCTTGCCAGATCCGGGCGGGTTTACTATCTTATTTTTCCTCCCCCGATTAATACTTCGGGGCGGCGCGGAAAAATAAGAGTGTGCAAGCATTGAATTAATGTAGCTGACTTATTAAAAGTAAATTCGTGTAATTCGCGTAATTCGTAGTTCTATTTAGTTGCGCGAGTGAAGCGAGCTAATTTATGAGGAGGAGGTTTTATGAAGCCCAATCATTACATTTTCACGTCGGAATCGGTGACCGAGGGGCATCCCGACAAGGTCTGCGACCAGATCTCGGACGCGGTTCTGGATAAGGTGCTGGCCGACGACCCGCGGGGCCGGGTGGCCTGCGAGACTTTTATCACCGCCGGCCTCGCCATTGTGGGGGGAGAAATCACCACCACAACCTATATCGACGTGCCCGACCTGGTCCGGAGGGTCGTGAGGGAGATCGGCTATACCGATCCCCGCTACGGGTTTGACTCGAAAAGCTGCGCCATCCTGAACGCGATCGGCCACCAGTCGCCGGACATCTCCCAGGGGGTGACCGAGGGGGAAGGGGAACACAAGGAGCAGGGAGCCGGCGATCAGGGGTTGATGGTCGGCTATGCCTGCCGGGAGACCCCGGAACTGATGCCGCTGCCGATCATGACGGCGCACCGTCTCTGCCGCCGGCTGGCGCAGGTCAGGAAAGAGAAGATCCTCCCCTGGCTGGGGCCGGACGGAAAATCCCAGGTGACGGTCGAGTACCGGGGCGGCCGGGTTATCTCCATCCCCCGGGTGGTGGTCGCCGCCCAACACACCAGCGAGGTCGTCGATCGCACCGGCAAGTTCATGACCTCCGAGGCGAAAAAGGCCATTCGGGACGAAGTCATCAAGCCGGTCCTGAAGGATCTGTACCGGGAAGGAGACACCATCTGGATCGTGAACGGGACCGGCAAGTTCGAGATCGGCGGGCCTCAGTGCGATACCGGGATGACCGGGCGCAAGATCATCGTTGACACCTACGGCGGCGAAGCCCCCCACGGCGGCGGCGCCTTCTCCGGGAAAGACCCGTCCAAGGTCGACCGGAGCGCTTCCTATATGTGCCGGTACATCGCCAAGAACATCGTGGCCGCCGGTCTCGCCGACCGGTGTGAAATTCAGCTCGCCCACGCGATCGGAGTGGCGGACCCCGTCTCCGTCTATGTCAACGCACACGGGACCAGCGATCTGTCGGACGATGAACTGGTCGCGATCGTCCGCGACGTCTTCGCCCTCAAGCCCCGGGGCATCATCGAGATGCTCGATCTCCTCCGCCCGATCTACCAGAAGACCGCCGCCTACGGCCATTTCGGCCGGGAGGAGGAGGGCTTCACCTGGGAGAACCGGGACAAGGTCGACGAGCTGAAAAAGGCCGCCAAAAAGTAGCACAGACATTCCTGTCTGTGTGAAAATGCCCCTCCCTGCCGCTGGCAGGGAGGGGCGTTTGCTTTTCTCCGCTCCCGGTCAGCCGGTGGCGCTTCCAGGATCGGGGCTCTGGTCCGGCAGGACGTCCAGCGGGCTGCGAGCCCGGGTCTTCAGCTCGCGGGCGACGGGGGTGTAGATCATCGTCGTCTCCACGCTCTTGTGGCCCAGCAGATCCTGGATCTCCCGGATGTCGGTGCCTCTGAGCAGCAGGTGAGTGGCGAAGCTGTGCCGCAGGGTATGCACCGAAGCGTGCTTGGGAATGCCCGTCCTGCGCACCGCCCGGACTTCGTCCACGGAGAGCACCGTCGGCAGCTTTCTTCCCAGCTTGGCCCGTACCGTGTTCGCCATCTCCTCCAGGTTGGTACGCAAAACCTCGCGAAAGAGGAGGAGAAGGGCGCAGAAAGCCTGATTTTGGGTCGAGGCGCTCACCTTCTCCGCCATCGCCAGGCGGGTGAGGAACGCCTTCACATCCGCCGCCTTCGGCTCGCCGATCAATCCGGTTTGCCGCCGGTAATCGAGAAACCTCCGGGCCCAATGCAGGTAAGTTTTTTCCGTGCTCCGGGCGTAGTGCCGGAGTCGGATGATCTCCTCCAGTCGGGCCAGCAGGCTCGCGTCATCGGTTGGGACCTTTCCGTCAGGCTGGACGGCCTCTCCCGATGCCCCCTCGACGTTGGCGGCCCGGAACTGATAGCGGTAGATGCGCACAGCATCCGCCGCCTGCTGAATCTGCCAGGGCTTGGTCCCGACCCGTCCACCGCCCTCAGCCAGGAAGAGATCAAGCGTCTGTTCGAATGTGTAACCGGGGTGTCCCCGCGCGTAATGAAGAAACTCCTTCACCCAGCGGACCAGGTAGGGCTGGTGCCTGGGCAGGGCCAATTTTTTCTCGCGCAAAAACTTGGCATAATTGTTCAGCACCGCCTGGAATTGCTTATCGCCCTTGTTCATAAAGAAACCCCCTGGTTATCCCTAAATCAATATAATCAAAGATAATCTGGTGTTATATTAAACAGAAAGCCGGTTCCGGTTAAGCGCAATCGAGATGAGGAGATCAATGAGGAAAGAATTCTTGATGCTTTTGCTAATTGACCATAAACTTAGACCATCGGCGGCGAGTAATTGTAGATTGTGTAGAATAACAAGTTCGGCTCGACGCGCGAGCGCGGCGAGGCGAACGGGCCGGAGCGCGTACCATTACCCCGCCCCGCCCGGGCGCCGCC
>JAZDIV010000031.1:0-47928 GCA_043804695.1 PVC group bacterium | reverse complement strand
GATTTTGTGTTTTCATGCCACCTATATAGATGGCAAATGTAGTTTTGTCCAGCTTTTTTTCCGGGATAAGGGCAGGGCAAGCCCGGTGGTGATTATAGGCTCTTGTACCCACACAAAATGGAAGAGAACCAAATTTCGTTACCGATTATAACTTCGTTGGAGGCGGTCAGGTTTGATTGAAAAAATCTTTAATTGCAGCAACCACTTCCCCCAGCTGTTCTTCCGTCAGCTGGGGGTAGATGGGGATCGCCAGTGTCTCCCGGGCCGCCTTCTCCGCCTCCGGGAAATCGCCCTCCCGGTAGCCCAGGTCCCGGTAGCATTCCTGGAGATGGAGCGGGACCGGATAGTAAATCTCGTTGCCGATCCCCCGCGCCTGGAGGTGAGCCCGCAGGCCGTCTCTCTTTGGGGTGCGGATGACATACTGGTTGAAAACGCTCACGCAGTCATCCCTGACCCGGGGGAGCGTCAGGGGCAGCCCTTGCAGGCGCTCGCTGTAGAAGGCGGCGTTCTCCCGGCGGCCCTGGTGCCACTTTTCCAGGCGGGGGAGCTTGACCAGGATGATCCCGGCCTGGAGCGCGTCCATCCGGCTGTTGATCCCGATCACCCGGTGATAGTATTTCGGCCGGGCGCCGTGCTCGCGGAGAATCGTCAGCCGGTCGGCCAGGGCCGGGTCGGCGGTGGTCATGAACCCGCCGTCCCCGCACGCCCCCAGGTTTTTCGAGGGGAAGAAACTGAAGCAGCCGATCGTCCCCAGCGAGCCCGCTTTTCTTCCCCGGTAGAGGGCCCCGATCGCCTGGGCAGCGTCCTCGATCACCGGGACCTTTTTCCGGCGGCCCAGCTCCAGGATCTGGTCCATTTCGGCGCACTGCCCGTAGAGGTGGACCGGGATGATCGCGGCCGTGTTTTCGGTCAGGGCTTCCTCGACCCGGACGGGGTCGATGTTGTAGGTAACGGGGTCGATGTCCGCGAAGACCGGGCGGGCACCCGACCGGGAGATGCAGCCGCCGGTGGCGAAGAACGTGTAGGGGGTGGTGATCACCTCATCCCCGGGGCCGATCCCCAGCGCCATCAGGGCCAGCAGAATGGCGTCCGTACCGGAGGCGCAGGCGACCGCGCGCGGCGACCCGCAGTAAGCGGCCAGCTCCTTCTCCATTGTCTCCATCTTCGGCCCCTTGATGTAGCGACCGCTGCGCAGAATCCCGATCACTTCCTTTTCCAGTTCATCTCCGATCTCCCGGTACTGGGCCGGGAGGTCAAGCAAAGGAACCGTCATAGTTTATCTCCTTGAAATGACCTAACATTTGAATATTACTTTTACAACTGCGGTGCCATAATTCAATTTAATGACGAAATCCGAATGACTAAACCCGAAAATGAATGACGAAATCCGAATGACGAATGACGAAGGAGTCCTATCCGGAGCGGCTTTTGCGTTTTTTTCGCCTTTTGGCGGCTTAAAAGGGTAGCAGTATGATGGTTAGTCATTCGTCATTACTGTATTCTTTCGGATTTCGTCATTCGGTTTTCGTCATTCGCAGCGTCTTCACTCCTTGTTTTTAAAGTACTCAAACGTTCTTTTTAAGCCCTCGGGAAATGACACTTCAGGATGGTATCCCAGAACTTTCCGGGCCCGGCTGATGTCCGCCAGCGAATAGCGGACATCCCCGGGGCGGGGCGGCTCAAACGCCGGGGTGACGGTCTTCCCCGCGACGACGCCTAAAATATTTAGGACGGCCAGAAGATCCGTTTTCTCCCCGCAGGCGATGTTGATGACCTTTCCCCGGGCTTCCGGGGGAGCGGAGAGGCAGGCCAGGTTGGCCCGGACCACGTTTTCGACATAAGTGAAGTCCCGGCTCTGCCGGCCGTCCCCGTAGATGACCGGGGGATCCCCCCGGAGAACCGCCTTGATGAACCGGGGGATGACGGCGGCGTACTGGGACGCCGGATTCTGGCCGGGGCCGAAGACATTGAAGTAGCGGAGGCTGATCGCGGGGATGCCGTAGAGCTCCCCGTAGAGCCGGCAGTAATGCTCTCCGGCCAGCTTGCTGGCCGCGTAGGGAGAGAGGGGGGCCGGGGGGATGTCTTCACGCTTGGCCTCGGCCGCGACGTCCCCGTAAACCGAGGACGAGGAAGCGAGCACGAAGAGACTGATCTTGGCACCGCGGGCCGCCTCGAGCAGGTTCAGCGTGCCGGCGGCATTGACGGAGGTGGTCCCGACCGGATCGGCGAACGACCGGGGGACCGAGGGAAGGGCGGCCTGATGGAAGACCGCCTCGACCTCCCGGATGACCGGACCGACCACCGAGTTGTCACGGATATCCCCCTCGACCAGGGTGATCCGGGACCGGAGACCGGCCAGATTTTCCGGCCGGCCGGTCGAATAGTCGTCGATCACCCAGACCCGGTTCCCCTCCTCGAGCAGGGCTCTGACGATATGCGAACCGATAAACCCGGCGCCGCCTGTTACTAAGATGTTCATTAAAAAATTGTTCTATATATCCACATTGAATGATGCAGTGTGGATACTCGGGATGTGCGGCAGAGAGCAGAGAGCAGAGCGCGAAGCGCATAGAGCGGACCGGTTACACGGGGTTCCGGGCACAAGTACGCTATGCGCCATGCTCTTTGCGTCCTATCTCCCCACACTCTTGTAAATGAACCCCAGGCGCTCCATCTTCTCCGGATCGTAGATATTGCGGCCGTCGATGACGACCGGCTGATGGAGAAACTCCTTGATCTTCTTCAGGTCCATCTCCTTGAACTCGTTCCACTCGGTAATGATGATCAGGGCTTCGGCTCCTTCGGCGACCTGGTAGGGATTTTCGCAGTACTCGATGCCGGGGAGGACCTCCTTCGCCTTCTCCATCGACTTGGGATCGAAGGCCCTGACCCTCGCCCCTTCCGCCAGCAGCCGGTTGATGATCTTCACCGAGGGGGCGTTCCGCATGTCGTCGGTGTTGGGCTTGAAGGCCAGTCCCAGCACGCCGATCAGCTTGTCCTCGAGCACCCAGAGGGTTTCCTTGATCTTGTCGAAGAAGTAGTCGGCCTGGGCCTCATTTATCCTCTCCACTTCCTTTAAAAGGCGAAAATCATAGCCGATCTCGTCGGCGATGGCGATGAACGCCGAGACGTCTTTCGGGAAACAGGAGCCGCCGTAGCCGACCCCCGCGTTCAGGAACTTGCTCCCGATCCGGTTGTCCAGCCCCACGCCCCGGGTCACCTCCTCCACGTTCGCCCCCGACGCCTCGCAGATGTGAGCCAGGGCGTTGGCGAACGATATCTTGGTGGCCAAAAAGGAGTTGGCCGCGTGCTTGATGATCTCGGCGCTGTTGATGTCGGTGATGATGACCGGCGCCTGCAGGGGCTGATAAAGCTCGACCAGGATGCCGGCGGCCCGCCGGCTCGAGGTCCCGATCACGATCCGGTCGGGGTGGAAGGTGTCGTAGATGGCCGACCCCTCGCGGAGAAACTCCGGGTTGGAGACGACGTCGAAATCGCCGTTCCCCCGGCTGTAGCGCTTGATCGTCTCGGCGACCTTCTCCCCGGTCTTCACGGGGACGGTGCTCTTGTCCACGACCACCTTGTAGCCGTTCAGGTTCTCGGCCACTTCCCGCGCCACCGCGGCCACCGCGCTCAGGTCGGCCGACCCGTCCTCCTTGGGGGGCGTGCTGACGGCGATAAAGATAATGTCCGATGCCTTCACCCCTTCCGCGATCGAGGTGATGAAGGAGAGCCTCCCGGCCAGCCGGGCCGAACGCACCATCTCCTTCAGACCCGGTTCGTAGATGGGGATCTCGTCCCGGTTGAGCAGGGCGATCTTCTCTTCGTTGTTGTCGACGCAGATGACCCGGTTGCCCAGCTCCGCCAGGGTGGCGCCGGTGACCAGGCCGACATAGCCCGTTCCGATGATGGTAACGTTCATGAAAACCTCCTCTCTTATTTTTCCGAAGGAAAAATAAGATTTTAATTGCTCAGATTGAGGGGGGACTTTTCAAACGCCTTGATCCAGAGGGCGAGGAAGACGGAGTATTCATTCTCGTCTTCCCTCCGCTCGAAACGGAGATAGGAACTCCAGCAGTGAAGGTCGCGGTAAATGGTGAAGGACTCCTCATTGAGCCTGCCCGCGACCGTGTCGTAGCGGCCGTAGATCTTGAAGGCCCAGAGGGGGTTGATCCGGAGGTACACCTCCGCCCCCACCTCGTTGCGGTCTTTCTTCTGGCGGTAGTAATGGGAAAAAGTCACCCACCAGTCATCCTCCGGCTTGACCCAGATGTCCAGGGTGTTCTCGATGAACCGGTTATCGTACGTGTTGTAAATATTGTCGAGATCAATCCCGATCGAAGAGAAGGGCGTGACCTCGAGATGGGTGTCCAGGTCGCCCATCAGGCGACCGCTGTTGTCCCGGTCCGGCTTGGCGTAGAGCGGGGTCGAGAGGATCAGGTCGACCAGCGTCCAGCTCTCCTCGCTTCTTTTCCGGTACCGCTTGGTCTGGAGCTGGTTGCGGAGCGTGAGATCGAAGTAGTTCGCTCTCTTGATCTTGTCGATCTTGTCGAACTGGTAGATGTCCTCGTAATAGACGCTGGGGTTGTTGATGAAGATGTAGTCGACCGAGGGGGTGATGACATGCCTGAGCTTGTCGATTTCAAGCCAGTCGCTCCGGGCGGCGGGATAGATCCCGTAGATGTCGGTCGACACCCCGACGCTGTAAGCAAAAACCTCGCGCCAGAAGTCGCGCTGGTCCGGCGGCGCGGGCGAGGGGGACGGCTTCGGGGTCGGGGCGGCGGAGGCAGCGGCCGCGGCCGAGGAAGACGCGGTGTCGGTCTTGCCCGGTCCCCGGCTGTAAAAATCCCCCCGGAGACTGACCGCGGGGTAGAAGTTGAGCCACCCGAAGAACTTTCTCGAGTAGCTGAGCTGATGAAAGGTGTCGAAACGGCCTGAGGCATAGCGGGGGGAGGCTTCGTCCGGGAATTTCTTTTTAAAATTGGCGAACGAGTTCGATCCCTGGTAATAAAAATCGCTCTCCCAGATCTGGAACTCCTGGACCTGCAGTTTCGCCTCCGGCAGCTTTTCGGTCACCTTTTCGAACTCGTTCAGACGCGGCTTGAATTCCAGGCTGAGCGTGATGTCCTGCCACCGCCGGTCCAGAAAGAGATAGGATTCGGGCTGCGAATCGGCGTCGTACTCCCGGCGGAAGAAGTCTTTCCGGACGGTGTCGTCGCTCATGTAGTGGAGGGAGAGGTTCCCCCCCACCCGGTAGACCAGGTTCTGCCGGTACTCGAGCTCGATCAGGTAGCGTTCCCGGGTCGAGATCTCCCCGGCGGCGTTTTCGTACCGCTGGTCTTTCAGGTAGTAGGTCTGCCACTCGCCCCAGCCGGAGCTGTCGATGTTGAACAGCCCGTCCAGGCCGTAGGCCAGTCCCCGACGGTACCGGTAATCGAGGTGAAAGGTCGTCTGCAGCCCCGGGACGCACCAGTGATAGCCGGAGAGGAAGAAGAAGCCCCAGGTATTGCGGAACCCGGGATAGAAGAAGAACCCCCGGCAGTTGTCTTTCAGGGTTTTCCGGTAATAGGGGAGCCAGAAGACCGGGACACTGCCGACATAGACGACGTTATTGTACCCGACGAGCTTGTCGTCGGGGTAGATGATGAGCTTCTTGGCCTCGATCCGGTAGTGCGGCTCGTCTTCATCGCAGGTGGAAGCCTTCCCCTCGAGAAAGGTGATCTTCTCCCTCCCTTCCGCCTCCACCGTCTCCGACCGGCCGTACCAGGGGGCGTAATAGCCGGACCCCGGGGACATGATCCCCTGCTCCTTGACGAAATCGTACCTGATCTTGTCGGTGGTGATGACGTTGTTCCACTGGGTCAGGGTCACGTTTCCTTCCGCGTAGGCTTCCTTCCGGTCGATGTACACGGTCACGCGGTCGGCGGTCAGCTCCATGTTCTTGTAGCCGATCCGGACATTCCCCTCCGCCACGATCGTCTTCCCGCTGTCCCGGTAGCGCACCCGGTCGCCCTCGCAGACGATGGCCGGCAGGGGGGTGGGAACGGGGCGGGGGGACGGAGTGACAATCCCCGGCGGGACGGTGGCGGAGGGGGTGAAGGCCGGGGCCGGACCGGGGATCTCCCCGGCGTACTCGGGCGGTGTGGGGGCGCCGGGCCAGGCCGAATCGGCGAGGCCGGCCGCCCGATCAAGCCCGGGGGGGGACCACGGGCCCGCCGCCGCCCCCCCGGACGGCCCCCGGGCGGCCGGGCTGCCGCAGGCGCCCACTCCGGCCAGAACCGTCCCGGCCGCCAGGAGCAGAGCGATGACGCGGCGGCGGGATCCGCCGTCTCTTCCCGGACGGCTCATGTAGCCCCCTCCGGCTGCGTCCGGAACCAGCTGACAAAGGATTGGAGCCCCTCGGGCAGCGCGGTTGACGGCCGGTAACCGAGCAGCTGCCGGGCCTTGCCGACATCGGCCAGCGTGGCCACGACATCTCCGGGCTGGAAAGACAGCCGTTTTACGACCGGCACGGCGCCGAACTTCTCTCCCAGCAGTCCGATCAGCTCCGCGAGGGTGACGGCGTGTCCTCCTCCCAGGTTGAACACCTCGAAGCCGCAGTCGGCCCGCAGGGCCGAGAGGATGCCGGCGACAATGTCGCCGATGAAGGTGTAGTCACGCCGGGAAGTGCCGTCCCCATACACCGGGATCTCCCGCTTCCGGCGGATGCATCGGCTGAAAAAATGGATCGCCATGTCCGGGCGCTGCCGCGGCCCGTACACGGTGAAGAACCGCAGCGCCGCGATCCGCAGCCCGTACTGCCGGTGAAAAACCCGGCAGCAGTGCTCTCCGATCAGCTTGGTCAGCCCGTAGGGGGAGACCGGCTGGAGGGCCGGCTCGCTTTCGCAAAGCGGGAGCCGCGGGCAGTCGCCGTAAACGGAAGAGGAGGAGGCGAACAGGAACTTCTCCGTGCCCGACCGCCGGGCCGCCTCGAGGAGAACCAGCGTTCCGCCGACGTTGACGTCCTGGTAGATGAGCGGCCGGGCCAGAGACGGCCGCACCCCCGCCCGGGCCGCCAGGTGGATGACCGCCGGAAACCGGTGGCGGGCGAAAAGCTCTTCCATCCGCTCCCGGTCGCGGATGTCGGCCTCCTCCACCGTCAGGCGGGGGTTGTCCCTGACCGCCGCCAGGTTCGCCGCCTTCAGCCGGGGGTCGTAGTAATCGTTGAAATCATCGACGATCACCACCCGGTGACCTTCCGCCAGGAGCGCGTCCGCCAGGTGCGACCCGATGCAACCGGCGCCGCCGGTCAGCAGTATCTTCACATTATTTTTTACTCCGTAAAAAATAAATGTTGTCTCTTCTTCAGGTCAATCAGAGTAGTCAGGTGCCAAATATTTTTCCGTTTACTTAAGGAGCAGATGTATTATTTCTTCCGGACAGAAAAACGGGGATCTCCTTTTTCTTGGGAAACAGCGGCTCGCCTTTGCGCGCCGGTTTCTCCCAGACATACCCCCCCCACTCCGCCGGAAGTCTATCCCTGTCTTCTCCGGCCGGGTCAACCCCGAGCATCCGCAGGCCGAGCGCCGCTTTTTCGGGCATCACCGGCTGCAGGTAGAGGAGGATAATCCGGACCGCTTCGGCGCAGGTGCCCAGGATCCGGGAGAGATCTTTCCGCCCCGGGGGACCGACGGCCAGCTGGTAGGGTCTGGTCTTTTCAATGTATCGGTTCGTCGCCGCCTCCAGGCCGACGATGCCGTCCAGATACGATTGGCAGTCAAGCCGGTCCATCCACCCGCCGGCGTGAGAGATCAGCCGGCGGGCCGCCTCGATCACCTCCCCCTCCTCCCCAGAGCCGGGGAACGGCGGCGGATCGACGGCGCCCCCCCGGTATTTTTCTATCATTTTGACCGTCCGGCTCAGGAGGTTGCCAACGCCGTTCGCCAGCTCGGCATTGTAGATGGCGAGCAGCTTCTCGCCGGAGAAATTGCCGTCGTCGCCGAACTTGACCGCCCGGAGAAGGAAATACCGGTAGTAGTCGGCTGAAAACGCGTCGCAGATGGCGCCCACCTCTTCGCAGGAAATAAAATTGCCCAGGGACTTCGACATTTTTCTCCCCCGGTTCGTCCACCAGCCGTGGGCGAAGATGGTCACCGGGAGGGGAAGCTCCAGGGCCAGCAGGAGGCACGGCCAGTAGACGGCGTGAAACCAGAGGATGTCCTTCCCGATCAGGTGCAGGTCGGCCGGCCAGCAGGCGTCGTAGAGAGGCGCCGGTTCGCCTTCCCGGGGGGGATAGCCCAGGGCGGTGATGTAGTTGGAGAGGGCGTCGATCCAGACATACACGCTGCACCGGGGGTCGTTGGGCATCGGGACCCCCCAGTTCATCAGCCGGGCCGCCTGCCGGGAGATGCTCAGGTCTTCCACCCCCAGCCGCAGCTTGCTGAGGACCTCGTTCCGGCGGGAGACGGGCATGATGAAATCCGGATGCGATTCGATGTACTCGATCAGGCGGGGGACCCACCGGCGGAGGCGGAAGAAGTAGCTCTCCTCGGCGTGCCGGATCAGGGGCCGACCGCTGATCGGGCTCTGGTATTCATTTTCCCGGGCGGTGTTTTCGGTGACGAACTCCTCCTGCTCCTCGTCATACCAGCCGTCGTACCGGCCCGGGTAGATCTCCCCCCGCTCGACCAACCGCCCGACCAGCGCCTGGACCCGATCCCGGTGGCGGGGCTGGCTGGTCCGGATGAAGTCGTCATATTCGATGCCCAGTTTTTTCCACAGGTCCTGAAAGTGGACGACGACCTGATCGGCGAGCTCACCGGGGGTCAGGTCCCGTTCTCCGGCCGCCTTGCAGATCTTGATCCCGTGCTCATCGGTGCCGGTCAGAAAGAAGACCTCGCCGCCCGCCAGGCGGCGGTAGCGGGCCAGCACATCAGCGGCGACGGTGGTGTAGGAGTGGCCGATGTGCGGCCGGTCATTGACGTAATAAATCGGGGTGGTGATGTAGAATCTCTTGCCCATCTTAAATTAGCGCCTCCGGCGCTAATTTAAATAATCACGTCTTGCTGAAACAAAATTACAGTGAAAACAATCTGTTGATTAGTTTGAGTCCAACGATTCAAGCCAAAACGATAATTGTAGCATTATTGAAATTCCGAAGCAGTGAATCAGCAGCGTAACTCGTTAATTTACCGCTTTACACCGGAGTGACCTCGCTTAAAGGGAACTCCGCCTTCACGTCGTCCTCCAGTTCCACCAGAACGATCTCCTTGATGAAATTGAGGTCGATCACCTTGCCTTTTCCCCGGGGGGTGACGACTTCGGAGCCGTCCTTGGGGAACCGCCGCCCGGCGGCGCGGTAAAACTCATCCTCGTACCTGAGACAGCAGAAAAGCCGCCCGCACACCCCGGATATCTTCTCGGGGTCGAGGGGCTGCCGCTGGTTCTTCGCCATCCGGACGTTGACTGGATCGAATTTGCGGACAAATGACGCGCAGCAGAGGTGCCGCCCGCAGGTGCCGAGACCGCCGCGGATCCTCGCTTCATCCCGTACTCCGATCTGCCGGAGCTCGATCCGGGTCTTGAAGACGGCGGCCAGGTCCTTGACCAGTTCCCGGAAATCGACCCTCCCCTCGGCCGTGAAATAAATGAGCAGGCGGCTCCGGTCGAAAGAATATTCCGCCGTCACCAGCTTCATGGCGATCGTCTTCTCGGCCACCTTCTCCTGGCAAATCTCGAAGGCCCGGCCGGCCTCCTTCCGGTTCTCCTCCACCTGCCGGCGATCATCGTCGGTCATGATCCGGATCACCTTCCGGGGGGACTTTTCCAGGTCCTCCGCCCGGGCCCCTCCGGACAGTGCCAGGACCTTCCCGTAGTCCAGCCCCCGCTCGGCCTCCACGATGCAGCACATTCCCGCCTCGAGGGGAAGGTCCCCCCGCTGGTAATACTGCTCCCTTCCGTACACCCTTCTTCTTATCTGGACCAGTTCGTCCACAATAATATTTTCCTTCGGAAAATCCGGGCAGAAATCCTGTTGTGAATAAATCGGGTTAGAATGCATGTGCGTGAACAGGCCCGGCCGGCGGCAGTCCTTGTCAGCGGGGCTGCCAGTAGCCGAGCTGGATCAGCATGTTCTCTAAAATCAGCTGCCGGGCAGCCCGCCCCCCCGCTTTCACGGCCCAGTCCCGGCTTTTCCCCACCCACTCCAGCATTCGCCGAAGCTGGGCCGGCGTCCGGCGGCGGGACGCGGCCGCGATCCGGTCCGCCAGGTCCCCGTTGATGAGAGGGGCTTCACCGCCCGCCGACCGGCAGACAAACAAATCACGGATCCAGCTGAAGATCAATTCAAAAATCAGGTCCAGCTCCGCCCGTTCCCCGGCCGCGACGGCCGCGTTGTCCTGCTCCTCCAGCGCCTTCAGCTGGGGGGGCCCCAGGGCTTCGCCCCATTCCGCCCTTCTTCCATCCAGCTCTTCGCGCAGGGCCCGGCTGCGTTCCGCCAGGTAATCCAGCCAGGCTTCGGCCCGGGCGATCACTTCCCGGGCGGAGGCGAACCGTCCTTCGACCAGCGGGCCGACCACCTTTTTTCTGGTCTCCAGGATCCCCCCCCGGAAAAGACGCAGGGCCCGGCCGGGACAGCCGCCGGAGATGCGATGCAGAACGCGGCTCTCGTCTTCCGAAAGCCCGGTCTTCTCCGATAGAAAAGGCCGCATCATCCCGAAGGTCCAGGGGACAAACGACACCCGCTGGCACCGGCTCCGGATCGTGGGGAAAAGCTCTCCCGGCTGCGGCGTGACCAGGATCAGGACCGTCCGCTCCGGCGGCTCTTCCAGGGTCTTCAGGAAGGCGTTCTGGGCGCTTTCATTCATCCGATCCGCTTCCTCGATCACGCACACTTTCCAGCTGTCCCGGCGGGTCTGGAGATGGACCAGCCGCAGCAGATCGCGGAGCTGATCAATCACGATCCGGCGGCTCTTGCTGGCGGGGGAAAGGAAATGCACGTCCGGATGAGAGCCCCCCGCGATCTCCCGGCAGTCCGGGCAGGAGCCGCACCCCTCCCCCGGGGCCGGCTGGCAGTTGAGCGCCCGGGCGAAGACGGAGGCGGTCAGCGTCTTCCCCGCTCCTTCCGGCCCGGCGAAGAGATAGGCGCTGACCACCCGCTCTTTCCTGATCGCCTGCCGGAGATAGGTCACCGCCCCGGCCTGCCCGTGTATAGTATCCCAGAGAGACATGTAAAGTTAAAAGTGAGCTAAAGTGAGAAGTGCCTAAAGTTATCCTGCCTTCCTGCCGCTCCCATCACTCCATTACTCCATCATTCCATTACTCCATTGTTCGATCATTCCCTGCTTTTGAGAAACTCCTCCACGATCCCGATCACCAGCCGCTGGGCGGCCTCGATGTTTCCCTGGACCGGGATCATCCGGAACCGCTCCGGCTCCTTCTCCGCCAGCTCCAGGAACCCCTTCCGCAGCCTTCGGTGGAACTCGATGTCTTCCTGCTCGATGCGGTCGCCCTCGCCCTTTTTCGATCCCGCCTTGTCGAGGGCCTTGGCGCGCGCGAGGCCGATCTCCGGCGACAGGTCGAGGAGGATGGTCAGGTCCGGCGTCACGCCGCCGGTGGCCAGGCGGTTGAGGGAAGCGAGCAGCTTGAGGTCGAATTTCCTTCCGTACCCCTGGTAGGCCAGGGTGCTGTCGATAAAGCGGTCGCAGATCACCACCGCCCCCCTCTCCAGCGCCGGCCTGATCCTCTCGCAGACGTTCTGGGCGCGGCTGGCCGCCAGCAGCAGCAGCTCGGTGACGTTGCCCATCTCCGTCAGTTCCGGGTTGAGCAGGATTCCCCGGATCTCATCCCCGATCTCGGTTCCCCCCGGTTCCCGGGTCGCCACCACGTCGCGGCCCGCCTGTTTCAGGTAGCCGGCTAGAAGCCGGGCCTGGGTGCTCTTCCCGCTCCCCTCCCCGCCCTCGAACGTTATGAAAGTCCCTTTCATCATTATTTTTTCTCCGAAAAAATTGAATTGAGGTTGCCTGAACAATGAATAATCTTCAAACTATAGACCCGACGAAGTCGGGTCTATAAAATAGCGAGCTTCGCGAGCTATTTTATATGATCGAGCTGTTCCAGGTAATACACCGCCGCGGTGCTTTTCCCTCGCCGGTCCATGACCGTAACGCCCTTTTCTTTTAAATAACCCCGGATCCGGTCAGCCAGAGTCCAATCCTTGTTCTGACGCGCCTTTTCCCGGCAAAGGACCAGAGCCTGAAGATTCCCTTCAGTCAGTCTATTTTCCGAGATGATTCGATCCGCTAAACCGGGATAGTTTGAAAGATCTATCGTCTGCGTTTCCTTTGGGATCTCGTGAATCGGATCGATTAAATCGACTCCCAGAATGGAACATATCTTTTTCACGGCCGACAACTTAGTCTTGAGTGTGTCAGGCAACTCAGGATTCCGGTAATTCTTGTAGAATTCTTCGACTATCTTATAGACAACAGCCAGAGCGGCGGCGGTATTGAAATCGTCGTTCATCGCTTCCTCGAACTCAGTCATGGTCTCTTGATCGGGGGGCAGGGAGAAAATATCTCCCCCGTGATCCAGGGCCATGCCGTAGCAGTTGTCGAGCCGGAAAAGGGCCTGCCGGGCCTCCTGCAACGCCTCCTCGCTGTAGTCGACCGGGCTGCGGTAATGCTGGCTGAGGAGAAAAAACCGTATCACCCGGGGAGGAAAGGCCGGGAAAATATCCCGCAGGGTGAAGGCGTTGCCGAGGGACTTCGACATCTTCTCCTGGTTGATGGTGACGAACCCGTTATGGAGCCAATAGCGGGCGAAGGGCTGGCCGGAATAAGCCTCCGACTGGGCCCGTTCGTTCTCGTGGTGGGGGAAGACCAGGTCCTGGCCCCCGCCGTGAATGTCGAAGGACGGCCCCAGCAACTTCATGCTCATGGCACTTCACTCGATGTGCCACCCCGGGCGACCGCCGCCCCAGGGGCTGGGCCAGGACGGTTCCCCGGGGGCGGCCGCCTTCCAGAGGGCGAAGTCAAGGGGGTTCTTCTTCTTTTCGTCCACCGCCACCCGGGCGCCGGCCCGAAGGTCGTCCGGGTTCTTTCCGGAGATGGTCCCGTATTCCGGGAAGGAGGAGACCTCGAAGTAGACATCCCCCTGCCGCTCGTAGGCGTGCCCTTTCCCGATCAGCCCGGAGATGATCTCCTGCATCTCCCCGATGTGCCCGGTCGCCGCGGGGTAGGCATCCGCCGGGAGGACGTTCAGCCGTTCCATGTCCTCGAAGTAGGCGGCGGTGAACTTCCCCGCCAGATCCGCCACCCGGGTTTTCATGTCCCCTTCCCCGCCGTCTTCCCGGGCCCGCTTGATCAGCTTGTCGTCGAGATCGGTGATGTTCTGGACGTAGGTGACCTCGTAGCCGCGGTACCGGAGGTAGCGACAGATGACGTCGAAGGCCACGTAGCAGCGGGCATGCCCGAGGTGGCAGTAGTCATAGACGGTGACGCCGCAGACGTACATCCGCACCCGGCCCGGTTCCATCGGTTCGAAGAGTTCTTTTTCCCGACTTCTCGTATTGTAGACGTGCAGCTTGTTCATTGAATCAGCTTTTCTATTTCCAGTGATACGTATTTTTCTCGGTAAGCAGTAAGCGGTAAGCAGTAAGCGGTGACGGGGAGCTACTGCTTACCGCTAACTGCTTACCGCTTACTGCTAACTGTATACGGATTACCGATAACCATATAATGCTCTACGCTATGCTCTATGCTTTTCAGCAACACACGCCGCCGCCCAGGCCGCGATCGCCTCTCCCCGGCCGACCGCGTCCAGCCCCTCGTTGGTGGCGGCCTTGACATTGATCCTTGACGCCTCAATCCCCAGCGTCCCCGCCAGGGTCTCCTCCATCTCTCTGATCAGCGGAGCGAGTCTCGGTTCCTGGAGAACCACCGTGACATCGATGTTTTCAACCTCGAAACCGGCCGCCCGGACCGTCGCCACCGTCGTTGCCAGGAGCTTCAGGCTCGATATCCCCCGGTACCGCTGGTCGGTGTCGGGGAAATGCCGCCCGATGTCGCCCAGCCCCGCGGCGCCGAGGAGCGCGTCGCAGACGGCGTGGGTCAGCGCGTCGGCATCCGAATGCCCGAGCAGCCCCCGCCCGCACGGTATCTCCACACCGCCCAGGACCAGCCGCCGTCCCTTTGCCAAGCGATGAATGTCGTATCCGATCCCGACTCTCATAGGCATTTAGCTTCGCAACTTATTTAACCGCGGATTTAGCGGATTATGCCGATTAATAAAACAATAGCCAAAAATACAAATCGTAGTGACCTTACTATAAGAATTATTTGTTATTTCACATCCAATCACATTCAATCGTCTGTTAAATTTAGGGGGGCGAGGTAGAGGAACCTAAACTGTGTTCATCTGTGTAAATCGGTTTACCGTCTCCCCGTTGGGCACCATCCTGCTTTTCAGGATCACTTCCGCCAGGGCGAGATCCTCGAGCGTCGTCACCTTGATGTTCTCGTAGCTTCCCTCCACCGCCCGCACCGTGACACCCAGGCGTTCGACCATCGAGGCGTCGTCGGTGGCGGCCCAGCCTTCCTCCCGTGCCTTCTGGTGGGCGGCCAGGATGGTCTCGAAGGGGAATCCTTGCGGTGTCTGCGCCAGCCAGAGCCCCGTCCGCGCGGGAGTATCGATGATTACCCCATCCCCGTCCACTCTTTTCACCGTGTCCTTGACGGGAACGGCGGCGATCGCCCCTCCCGCCGCGGCACCTTCGAGCACGGCGGTGATGATCTTCCGGCCGATGAACGGCCGGTCCCCGTCGTGGATGAGGACCACCCTGGGCGGCTCCGGAAACGCCCGCAGGCCGTTATAGACCGAGTCCTGGCGCCGGGGGCCGCCCGCCGCCACGGCGATGACCTTGGAGAGGCGGTACCGGCCCCGGAGCTCTTCCTCGAACCGGCCGCGGACCAGGTCATTGGCGACCAGGACGATGACCGAAATCTCCGGGTGCGCCTGGTAGGCGCCGAGCGTCAACGCCAAGAGAGGAACGCCGTTGAGAGGAAGGAAGAGCTTCTCCCGCCCCTTCATCCGCTTCCCCTGGCCCGCCGCGACGATTATTGCTCCGGCTTTCATATTCTCAATTCATATTCTCAATTAAACGAAAACGCGATACCTGAAGCGCTGAAGGTAATCGGTATTCAGTAATCAGTGAACAGGTCTTTAACCGGGAGACGCCCCTGCTTACTGATTACTGATTACTGTTTTTGCAAAGCGGCGGCTAATGCCTCCCGGATCTTCCGGACCGGCACGATCTCCAGTCCCTTGATCTTCCTGATCTCGTCCGCGCCGCTCCCGGGAATGATCGCCCGCTCGAAGCCAAGCTTGGCCGCCTCCTTCAGCCGCTGCTCGATCTGCCGGACCGCCCGGACCTCTCCCCCCAGCCCGACCTCTCCCAGGACCACCGTCTCCGGCGGGATCGGCGCGTTCTTGACGTTGGAGGCCACCGCCGCCACCACCCCCAGGTCGGCGGCCGGCTCGGTGATCTTCACCCCGCCCACCACGTTGACGAAGACATCCTTGTCCTGCAGGCGCAGCCCGGCCCGCCGCTCCAGGACCGCCATCAGGATCAGGACCCGGTTTACGTCCAGCCCGGTCGCCCGGCGGCGGGGGATCGCCAGCCCGGTGGAGACGGTCAGAGCCTGGATCTCGACCAGGATCGGGCGCTTCCCCTCCAGGCAGGGGACGACCACCGAGCCGGTCAGCCCCGGCTCCCGCTGGGAGAGGAAGATCTCGGACGGGTTCTTCACCTCCATCAGCCCGCCCTCCGACATCTGGAAGATCCCGATCTCGTCGGTCGAGCCGAACCGGTTTTTGACCGCCCGCAGGATCCGATAGGCGTGGTGGCGGTCGCCCTCGAAGTAAAGGACGGTGTCCACCATGTGCTCCAGCACCCGGGGCCCGGCGATCGCCCCCGTCTTGGTCACGTGGCCGACCAGGAAGATGGCGAACCCCTCCGACTTCGCCGCCACCAGGAGGCGGGCGGCGCACTCCCGGACCTGGGAGATGCTCCCCGGGGCCGAAGTCACCTCCGGGTGGAAGACGGTCTGAATGGAATCGATGACGACCAGGGAGGGCTGCACCTCCCGGATGTACTCCAGGATCAGGTCGAGGTTCGTCTCCGAGACCAGGTAGAGCCCGGGAGAAGAGGCGCCCAGCCGCTCCGCCCGGAGCTTCGACTGCTCGACCGACTCCTCCCCGCTCACGTAGAGGACCGTCTTCTCGGAAAGCGAGAGCGCGTTGCTCACCTGGAGGAGGATGGTCGACTTGCCGATCCCGGGTTCGCCGCCGACCAGGACCAGGGAACCGGCCACGATCCCCCCGCCCAGGATCCGGTCGAACTCCTTGATCCCGGTCCGGGTCCGGATGTCGGCCCGGGACTTGATCTCGCTGATCGGAAGGGGCTTCTGCCTCTCCCAGCGGGGATGGGCCCGGGTCCCTTTTTTCTCCACCTCGACCGTCTCTTCCACGAGGGTGTTCCACCCGCCGCAGCCGGGGCATTTCCCCAACCACTTCAATGACCTGTACCCGCACTCCTGGCAGAAAAAAGCACTCTTCATTAAAATTTTTCTCCGAAAAACTTTAGGAAGGTGACCCTACCACACTACTCAAGGAATGGCAACATCCAACACCCGGACACGATTCAGGGAGACGTTATACAACCGCCCAGGCTCTCCTCCGGAAAGGCCCGGCGCCTAACGGGTGACGGGGATGTCGGAACGGGAGCCGAAGTAGACCCGGGGGCCGCCCCGGATCGACCAGAGGCCGGTTGAGGGCCGGAAGATCCCGCCGGCGGAGGGGCCCGTCCCGGCAAAATTTCCGGTGACGGCGAAGTCCCCCCTCCTGCCATAGTAAAACCGGGTCAGCCCGTTCACCGCCCACATGCCGGCCCGGGGGCGGAAGAGTCCGATCTCCGCGGTACCGTCCCCGTCGTAATCGGCTGGGAGGGGCACGTCGGCGGCGCCGCCGAAGTAGCGCCGGGTGATCCCCCTCACTGCCCAGAGACCGGCTGACCGCCGGAAGACGGCTACGTCGGCGACGCCGTCCCCGTTATAGTCGGCGGGTACTGGAATGTCGCCCCAGGTCCCGAAGTAGATCCGGCTCACCCCTTTCACCGACCACAGTCCCGGAGAGGCGCGGAAGATCGCCGGCTCCGCGGTCCCGTCCCCGTCATAGTCGGCCGGCACCGGTTCATCGAATTCTTTCCCGAAGTAGGTCCGGCTGGTTCCCCGGACGGCCCAGAGCCCGGCGGCGTTGCGGAAGACCGCGATCTGCGCCCGGCCGGCGCCGGCGTAGTCCCCCGGGACGGGGGTGTCACCGTATTGCCCGAAGTAGGCCCGGGTCACCCCCCGGACCGCCCAGAGCCCGGACGTATCCCGGAAGACCGCGAAATCAGAAACTCCGTTCCCGTCAAAATCCCCGGAAGCGACGTTCAATTCCGGCATCTTGTTCGGATCGGCATGAAATATTCTTCCCGCGATATCGATCATCAGGGCCCCGGTCCGGCCCAGGTTACCGGCGCCGAAGATATATTGTCCCACATCGGTTTCCTGATCCCAGTGGGCCTGCCCGTTGAGGCCGTAGATCGCCCCGCTGGAAAGCCCGATCCAGATCTTGGACGAGTCGACCGCGGCCGCGGTATTGATCGACGTCCATGTCGATGCGTCGCTGTACCAGCCGGCGCCGCCGTCCCGGCTTATAAACACGGTCCCCTGGCTCGCGCCGGTTACCGCCAGAACCAGATCGTCGGGAAAAGAGAGTATCCTGTGCACGCTCTCCGCGCCGAGATCGGTCTGCACCAACCACCCGGATCCGTTGTAGAAATACACCATCCCGTTCTGTGCTCCGGCCCAGACACGCGAAGCGTCGAGAGCGGAGACCGTGTAGAGGTCGTAGCCAGGAACATTGGTGCTCAGCGTCCAACCGGTCCCGTTATAATGATAGATCTCCTGGCCGCCGGTCACCGCCCAGACATCGGCCGGACCGGTTCCGGAGAGACCGTTGACGAACCCCGTCCAGGGGCTGAGCTGGGTCAGGTATGACCAGGAGACGCCGTTGAAGAAGAGGACATATCCGCTATCCGTTCCTGCCCAGACGTGTGCTTCATCACAGGCATACATTGATCGTATTGTTCGTCCCGTCACCGTGGTCTGCAGACTCCAGGTTCCATTCTCGTAGACATAGATGAGGCCGGAATTGCCCCCCGCCCAGGCATGGAGGGAATCGCAGCCGTCCGCCGCCCAGAGACCGGCGGCGGCCAGATAATCCATGGTCCAGTTCCAGGCCGGTACGGCGGGAACACACGCAAAGAGCGCCAGGAAGGCGCAGGCGGCGGATACCGCCCCAGTGATCCGGTATCGGGCTCTCTTCATCTCATCCTCCTTGATGGTTCTCCGGGAGTTGTTCTCCCGGCGCGAAGCGACGCAGCAGATAATACTGAATGATGATACTCGCCGCGAAAATACCGGCGGCGAGCAAATATGGAGCGCGCAGGCCTAGTCTACTCGCGGCCAGGCCCCCGCCGAGCGGCCCCAGGGCAACCCCGAAGCCCAGGAAAGACTCGTGGAAGCCGCTTTTTCTTCCCTTTCCTTCCTGGCGGTGCACGCTGTAATAGATGCTGGAAAAATAGGTCATCCCTCCGGCGAAACCGACCGCCAGGAAGCCGGGGATAAAAAGACAGGGAGCGCTGTTGAAGGCTATAATGAGGAGCCCCCCTATCCCCAGCAGTTGGAAGAGAAAAAGATACCGGTATTTATAGTGCCAGTGACGGAGCTTCCTGAGGATGGCGAAGACCGCAATCTCGCCGGCGGGGATGAGGGCGATCAAAATCCCCAGCATCCGGTCGCTGATCGGGACCGGGAGGGATTTTGCCAGTTCCGGGAAGAGCGACTGGCAGGCGCCGATCGCGAACCAGGTCGCGAAGTTCGCCGCCCAGCCGATATAGATGAACCCCGGAACGGCCTTCTCCCCCTCTTCTTCCGGCCGCCCGGGCGCCGATTCCGGGATACGGACTTTTCTCCTCCACGCGACGGCCAGTATCGCCAGGATCACGATAGCCAGGAAAGCCGCTACCAGGTACGGGTACCGGTAATTGAACGGGAAGACCGCCCCGGCCAGGGGCGGCCCCACCATGACCCCCGCGATCAGGGCGATGTTGTAGCTCCCGATCCGATGCCGCAGCCTGTCCTCGCGTTCATCCTCTCCCAGCCAGCGGATCATCGCCGGCCAGAAGAGCGCGCCTCCCAGCCCCCAGAAACCGGCCAGGAGGAGAAGGTGGCCGAACCGGCCGACCAGGAAGATCGAGCAGTAAACCAGGAGCAGGCAGAGACAGGCGATCACGATCACCTTCCGGGGGCCGATCCGGTCGCCCCAGAGACCGCTCAGGGCGCAGACCAGCGCGTAAATGATCGCCGGGACCGTCCCCAGGAGGCCCAGCATGAAGGCGTCAGCCCGGAAGAGCTGGAGGGCCAGCAGGGGGTTGCTCAACACCAGCAGCCCGGTGGAGACGTTCATCAGGAAGGCGAGGAGGAAGATCACTTGTATTTTTACTCCGTAAAAATACTAAGGGGAATAAGTAAATGTACCGGTCCAGGGTTTGGCTCCGCCGAGAGGGAATGACGGAAAAAGGATTTTCTCTTCATTGTATATAACATGCTGGCGCAGTGGAGTGATGGAAAGATGGAGTAGCAAGCGTTGGAGGGCCGGGCGCCCATTATACCAACACTCCATTACTCCAGTACTCCCCGCTAATCTCACGAAGACGGACGAACAGGCTTAAATGATGCCCCCTTCACCGATGTGTCTCCGAATATATGTACCCGTCCAGGAAGAGGGCGGCCTTTTCCAGCGCGCGGGCGCGGTGGCTGATCCTGTTCTTTATCTCCGGGGAGAGCTCCGCGAAGGTGTGCTTGTATTCGAACGGGAGAAAGATCGGGTCATACCCGAAGCCGCTCCCGCCCTGGGGCGCCCGCGTGATGTTCCCGCGGCAGGAGCCGGTGACGACCTTCTCCAGCCCTTTCGGCCCGATAATCGCCAGGCAGCACTGGAAGGTGGCGCCCCGGTCTTCGTCCCGGACACCCTCCATCTGCTTGAGAAGAAGAATGTTCCTCTCGTGATCGGTGAGCCCCTCCCCGCCGTACCGGGCCGATCGCGCGCCGGGGGCGCCCTGGAGAGCGTTCACCTCCAGCCCGGAGTCGTCGGCCAGGGATATCTTCCCCGTCGCCCGGTAAACGGCCCGGGCTTTCTTGACCGCGTTCTCGGCGTAGCTCGCCCCGTCCTCTTTCACCTCCGGGATGATCTCGAAATCATCCAGCGAACAGATCTTGACCGGGAGATAATCCAGCAGCTTCTTCAATTCGGATACCTTCCCCTGATTATGGCTGGCCATGACTATTTCCATGTTCACTGCTCCTTATTAACCACGGGTTATACCGATTCCCCGATGGGGATTATCCTGCTTCGAAATTTCACGTCTAAAGAGAAAGAGCTTCTTTCTGGAAAACAATCAACTCCCGGATCGCACGGCCGGCCGCGTCCAGCATCTGTGTCAGCTGCTCCCGGCTGAAGCCTCTCTTCTCCCCGGTCCCCTGGACCTCGATCAGCTCACCGCTCTCCGTCATCACCACGTTGCAGTCGACATCGACCGCGCTGTCCTCCTCGTAGTCAAGATCCAGAAGAACCTCTCCGTCCCGGATGCCGGCACTGACTGCCGCCAGGTGTTCTCTGATCGGGAGCTCGGTAATAACCCCGTCTTCTTTCAGGGAGTTCAGGGCCGACATCAGGGCTACGAATCCGCCGGTAACGGCTGCCGCCCGTGTCCCACCGTCGGCCTGGATCACGTCGCAGTCGATCCAGACCGTCCGGGGGCCGAGTTTTTTCAGGTCGGCGACCGACCGGAGCGACCGTCCGATCAGGCGCTGGATCTCCAGTGTCCGCCCCGATCTCTTTCCGGTGGTCGCCTCCCGCGCCGTGCGGCGGGGGCCGGCGCCGGGCAGGATCGAGTACTCGGCGGTTATCCAGCCCTGCTTGTCCGGGCTCTTCAACTGGGCCTGGTGAAGCCACGGGGGCAGGCGGTCCTCCGCCGAGGCGGTGCAGACGACCCGGGTCCGGCCCATCTCGACCAGCGCCGACCCGGCGGCCATCTCCACGAAGCCGGGCATGATCTTCACCGGCCGGAGCTCGTCATTCTTCCTCCCGTCTTTCCTCATCATGTATCCTCTGATTAACGTAAGGCACTTTAGCGCACTTGAGTTACTTTAGGCACTTCTTTTTTATATAATCCAATCTCTGCGTGAATAGCAAGCCACAAAATTGAATTCTGCCCTCAATTCGCCGGGGCTCATAAATGTATGGAGGACCGTTCTTCACCCCGTTAAGGACTTGCGGTTGATGCGGTGCATGTACTATCGCGTTGCCGGAAAACAGGCGCCCCCCTGTCACGTCCTGATTTACAGTTGTCGCTTTTTACCGGTAAAACGTCGTCATACGAAGACCCCTGCCGGTTTATCCGGCAGGTGAATCAGTTCATGAGCTACCGGTTCGCCACACACAAAAAAGACCCCCGCGGCCTTGCGCCGCGGGTGAATGAGTTCATTGGCTATCAAAGTAGCAACTAAGAACTTTCTCCCCTGCCGCGTAAAGCGGCAGGGGCCGTTTTGGGGTTTGTCCCATTCGATTAGCTTAGTGAACTTTCATTCCCCGGGGATAAACCCCGGGGGGATGTACTTTATCTGTGACAACCTATATCAGGACGGCACCGGCCTGTTAAACGTTGAGCGTTGGATGTTGAATGTTGAACGTTCAGTTTTATTATTCTTATCTCTCCCATTCCTGATATACTGATATCATAACCGCTTTCCCATCACCCCTATCTGGCTCCTCCAGCCCATCCCTTACTTCGGGGAGAAGCTGAAGAAAGAGGACTGGATCGTGGATTCGAAGATCGACGGCTGGCGGCTTCAGGTGCTCCGCCGCGAAAACGGCAAGGTCGAGTTCTGGGGGAGGAGACTGAAAAAAGCGCCGGACTGGACGGCAAAACTGCCCGGTCCGGCCGGTGCCGCGAAGAAGATCATCCCCCGGGGACACTGCTCGACGCCGAGCTCTCTGCCGAGGGCGGTCGACGCTTCATCCCCACGGCGCTCGCCGGGAAGAAAGGCGTTACACCGATCATCTACGTTTTCGATATTATCTATCACCAGGGACGGTTCCTGGGCGACAAACCCCTGAGCAAACGAGAAGAACTTCTCCAGACACTCCCCTGGGAAGAGCCCTTCCGCCTGCTCGAGGGCAAGCCCTTCCTTGACCTGGAAGAAGAGCTGAACCGGGCAATTGCCGGCGGCGGAGAAGGGATCGTGATCAAGAAACTGAACTCGAAGTACCCGGTCGGCGAATCCTGCCCCGAGGCCACCGAGTTCTGGCGCAAGATAAAGGGGATTGCACAAAGAGCATAGGGCAGAGAGCAGAGCGCCCGAAAAGAAAAACTGAACGTCGAACGCTCAACGTTCAACGTCCAACGTCGAGCAGGAGTAAAAAGCTTATTCGACCATCTCTGTGTCCTTTGTGATCTCTGTGGTTTTAAAAGGGGGCGAGACAGAGGAATTATTCACCTTCAATCACATTCAATTCGTCTGTTTCTTTATAAGGGGCCGAGGCAGGGGCAACAGTTTGCCAAATTCGTAGTTCAATGAAGGAAGGTTTACCCTGGCGATCGGACGTTTCCAGGTAATGGCGATACTCCAGGCGGCCCGGGCCTACGTGCTCGGTCTGCCGGTCAGATCATAAAAAATCCCCTCCCCCGTCAGCCGGGACGGAAGAGGGGCCGCAGTGCAGTTTCCCCATTATCCCACCACTCCAACACTCCACCACTCCGGTTTCATGCCTTTCCATACGCCCGGCGCGATTCGAACGCGCGGCCTCTTGCTCCGGAGGCAAGCGCTCTATCCATCTGAGCTACGGGCGCGAAAGATCAGTGGCAAGGGATAAGAAATACGACACCGCCACCAGCCACCGATCGTGGGGGAATATAGCAGAGTTGCCGCTGATGTCAAACCCCAAAAGCCGTGCCGTGAACTCAAGGGGAGTGAAATCCCGGGGATACTTATTTCCACTACTCCCGGGAATGAATGAAGTATTCATTGTGTCCCCGGAATTTTTACAGCGGCCTTTCCCGCAGTATCTTTTCCAGGCGAGGGATATCTTCCCGGTAGATGTGAGCCGAGGCGATATGAAGGACCATCTCCAGGGAAGGTGTCTTCACCCGCTCTTTTATCATCTCGCCCACTTCCGTCAGCGCCAGCAGGTCGGCGTAGAGCTTGAGGCCGATGTCCTGGCTGCGGAAATAACAGACGAGGCAGAGCCTCTCCTCCCTGACCAGGGCCTGGATCTGGGTCAGGCAGGGGACATGCTTCCCGTCTTCGCCCGGCCGGAGCAGGGTGAACACGCTCCAGGTCGAGTTGCCTTTCTCCTTCAGGTTCGAAACCAGGCGATCCAGCCCGTCCCGGGTAAAGATGCGTTCCCGGTAGGAGTATCCCCACTCTTCGACGCTTTTCTCTCCGAAGAAATTCCCCATCATGAAATCGATCATCTCCTGATCGCCGTACTGTTGAACGATGGGATCATCCCGGCGGGGGTTCCTGACCGTCACCTGGAGATTGAGGACCTCGCGGGCGGCGACATCGCCGAAATCGACCGGCCGGCCGGCTTTCAGGACATACCGCGCCGCGGCCAGCCAGGCGGCGCCGATCGAGTCTTTTTCTATTATCTTATAGCAGCTCATGAGACGGTTTTTTAAATCTCGTCCCATCTGTCCCGGAGAAGTTCTTCTATTTTGTCGGCCAGGGCGTGAGGGGAGATGCCGGGAGCGACGGCGGCGGCTTCCGAGAGCATCCGGGCGAAGGCATCGATCTTGCCGGCCAGGAACTCCATCTTCTTTTTCAGAAGCATCTCGTCTCCGGTCTCCCAGTAGGACCCCTCGTCCTCGACCTCGAAGATCTCGAAGTACTTCTTCTTCAGGTACCGGAAGAGCTCGATAATGGTCAGGTGGATATCGAGGGGGGCGAACTGCATCTTGACCGCGGCCCAGGGCAGATCGCCTTTTACCGGACCGGAGATCGCCATCATGAGTGGAGAGATCAGGTTGCCGTCCCGGTCAAAGTAGAAGGAGATCCCTTCGCATCCCTGCCCCGGAGAGATCCCGACCCCCTTCAGCGGCAGATGGCCGGTGATCCGGGCCCCTTTCCCGGTGTGGACCAGTCGGGAGGTGTTTTCCCGGCTGAAATCCTCGCCCAGACAACCAGACTCCCAGCCCAGGCTCCGGCAGATATCGGTCAGCTCCTCGGTGATGGAGGAGATTAAATCCGGTGACTTCAGACGGCCGCGGTAATGAATGCTCAGTCCCACCGTAACTACTCCTTCGTTATAACTTGACCAAAAAC
The DNA here is from genome assembly GCA_043804695.1 of PVC group bacterium. Classification (GTDB taxonomy): domain Bacteria; phylum Auribacterota; class Erginobacteria; order Erginobacterales; family Erginobacteraceae; genus CAWGIE01. The sequence continues at coordinate 23,461 of JAZDIV010000031.1, read as the reverse complement.
ATTATCTTATTGAAATGATTCTTTTCCATTTTGTGTGGGATGTAGCAAATATGTCATTGCGAGGCCGTAGGCCGAAGCAATCTCATCATATCCTCCTCAATACAAACAAGATAAAAATTGCGCATCGGTCTTTATTAGAGATTGCTTCGTCGCTTATTGCCCCGAATTCTTCGGGGCAAGTGCTCCTCGCAATGACACGCACAATGCATTTACCCACACAAAATGGAAGAGAACCACAATTTTTAATCGTTCGACGTTGAAAGTTGGACGTTCGACGTTCGATGTTCATTTCTTCACATGTCGCCGCATCCTGTTCCTCGAAGGGTTGTAGTACCCCATCATCAGTTCCGGGAAACTTTTTTTCAGCGAGTGAATGAGCTGTTTGATGCCGCCCATCTCCCGGGGGCCCACCTCGATCCGCAGCCGCCGGAAATAACGCCGGGGGTCAAAATTCAGGTTTCTCCACTGGACCATGTCGATGCGGTACGTTTCTATGAAGTCCCGGAAGGCCTCGATTTCATCCCGGGAATCCGTGAAACCGGGCATGGTCAGATAGTTGACCGAAACAAAACCCTTCTTTCCTTTGGCCGTCTTGATGGACCGCATCACATCTTTAAAAGCGTACGCCCCGGGCTTGAAGTACCGTGTGTAATAATCCGGTCGAACACTGTTTAAACTGACCCGGATGCTGTCGAGACCGGCGTCAAAAAGCCGGGCGATGGTCTCCGGCCGGCTGGCGTTGGTATTGAGATTGATCACGCCCCGGGATGTTCCACTTCTGATCAGCCTGATCGATTTTTCCAGCACTTCGGCGGCCAGCAAAGGTTCTCCTTCACACCCCTGGCCAAAACTCACCACCGGGTCCCGCACGCGGCCGATATGAAAGAGGGCCACCTCCGCTATCTCCTCGGGGGTGGGAACAAAGGCTATCCGGGGCTGGGTGGCCGGGCACCGGTTCTTGGGCTGATACGATATGCACCCGATGCACCGGGCATTGCAGGAGGGCGACGTGGGAAGGGGCGCTTCGTATCTGCCCAGAAAGAAATTCCTGGCGGCCGGGCAGCCGTAGGTGAGGGCGCAGGTTTCCAGGTGGGCGATCAGCCGGTTATGCGAGAATGTTTTTTTCAGTCCGGCGGCGTTTTTTTTCACCGCCGCAATATTCATGCCCCGCAAATCCTGGCGGAGCTCCCGATCAACTCTCACGCCGGCGGCGTGGAATTCTCCCTGGTAAAAAGCGCAGGCGGCGTAGGAAAAAAGGGGCAGCACGGCGGGCCGGCCGATCTCCGCGTAAGCGCTGCTGTAAGTGGCCGTAAAACCGGGGGAAACAAACGCGGCCACGGCAAAACATCTTTTGCTTCTTCCGGAGAGCGGGCCCCGGCCCAGCGTGACGTACTTTCCCGTCCGTGGATCATAGCCCACGGGCATTCTGTCGGGCAGCAGAAAAAGCTCGCTGCCGGGCGGCAAGGGAATCAGCTCCCGGGCGGTCAGCCGGAAAAAATGGCCGCCCTTCATCCCGGCCGCCTCTAAATGGGGCAGGCTATAAACCTTGCCGGTGCTGTCGGAAACAAGGGCCTCTGGCTTCTCCCGACTCATCAAATCTCAACCAGAATTTGCCGGTGACTATCGGGTTACAGGGATGTCGCCCGTAGTCCCGTAGTAAACCCGGGTGATTTGCCGGATCGCCCAGAGGTGAATCGGTAATCAGTGAGCAGTAATCAGTACGCGGAAAAAATTAAAAATTACCGCTCTCGCGATCAGCGCCAGGAGCGCCAGTAATCGCTTCGGTCGTCGAACGATCCCCACTCATCGCGGTCCAGCCGGTTGTCCCGGTCCCGGTCTCTCCGGGAAAAGTCCCCCCGGCTGCCGGAGCGGCGGCAATCCCGGTACTCCCGCCAGTTCATGAACCCATCCCGGTCGGCGTCCGCCCGATCGAAAAAAGAATCCCGCCGGAACACGCTCTTCCCGCGCGGAGATCCGGACTCCGCTCCGGGGATCAAGCAGCAAAAGGATAACACCGTCAGAATCAGCACGCCAAGCAATCTTTTCATCTCATCTCATCTCCCCTGTTTCGAAAAAACACCCGGCCGGACGAAACCCGCTCCGGTCTCCGCCGCTCCGGCGGTAGGATTCACCGGAGGAGACGGAGGAATTCATCCTCCAGGCGGCGGCCGGGCGTGATCTCCCTGATGCCCGTCCCTCTCCCGCGGAGAATCTCGAAGATCCGCCCGTTGATCTCCTCGACGGTGATCTGCTTATCATCGAACGAAACCGAGAGGAGCATCTCCTCCCCGTCGAACTCTTTGCTCCGGATCGCCCCGATCCCGTCCAGGACGGCCGGGTCAATGCTCTTCGAGAGGCGGTACCTGACGTGCGACCCGGCGCCGGTGAGCTCCGCCACCGACCCCTCGAAAACCATCTTCCCGTCATGGATCACCCCGACATGGCTGCAGATCTCCTCCACCTCGGGGAGGAGGTGGGAGCTCAGTACCACCGTCTTCTCCCGCCCCAGCCCCCTGATCAGTCTCCGGAGCTCGGCCGAATTTTTCGGGTCGAGCCCCGCGGTCGGCTCATCGAGGACCAGGATGCCGGGATCGCCCAGGAGCGCCTGGGCGACGGAGAGGCGCTGGCGCATCCCGTGGGAAAGCTTCTTCGGGGTCGAGCGGGCGGCATCGCCGAGCTGGACGAGATCGAGAACCCGCCCCGCCTCCCTCCCGGCGCGGCGCCCCCTGACCCCGCTCAACCGCGCCAGCAGCGCGAGCTGGCCCCGGATGGACCGGTCCGGGTAGAGCGCCGCATCCTGGGGCAGCGAGGAGAGAACGCCCCGGACGGAGACAGTCCCGCCCCGGCGGGGGAGAAAGCCGGTCAGGATCCCCAGGGTCGTCGTCTTCCCCGCCCCGTTGACCCCGAGGAAACCATAGATCGAGCCTTCGGGAACGCTCATGTTCAACCCCCGGAGAACCTGCTTTCTCCCGTAGTTCTTGGTCAGGTTCCTGATTTCGATCGCGTTCATCTACAGATTCTTCCGCTGGAACAGGAGGGCGGCGGCCCCGAAAAAGAGCGCGGCAAAGCCGAGGTACGCCCCCAGGGTGCGGTAGAGGGGGAAGGCGGGGCCGGAGAAGAGTCCCCCGATGTACTTGATGTCGAAGGGAGAAAGGTAATCCGTCCAGATCGGGAGGAGGAAGAGCGCGAGGACGGCGAGAACAGCCAGGAGGAGCGAGTGAACGGGCTTTCTGACCGTCACCGAGACCAGGAGCGCCAGCGCGATGAAGACAGAGAAAAAGAACTGCAGCCGCAGCCAGAAGGAGAGGCCCGCCCGGAAGCTCTCCCCCGCCGGAAAGAGGGGGATCCTGGCCTTGACCCAGAAAATGGCCGCACAGTGCGCCGCCAGGGTGATCAGCGCGAACTCGATCGCGCCGCCCAGAAACCGGGCAAGGAGAAAGACAGGCCGGGAAACCCGGAAGGTGAGAAAGCGCAGGGTGCCGTCGCAGATCTCCCGGGCCGGGACATCGTAGCGCAGCAGCAGGATCAGCAACGGCGTGCAGAAAATGGAGAGGATGAAAACCGCCGTGTTGAAGTACGGCACCGTGAGAAGAAAATCGACGATCCGGGTGTCATCCTTCTCCCGCAGTATCCTTGTCACCGCGGCCGAGACAACCTTCCGGGACGTCTCGTTGATCCCCTGGTTCTCGAGTTCCCGGATGATCTTCTCCTCCACCTTGATAAACCCGTAACAGAAGGTAAAGAATATCCCCAGGTAGAGAATGAGGGAAAGAATCGCCTTCTTCGACCTGAAGGAACCGAGCAGGCCGTCCAGAATGAGAATCAGGAGTTTTCTCATCATCAAATCTTCCTGTACTCCTCCGGGAGGGTCCGGTGCACGGTCACCCCGTTATCCTTGAGAAGCGCCTCCAGGCCGAGAAGATCCTCCGGTATCTTTCGATAGTTCGCACTGGTTGATTACCTCAGGGCTGTTCAGCCGGCGCCGGTGTGGGATGGCCGCGCAGCGTCTCCTTGGTTTCGGCGAGGAGGTGCCCCACCGGCCCGTCCCGTTCTTCCAGCCTCTGTGCGCCTTTCCGGGCAGCCATGACACATCCGGCAACGCCCGCCGCGACACCGATCCAGCAGAGAATAAAAAGCAATCGTGCGCCGGGTTTGAACTTATCAACTATCTGATTGTCCATTTATTGTCCTCCCATCACGGCCGGGGCAATGCGCTCGCAACAGCTGAACGCACCCATAGCTTACCACATAAAATCGGAATTGGCTGTGTGGCCATTATACCCGGAATTCGCATTTGCTCCGTATCCTTCTTTACATCTGCCCCGAATTATGAATAAACCGGGGTGCTGAGCAAGTAATTAATCAAGACTGTCCTCCTGGATTAAAGTACAATAAAACCGATTTTTATTAAACTTCCTCTGTAGCTTATTCAGCGAAACCGACCTGCAGGAAAAGCGAGGTGGAGATGACTGCAAGACACCGGCGTACGAACTGTCTCCTCCCGATCATGTCGGGAGTTCTGTCGGCGATGATCCTTTTCCCCGCCGGAGCGAAAGGGGACAAAGTGCTCCGGATCGAAGAGGGCGATACCCTGGAAGAGATGCGGTATAAAATCGATCGGAACGGCTGGAAGTTCACCGTCGATCATAACCGGGTCTACGACTCTCCCCCCGAGATCCAGCGGCAGCTCTGCGGCCTTCACCCGTCCGCCCCCGGCGGTCCGCCGGAGGTTTCGACGGATATCGGCCCCCTGGCCCGCCGGCTGGGGAAGGCGGACCTTCCCTCCCGCTTCGACTGGAGGGATTACGAGGGCCGTTCTTATATCGGCCCGATCAGGGATCAGGAAGATTGCGGTTCCTGCTATTCCTTCGGCGCCTGCGCCGCGGCGGAGGGGACGTATAACTGGGCCCTCGGCCTTTATGATCAGAACTGCTCCGACTTTTCGGAATCATACATCATCTGGTGCCTGGGCGAATACGGCCCTTACCGCGACCACTTCCACGGCTGCGAAGGGGCGGACGCCGATTATTACGAATCGAAGCAGTGATTATTCCGGGACCCGCGATTTCCGGAGGAGGACGGGGGATTTACTTTTCTTTCTCCACGTCATCCAGGAACGCGTTCACGATTGCCCTGAAAATCTCCGGCTGCTCCAGCATGTGGCAATGGGAGGCGCGGGGGATGACCGCCAGGGCGCCGTCCGGCAACAGGTCGCGGAAGTGTTTGACCGTCTCCACTCCCGCCTCGTCATACTCCCCGCAGATGAGGAGGACGGGCACCTGTATTTCCTTCAGCCGTTCCGTCAGGTCGGCGCTCCGCAAAGTGCCGGTGGTGGTGAACTCGCTCGGCCCCCACATGGTCAGGTAGACATCCGTATTCAGTTTTCCCAGGGCGTCCGTCAGGTAGTCCGGCCACGGTTCCAGCCGGCAGACGTGTTTTTTATAATACGCCATCATGGCTTCCTGGTATTCTTTCCCGTACTCACCGACCTTTTCCGCTTCCTCCACGGCGCGCCGGACCTCTTCCGGCATCCTGGAAAGGTTGGTTCGCTGGTCGGCCTCCCACCGGGGGGTACTCAGTAACGGACCGGAAAGAATCAAACTTTTAACGCCCCGCGGCCTTTCCCGCAGAATATACTCCGCCGCCAGCATGCATCCCCAGGACTGACCGAGGATATGGACCTTGTCCAGGCCCAGTTTTTTCCTGACCGCGGCCAGTTCCCGGACATAGTAATCCACCGTGTACTTGCTCATGCCGGCAGGCCGCTCGGACCGGCCGCAGCCGAGCTGATCGTAAAAGTAAACCGGGCGCATGGTGGAAAGCTCGGCAAGCTCCCGGGTCAGACTCAAAAAGCCCGGCCCTCCGTGAAGGACCAGGAGCGGTATCCCCGGCTTCTCCTTCCCGAAGACGCAGGTCCAGATTTTTCCCCCCGGCCCCTGGATGACGGTTTCCCGAGCCTGCTCACTTCCCGGCGGAGCGGCCGGCTCCGGCGCGGCGGCCCGGGAAACGGACGGCAGGGACAGGAGGATCGACAATCCGGCCGGCCCGCGTTTTACAAACCTCCCTACATGTCTGAGCACCATGGCGCTTCCCCCCGTCATTCCATCCATGTGATTCGTACGTTGGGCACAAAGTGTACTTCTTTTATCTCACCCGCTCAATAAATGGAGGCGTGCCCTCCCCTTCTAAAAATCCACTATGGACAGATCCGCAGGCATCTTATTTATATGCCCGCCGGCGCTTTTGCCGGCTTTGATCTGTAAAGGCTGCCCGCTTTTAAAATCATCTTCGATGCTTTCCGGGGAAACCGGCTCGCCTCTGATCAAAAACGAATCTATGACAAAAGGAACGCCGTCCGAGGCAAACGGTTCCTTGTCGTCCACAATCTGAAAATGCAGATGCGGGGCATCGGTATTGCCTGAATTCCCTAGAAGGCCGATGCTGTCGCCCCCGCGCACCCTCTCGCCTTCTTTGACCCTGATCGTGCCTTTCTTGATATGCGCATAGAGCGCCCGGTAACCACTGCCGATATTCTGAACCACATAGTTTCCAGCGGCATCCCGGAGTGTCATATTTTCCGGCATCTCTCCCGGAGGGATATCAGGCATGCCGTCCCGAACGCGCTCAACAACACCATCGCTTACCGCAATGAGCTCCTTTCCGAACTGCGGGTAGCTCTCGTTTTTTGTGATATCGCCGGACCAGGGCCTGTTCTGCTCGTCAAGCTGAAGAAAATCAACAGCCCATCTTTCGGGAGCAACCCACCATCCGTTTATCGGCATAATCGTTGTCCGGTGATAGCTGTTCCCGCCGATCCCGGCTACAATCCAATTGCCGCCTTTCACAGGGGGCCCGATGAGAACCGACTGTCCGGTTATAACCTCCGTCCGCGCGACTTTCTCAACAACTCTCCGGGGCATTAACGGCCCGGGCTTATCCGTCGTCGCTGTAATAATATGCTCTATGATATGGGGTATCGTATCTCCCGCGGCAAATACAAGGTTAATGCGCACATAGCCTGCCTGGGACGGTAAAAGCGTCGTGGTAGGCTCATCCGCCCCGGGCAGGCGTATATTCTCCATGATGTCCTTTTCAGTCAAAAGCCGGATCTTGGCATCTGATTTCTGCGGATTGATAATTGTAATGTTTTCTATCGTGTAGCTTGAGCTTGCCGCATTGATAACCACCAATTCATAATTTACATGGAAGCTGCCGTCGCTTGATTCCGCCGCGCGCGGCTTTGACAGGACCTGTCCCAGTACGGGCGTCAATTCTTCTGAGCTTTGTGAAGGCGACGTCTTTTCTTCCGCGGATACTCCGGCATGCATTTTCACGCATCCTAAAAACGCGCATACGGTAATTACCACGGCAATACCTGAACCTTTCTTCATAATCCCTTTCCTGTATTCTTGCTGTCAGATTGCAAATAATAAATTGGTTCTCTCCCATTTTGGGCGAGCGATTTGGTCAAGTAATTTTCAATATTTCCTTTTGAACGTATCGAAGCCGTTGAGCTTCTTCTTGACCGGGTCGGCCAGGGCGCTGAACTTGTGGAGTAAATCGTGGGGGCCGTCCACGTCGATGATGATTTTGAGCCCCGACCGAGAAGCAAAGCATGGAATAAAGCTCGTTGGGATCGTGAAACAGGAAACGGGTTTCGCCGAAGCCGTTTTCCCGGGCCAGGGTTTCGAACGTCGCCAGGGATTCCGGGAAGTCAGCCCCGGAGACATGCTTGACCACTTCTTCCATTTCCCGGCGGGTAACCGCCTTCCATTGCTCGGCGGTGATTTCCCGGAAACGGGCCAGGTATTCCGGTCGCGCTTCTCCCGGTTTCAGAACCGGCTCGTAGATCAGGAGGTAACCGCCCCGACCGAGGGCCCCCCGGCAGTCCTTGAAAAAGGCGTGCTTCTGCTCGAGGGAGAGGTGATGGATGGAAAGGCAGGCCCAGACCACTTCGGCACCGGTCTTCTGTTTGCGGAGGAGGCGGATGAAATCTCCCGCGATGAAGGTCGTTTCGTAGCCCAGCCCCGTCAGGTTCTCCCGCGCCAGACGGAGGGCCGCCGCCGTGAGGTCGATGCCGATGTACCGGGAAATTTTCGTCCCGGCCAGCCCCCGGACCATATAGCTTGAATCTCCGCAGCCGAGGTCGATCAGGGTAAAAGGCTTTTGGAAATGCGCTTTAAGGAAATCATTGAGCCGGGTATAGACCTCCTTGTGGGACAGGTAGTCGCGGTCGACGACCCGCCAGTACAGGCCCCAGCCATCGAAAAACCGTCTGACTTCCCCGGTGTCCTCTCCCTTAACCGGTATTGGCCGCGGAACCGACTTCATCTTATTCCCAATCCTTGACCAGCTTGCTCACCAATGTCCTTAAATGCCAGATCATGGCATTATAATTTACCCCCTCTTCCCTGTAAATTCTTACATTAATAAGTACAAAACAGGTGCTCGTGCCTGGGCTCGCATCCTGATTGTTGCGGGGCGTCCCGACTTAATCGGGGATCTGACCCTTAAGATGTTCCCAATGAAGCATAAAACAAGGTCTGACCCGAATGGCGCTAAGTTAAGCATGGTATTTTGATTTTTGGGAAGGGTTATTTCTGTGAGGAAGGTTTCCCATTTGATGTCGAGGTTTGTTTAGATATTGAAAGTTCTTGGATCTTCGTTTGACAGCTCTCGGTTCTGATCGGTTGGGGCGTAGAGGAACAGTATCCTGGGCAAGAGTGAGGAGAAAACTGCGAAGGAGACGGCGGTAGATCGAAGGGATGGAAGCGGTTGCGGCAAGATGCGGCGACCACTGACGCAGGGCGTCGCAGGTGCCCTTGAAGCTGATGCGGTCGAGAGGTGTGGCGGTCCTGACAGCAGCCTCGAACATGAGGGTACGGATGGCATTGTAGGCTATCAGGTGCATGTGAAGTTCACGGAGAATCATTTCAGGAGTACGGCAACGGAGGATGTCCATGTGCATGGTGCTCTTGATGTGGGCAAAGAACAGTTCGACTCGCCAGCGCAGCAGATAAAGTTGTGCAAGGGCTTCGGGGGAGAAAAGTTTTGGATCGAGCAGGTTGGTGACGAGCATAATGGTTTTGGTGCGAAATCCCGGGACGGAAAGGTTGATTTTGAGGATACGCACGGTAATGGAGTAGGGAAGCGGATCGGATCGGAGCCAGGTTACTTTTTGGGGGCGGGGCCAGAGGACCAACCGGTCATATTTGCCGAGGCGCTGGCCCTTCCGCCAGTCGGCTTTGCGCCGCTGGTGCAATCGGAAGACGCCATAGAGTTCCAGGGTGCGCAGGGTGCAGAAGGTTGTGAATGACCCGAAGTTTCGATCTCCCAGAACAAGGTCAAAGGTGGAGGACAGGCAGGCCCACAAGGGTTGTAGCAGAGCATGTTCAGCGTTGTGGAGCGAACCGGTTGCGAGGGCGTGAGCGGCCCCTGTGACCAGCGAGAAAACCGCCAGTAACTTCATGACCGGGAATCCGCAACCGAGTTTCTGGGTGGAGGACTGGGGCCACGGTACTTGGTTTTCCGGCGTATCCGGCATACTGACGGTGGTCCCGTCGATGACGGCTATTCGCAATCCTTTCCATAGCATGGGTTGAGGAGCGTGGGAGGTGAGGTTTCGGGCCATGCTTTGCCAGATGCGCTCCAGGAGGGCAGTCGAAAGCCTTCTGCGGGCTTGGCAGTAGGCACTGTTGCGAGCTGAAATCTGAGCCTGGCGGTGGCGATAGCGGACGGCTTGTAGGCGACGCACGCTCTCCCGACACGGCTGTCCGGGATTCAGTACTTGGGCCAAAAAGCTCCAGAATGTCGTCATAGGCGTGAACACGCGCTTGCGTCTTGCGGAGCGACGTAAGTGTGTCAGTTCCTGCGCCGGGATCAGCCGCCCGAGCACACCGGCCAGATCGCAGAGCGCTTCCCCGGCTAAGCGGCGGTGAAATCGTTCCAAATCGTTTCCATGAAGCTTCATCCAAATGCTCTCCTTTTTTCTATTGATTGTGAAAATATCAGTATCTATACTGATACATAATAATCAATAGAAAGGAGGACATTATGAAACGGGATTTGAATCAGATGATCCGGCGGTTCAATATTTGTGTGACCGAAGCAAAACCGGAGGGATACATCTTGCAGGGAAGCGTCCTGCGGCGGTATCTTCAGCGCAGTACCATCTCAGGGGACAAAGCCTATGGCCCGTATTACATCTGGACACGCAAGATCGACAATAAGACAATCACCAAAGCTTTAACCCCTGAACAGGCAAAGATGATTCGCGACGCAATCTGCCGCAACCGTGCTCTTGAGCAGCGGCTGGCGCAAATTCGCTCACTTTCCGAGGAAATCATTAACAGTATAAGTCCTGGCGTGCCAACACGTAAACGAATAAGATAGATGCTTTATTTAAGCGCCATTCAGGTCTGACCCCAAATTGTTCCGGGAGGCGCTCGGCGTCGGAATATTACCGCGTGGCGGGAATATCGCCGGCAACCCCAAAATACGCCCGGGTCAGGGATCTCACCGCCCAAAGGCCGCTGCCGGGCCGGAAGATGGCGGTCTCATCAATCGAGTCACCGTCGAAGTCGCCCCGGACCGGCGTATCTAAAACCATCCCGAAGTAGCAGCGGGTGCATCCCCGCACGGCCCACAGGCCCGTGGAAGGCCGGAAGACGGCGGCCTGGCTCCGGAACGGAGTATTTTTCTGGTTGGAGCCGTACCACCGGTAGACCCCCGGCACGGGGAGGTCGCCGGCCGCGCCGAAATAACACCGCGTAACGCCCCGCGCCGCCCAAAGGCCGGTCGTCTCCCGGAAGACGGCAATGCCCACACTTCCGTCACCAGTGAAATCGGAGGGAACCGGCTCGTCGAAGGGGGCGCCGAAGTACACCCGGGTGACGCCCCGGACACCCCAGCGGCCGGAGTTCCCCCCAGAGGAACTCCCGAAGACGGCCGGGTCGCAGGTCCCGTCGCCGTCATAGTCCCCGGGGACCGGCCGGTCGTTGGCGCCGCCGAAGTACGCCCGGGTGACGCCCTTGACCGCCCAGAGGCCGGTTACGGGCCGGAAGACGGCGATGTCCGTCACCCCGTCGCCGTCGTAGTCCCCGCTCACCGGGATGTCGCCGGCGGCGCCGAAGTAGGTCCGGCCCAGTCCCCTCACCGCCCAGAGGCCGTCGGAGGGCCGGAAGACGGCGATCTCCGATTTGCCGTCGCCGTCGTAATCCCCCGAGGCGGGAGCCGCCAGGGAAGCGGCCGAATCCATGATCCCCTGGATGTAAAAGACGCTGCCGCCGTGGAGGGATCGGTAGTCCGTCCAGGCGCTCCAGCCGGACGCCGGGTCAAAAGAAGCCCGGTAAGTCGCTCCCGGTACCGGCGACTGATCTTCGTCAACCACGTAGACCAGCGGTTCCTCGGCAGCGCCGGACCGGGCCGCGAAACCGGCGGCGATGACCAACTCCTCTCCTTCCCGCACGGGGACCAGCTCGCTCAGATCGACGACGTGGTACCCTTGTTCTGCAATGGCGACGGTGTCGGAGAGGAGCAAGTCCTCGGGCCGGTTCTCCCCGGCGTCCCACCGGCCGTAGACGCGGATCGTGACCTCCTCGTTCCGGTTGACGGTGACGATCCCCGCCGCCTTCAGTAGGCCGTTCGCCGGGGCGTCAAACCGCGCGCAGGCCCAGGAATCGAGGCCCGCGGCATTGAAGCCGTCGCTTCTGTACACCCATTCGTCCTCCTCCGGCACCCTGGTCAGGGCACCGGCGTGAGTCTGGCAGCGCGGCCAGGCGTAACCCCTGCCGTCATCAGCGATGAATGCATAAGCAGAACATGCTCCTTTCAGAAACACGGTGTCGTAATAGGATATCCAGTTGTAGCCCCCGTCCCCATACCCGGTACCGATACTGTTTTTTATCAGCCAGGCGCCGGGCCCCGGCGCGCCGCTGACCGGGCGGCCGTCGTCCCAGCCGGCAATGGCGACCGCATGGATGAATTGATTCACCTTGGCATCGGAATCGCAGTAGAAGGTATTGCTCTCTCGATCATAAAAGCTCGGACCGGTCTGCCCGGGATAATCTCCGGCTTCAGTAAACATCAGTGCCGTCAGCGTCCCGTAACCCATCACGGCCCGTTTTATGACATTCCGATACTCCTCATCGCCGCCGGCGCCCTCGGCATGGTCTTCGCGGGAAAAGATAAGCGCTTCCTTGAGCATATAATCGATCGGCAAACCGGCGAGGGGAGGGGTCAGGGTCGCGTGCGCCTGCATGTCATCCAGGGGAAACGGCGCCCGGTAGTCCAGTACCGGTCCTTTGCCGCAGCTCAGGTAGTCGATGGTCCATTCAACGTTCCCCCCCCAGCCCCCGGGGTTCGCTATGGGATCTTCATGCTGCTGATAGCTGATCGGCACGGGCGGGTCTGTCCCCGGCATGGTTTGGTTGTTGAACTCGTAAACGGGGTTATTGTAGCCGACATGACATGCCAGATGCCAGGCCGAGAGATTAGCCGGCGGCGAGACGGGGTCGGATGTGATCCCCTGGTTCAGCAGGCTGCTCTCGAAAGAAGCCAGGTTGGCGAAGAAGGTGCAGGCGCCGACCGTAATCCCCAGATCCGGCTGCCCGTCTTCAAAGAACCCGCACTGGCTCTTGACCGGGGTGACATAGCTGCGCCCTCCCACGTCCCGCAGATCATAGGCGGAGGGCAAGAACCGGCTGCCCGGGACGGCGAAACCGGCCGGGCAGGCGACAAGCAGCTCGATGAGGAAAAGTGAAACGGCCGGCGCCAGCGCCGGAGACCTCATTATTTTCATGATGTCATCTCCCGCGGATGAAATCGCCCGGAAAGATCTTATATCCGCTCCGGCATTGTTCAAAACTAACCCGATTTATGAATAAATCGGGTTGGGGCCGAGCCCCCCAAAACCGATATGATTTCCGAGCACTATTCGGGGTGTGATTGAGAATTTTTCGCGGGCGGTCGCTGGCTCTCGTACCGCTCGGCCGCTTCGATCTCCGCCTTCATCTTCTCCCAATTCCGGGACCAGTACCGGCGGGGGTAGTCCACGCTGAGGTAAAGCAGCGCGAGCACGGACGGCCAGCTGAAAAGGAAATCCAACACCTTTCCGGTATTGAGGTGCAAAATCATAAGGTAGCTGATCAGCACTCCCTGGATCACGAAGAACAAGCCCCAGATGATGTTGATATCAAACCAGGCCTTGAAGAAATATTTGCTCTTGCCGTACATGGCCTCGGTGCGCCCGATGGTCTCCTTACCGATCAGGGACATGATGAATGGCCGCGGCCACAGCATCGAGCCGATGAAAATCAGGCCGACCGCCACATTGTCCAGGGAGGGGATGAGGACGAAAAAGGGATGCCGCGGCGCCAGAAACCCGGCGATGATATGGGTCAGCAGGATCATGAAAGTGATGACGGGGAAAAGGCTGACCTCGCCCGTGAAGGCGTAGATCCCGACGGCGGCCAGGGCCACCACGGCCAACGAGATGTACGCACCCAGCAACGGGTCGCCCAGCCACGAGCCGATCTTGATGATCATCAGGGGGATGAACATCCCCAGGAGGAAATCCCGCCAAGGGATTCGGCTCAGATTCAGCTTCACAATAAACCCGAGCGTCTCTTTCTTCATCTTATTTTCTGGGTTCTCTTCTATTTTGGGTGGGTAATTCATGAAAAAGACAGGTTATTAAGAAGCAGAAATTGTAGTGGCAGAGCTTGTGCTCGCATCCCGATTATTTCGGGAGCCGCGACTGGATTCTTCTTTCGTTTTCAGATAGGAACCGCTTCCTCAAGCGAATATTCCTGGGGGTTATCTCGACCAGTTCATCATCCTTAATGAATGCCAGGGCGAATTCAAGGGTCATTTCCCGGGGAGGAATCAGCTTGATCGCCTCGTCGGAGCCCGCGGCGCGGATGTTGGTCAGCTGTTTTTCCCGGGTTCCATTGACAACCAGGTCCCGGCCTTTGTTATTAACGCCGATAATCATGCCTTCGTAAACGGCGTCCCCCGGGTTGATGAAGATCTCCCCTCTTTCCTGGAGCCCGAAGAGAGCGAACGCGACCGCCTGGCCCCTGTTCATCGAGACCATGACCCCGGTCTGACGCCGGGCGATTTCACCTTTATATTTTTGATACCGGTAAAAGTTCTGATACATGATCCCCGTCCCGCGGGTCATTTTCAGAAAGTCGCTGCGAAATCCCATCAGCCCCCGGGTCCCGACGATGAAATTCATGCGGATCGTCCCGATCGAGGTTTTTTTCATCTCCCTCAGGGAGGCTTTTCTCGATCCCAGCGCCTCGATCACGGGCCCCTGATATCCCTCATCAACCTCAACCAGCAATTCCTCCATCGGCTCCAGGGTCTCCGTGCCTATTTTCATCAGGATCACCTGGGGGGAAGCGACTTCCAGTTCATATCCTTCCCGGCGCATGGTTTCAATCAGGATGGAGAGATGAAGCTCCCCCCGTCCGGAAACCTTGATCTTTTCACTTTTCGCGATCTCTTCCACCTTGATCCCCACATTGGTCAATGCTTCGCGTTCCAGCCGTTCCCGGAGATGGCGTGAGGATAAAAACCTCCCGCCATCTCTTCCCGACAGGGGGCTGGTGTTGTGAGAGAAAATCATCGAGACCGTCGGCTCATCGATTTTAATTTTCGGCAGGGCTTCCGGTTTCTCGGCGGAGGCGAGGGTTTCCCCGACTTTCACGTCATCAATGCCGGCAATCGAAGCAATATCTCCGGCCTGCGCGCTCTCAACCTCGATTCTTTTCAGGCCCTGGTATTTCAGGATTTTCGTGACCTTACCCTGCCTGATGGTCCCGTCGAGTTTTACCAGTGAGATCCGTTCTCCGCTTCGTATCTTTCCGTGGAAAATACGTCCGACCGAGATCTGGCCGACGTATGAATCATAGTCGAGCATGGTCACCAGCATTTGAAAAGGCTTCTCGGGATCCGCCACCGGCGGCAGGACCCGGCGCAGGATCGTGTCAAGGATGGGACTCATGTCCGTGCCTTTTTCATCCGGATCGAGAGTGGCGACGCCGTCCTTGCCCGAAGCGTAGACAATCGGGAAATCCAGCTGCTCATCGGTCGCGTTCAATTCGCAGAACAGGTCAAACGTCAGGTCCGAAACTTCACGAGGCTGGGCGTTCTTCCGGTCGATCTTGCTGACGATCAGGATGGGTTTAAGATGGAGCTCCAGTGATTTTTTCAAGACAAATTTAGTCTGGGGCATCGGCCCTTCAAACGAGTCGACCAGTAGAAGAACCCCGTCCACCATTTTCAGGATCCTCTCCACTTCGCTGCCGAAATCGGCATGGCCCGGGGTATCCACAATGTTGAATTGGACGCCTTTATACATGAATGAAGCATTTTTTGAAAAAATGGTGATCCCCCGCTCTTTTTCCAGCGGGTTTGAATCCATTATCATCGTCTCGCCCGCTTTAAATTCATAAGCCCCGGTCTGCTTCAAGAGGGCGTCGATCAGGGTTGTCTTCCCGTGGTCAACGTGCGCGATAATGGCGACGTTCCTTACATCTTTGCGGCGTTTTTGATGAGGCATGAGAAACCTTGGGGACGTTTTATAATGGTTATTCTGTAAAATGAGTTAGCCATGAATTATCGCATATCGTCGGGGGGCGGGAAAGGGTATAATAGTAAGTAATGGGGGACGGTGTTAAATAGTTAAATATCTGCAGGATCTCCGCCGGAGGGGATTACGGGATACGGGAGAAGCCAGAAGTAATCAGTGGCCGGTAATCGGTAATCAGTCCCGATAAGCCCTGACGCCGTCAGGGCTTATCGGGTGGCGGGGATGTCCCCTATCCTGCCGAAGTACACGCGGGATAAACCCCGGATCGCCCAGAGGCCGCCGTCCGGCCGGAAAACAGCGATGTCATCGATGGTGTTCCCGGCGTAGTCCCCGGGCACGGGCGTGTCTCCCGCGGCGCCGAAATAGACCCGGCTACCGCCCAGAACCGCCCAGAGGGAGCTTCCGGGGCGGAAGACGGCGATCCGGCTTTTAAACGGGCTGCCCGGGGACAGGTCATACCACCGATAAACCCCCGGGACCGGGATATCTGCCGCGGAACCGAAGTAGCGCCGGGTGACGCCCCTGATGGCCCAGAGCCCGGAGGATGGTCGAAAGACGCCGATATCCGCGGAATTGTCGCCGTCGTAATCCCCCGGCACCGGCCGGTCGGCGGCCGCCCCGAAGTAAATCCTGGTAATCCCCCGAACGGACCATTGCCCCGCCGCGCCGCCGAAGACGGCGACGTCGCAGGAACCGTCACCGTCATAGTCAGCGGGGGCGGGCCGGCCGCCGGACCCGCCAAAATAAACCCTGGTGCAATTCTTGATCGCCCAGAGGCCGGAGGACGGACGGAAGACGCCCGGGTCCGTGACGCCGTCGCCGTTGTAGTCGCCGGGGACCGGGATGTCGCCGGCGGTCCCGAAATAAAGGCGCCCCAATCCTCTCACCGCCCAGAGGCCGCCAGCCGGACGGAAGACGGCGATGTCGGACTTACCGTCTCCGTTGTAATCCCCCCCGGCGAGGACGACCGGTTCCGGGACCGGGAGGTCGAACGCGAAGATCAGGCCGTCCTCACTTGAACCTCCGTGGGAGGCGAGGCCATAGAAGGTGCCCCCGTCGAGGAGCAGCCGGCCGTTGACCCAGGAGCCGTCGGTATAATTAAACCGGTGCAGGACGGTGTAATCGGAACCGTCCGGCTTGATCGAAAAAATCACCCCGAACGAGGAGGGACCATTGTCGGTCGCCACGCCGTAGAGCGTGTCACCGACCAGGATCACGCCTTCCATCGGGCTGCCGTCTTCGTCGACGAAATCGTGGATGACTTTAAAATCAGCGCCCCCGGTCCCGAGTGAAAACAGGACCCCGTTGTTGCCGGAGCCGCCCCGGGCGGTCGCCCCGCAAAGCCGCCCGCCGGCCAGGATCAGCGTGGAGAAGGAGCCTTCACCGTCGGTGCCGCTGAACTGGTGGAGAAGCGTGAAACCGGAACCGTCGGTCAGGACGGAAAATACCGTTCCCTGATCAGTCGCCCCGCCGCCGGAAGCAGTTCCGTAGAGGACGCCGTCGTCCAGAAGCAGGCCGCCGGCCGGGATCTGGCCCTGGGTGGTCCGGAAACTGTGGAGAACCGAGAAGTCGGTGCCGTCCGTGTCGACGGCAAATACCGCTCCCCCATACATGGAGAACCCCCCGCCCGTCTCCGTGAGACCGTACAGCCTGCTGCCGTCCGATATGAGATGAGCGTTGGGGTTAGCGGCACCCTGGTCACCTCCCCCGCAGGCAAATTCCCAGAAGACGCCGTAGTTGGAAGCGTCGGTCTGGAGGGAGAAGAGCGTGCCGCAGCCGTTCCCGTCCGGGTTGGGGCAGGCCGTGCCCGGGCAGCCGCCCGCCCAGGTCATGCCGAAGAGGGTGAGATCATGAAAAAGCAGGCTTCCGTGAGGCCACTCCCCGTCTCCGGGCTGGCCGGAAAAATGGTGGAGAACGGTGTAGCCGGAACCGTTCGGGGCGATGGAGAAGACCATTCCCCGGTTATCGACGGTGTCGCCCGCCGTCATGCCGTAGAGACGGTCCCCGGCGCGGATGAGATGCCCGTAGGGAGCGGACCCGTTCACGCCGTCGAACTCGTGAATGACCCTGAAGTTTACCTGCGCGGCCGACCCGGCGGCAAACCCGAGGCCGGCGGCGATGCCGATTAACCAGACCGCGGTTTTTCTCATTTCCCCCCCTTGCGGTATCTTCGCCGTTTCAGAAAGCTGTCTGTTACACGACCATTTTATCCCCCCTGAACTGCTCCAAAGAGATCCACTCATATATGAGAAGATACTGCCCTTATCCATCCCCTTTTTCGTTAAAAAAGTTTAGCGGACCCCCGGCCTTTGCCTTCACATCTAACCAGCTTGCTTTTCTTCGGCCTACTCAGAAGCGTAGCTGTCGAAGTAGCCCTGGATGAGGATGACCGGTGTCCCCTTGTCGCCGCTCCCGCTGGTGAGATCGCAAAGGCTTCCGAGCAGGTCGCTGAGCTGCCGGGGCGTGGTCCCCTGGGAGGCCATCAAGCCGACCAGGCGCGCGCCTTTTCCCCGGATGCGGATCCTGACCGCTTCGGCGGCCTCTTCTCCCGCGAGATCCCCCATCTCGTTGTCGATGAGGTACTTCATCTTGATCTCGCCCGGCACCCCCCTCAGCCCCTCCGTGAAGTCGGGGCAGACCACCGGATCGGCCAGCTCCCAGATCCCGGCGGCCGGGTCCTTGAAGGCCCCGTCGCCGTAGATCAGCACCTCGACGGTCTTCCCGGTGAGGTCCTTCAGGCGGGATTGGATCACCTCCACGTACCGGCGTCCGCGTTCGTCGCGGACCCGGGGAAACAGCTTCAAACGCTCCTCGGTGGACTTGTTGGAGCCGAGGAGGCCGTAGTCGCGGTTGCACCCCCTCCCCGGGGCGGGCTCCCGGCAGATATCGTCGAGCCCGAAGACCACCTCCGCGCCGGCCTCCCGGAGCGCGCGCTTCGTGGCCCGGCGGCTGTGAATGTCGGCGGCGAGAACCCGGCCGGTGTACCGAAGAATCACCCGGGGGTCGTTGGCGAAGATGAAAACGGCCGCTGTCCCTTCGGACTCGACGATCTCCCGGTAGAATCGGACGTAATCGATCCCGGTGAAGGGATGGCGAAATTCGGTACCGCAGATCTCCCGGTACCTCTCCTCGGTGAGAACGTCGGTGTAGGGGTTGAGCCCGGCCCCAATCATCGCGTCGGCCGACATCAGAGTATTGCCGACTTCGTCGGCCGGGTAGTTGAGCAGCAGAATGACCTTTTCCACCCCCCGGGCGATCCCCCGGAGGATGATGGAGAACCGGTTGCGGCTGAGGATCGGGAAGACGACCCCCACCTCGCCGCCGAACTTCGCCTTCACATCGCCGGCGATGTCATCCACGGTCACGTAGTTCCCCTGGGCCCGGGCGACCAGGGACTCGGTGACGCCGATCACGTCCCGGTCCCGGATGTCATACTTCTCCGCTTTCCGGGAATCATCCAGGGCGCGGACGACCGTCTCCACGATGTCGTCCCCCCGCTTCACGACCGGCGCCCGGATTCCCCGGACGACAGTTCCCAGTGTTCTTGCCATTGCGGGATCCCCCTGCCGGCCCGACCTGTTCAAAAACCGGGGTTGAAGAACTTAGCTTCGCAACTTATTTAACCGCGGATTGTGCGGATTATGCTGATTAAAGAAAAAAACAATCCGTTTAATCCCGTTTAATCCGCGGTTTATTGAAATTCCGAAGCAGGAACGATCGAAAAATTATAGCAGATGGGACAGATTGTGCCAGAGGGAAAGTGAGAATTTTAATGAACGATGAATGAACATCCAACTGTCAACGTCGAAAAAAAACAGGTGGCCGGGAACAGGCGCAGGGCGATCGGGGTTAAAAACCCCTCCCATAGAGCGCATGGCCGCAGAGCGCATGGCGCAAAGAGCACATGGCGCATAGCGGGGCCGGGAATCGAGGTCGGATAGCTCTCCCTCAGGACGCAGAGATCATAACTCCCGGCGCCGGGCGGCCGGACCGAGTCCGGAAACTCATCCCATAGTTGCCCGGAGGGGATGGCGCGTGGCGAGGCCGAACCGGGGACACCCCTCACCCGGCTCCGTCAATGCTGCCGGATCTTCGACTTCTCCCCTCAGGGGGAGGGATCGCGGCGGCGGAAGGCGCCCAGATGGTTCAGCGGCCGGCAGGAGTTTCCGGAGCCAGGACCCGGTCGACAATCTTCAGAAAACGGGTATTCAGAATCAATCCGGGGATCCGGCCGGAATCAAGGAGGCCCTCTCTTCTCAGTTCCTCCACGGCGCTGGAGAGACCGGGATCGTTCATCGCTTCCTGCATCCGGCTTCCGGCCCGGGCCAGGTCCTTTGCCAACTTATCCTGGAACTGCGGGGACCGGTAGTCATCCGTCAGCACCCCCAGCTCTTTCAGGTAATAAACAGCATACCTATCGTTGAAGAGCCGCTGGAGATCGTGGTTATAGCGGATCTTCAGATAGTTGCCGGAGAGAAAGTCGGCACGGAAGGTGGGGCTGTTCATCAGCACTATGACACCGGGGATCCGGACCAACCGGCGGAAATCCTCCACGGTCCGGTCGGGCTGGCCGATCAGCCGGGCGATCTGCCGGGCACTCTCCTTCTGCCCCCCGGCCGCCCCGATGCCGGCATAAACCGCCTGCTCGATAAAGTACCGTGATGAACGGCCGGCAAAACTGGAGCTGATATCCGGCTGTTTGGATTCAGCAAAGCCGGCGCCGACCAGATTGTACAGCCAGCAGAGCACGAAAACCGTGACTGCTCCGCAGAGCAGACCCATGAGACCGCCTCCTATCCGGTCGGAAAGGGACAGCATACCACCGCCCGGAAGCAGCCTCTGTCTTTTTTGTTTCCGGCGGATCTTCACGGTAATCAGCCGGAAACCGATCGCGATCATCAGGAAAACCAATACCCCGGCGAGCGCGGTGGCGATTATCCGCAACAATCCGAATATCTCACGCAGCGGCTTCCCCAGCAGGCCGGCCAGGAGATAGGCGCCCGCGTAGGCACAGAATACGCGCAGAAGGCCCAGGGACGTGAGCATTGTTCCCTGCCGGTACCCGCGGTAGGCGAATAGTGCCGCCAGTCCCAGGGCGACCAGGTCAACAAGGTAGGGCGTCACGCCCCCGCCCCTCTTCCGGGATGAGCAGATGACAAGGAGCTCTTCGGCAGGAACCTTTACCCCATCACTCGTTTTACCGGGGAAGGGAGAAACGGGCCGGGCGGAAGATCCGGGCTCTCCCCCGCTCTCTTTTCCCCGGTCCTTATTCCCGGGCCCGGTTTCGCCGACAAGGATGCGCTCGATCCTGCTTGTATCCACACCGGCCGGGGGAACATTGCCGATATGAACACCGCCATTCTCATCCGTCCACCGATAGATATCGGCCCGGGCGGTACCGGTCAACCACGCCAGAACGATACAGACTGATAAGGTGATTCTCATTCATCAGCGCCTTCGGCGTAGTTCAATCCGTTCAAACGGTTCAAGCCGTTCAAACTTTCTTAATCACTGTTATTATATCATATAAAGTGATTACTTTCCGCTGATATCCTCCTGCTCCCCCTGCTCTTGGCGGGCCTCGTCGGAGAAGGAGACCTCGTCCGCCGCCCCTTCGCGGTATTCAGAGATTTTCTGCGACACTGAGGCCCAGACCCGGGCGGTACCCCGGGAGCTCTTATCGAACATCATCGCCTTCCGCTGCTGGAATCCGTAATCGAGCGCGTCCCCGATCGCGGAGAGGTCGGCGCTGAGAAAGACGGACTGCCAGCCGTCCTTCTCTTCGTGTTCCTTGATCATCTTCTCAACCTGGTCCTTGCTGAATTCGCGACTGGAGTTCTCCTGGCCGTCGGTGATGATCACCATCACCACTTTACCGGGCCGCTCTTCCTCCGTCAGTCGGCGGAGCCGCTTCTCCAGGTCGTTGATGCCGCGGCCCATCGCGTCGAGGAGCGGCGTTGACGCCCGGGGCACATAGGTCTCCCGGGTGAGTCCGGGGACATCTTTGATCGGCGTGAAGTCATGGATGACTTCATAGGGGTCCTGGGTGTCGAACTGCACCAGGGTGAGCGTGGCGGTTCCCGGCCGGTTCTTCTGCTCCTTTAAAAACGCATTGAAGCCGCCGATGGTGTCGTCCCGGATCGACTCCATCGATCCCGTTCGGTCAAGAATGATCGATATGTGCGCGTAATCTTCCCTCATGCCGCACCTCCTTTGCTGCCGGTAAACACCGGCGGTTATCCGTAACAGTTATCAGTCGTAATAATCCCCGGTTTTATTCCAAAATTTTTTATTTTTCTGGGGGGATGGATAGCGGATGCAGGATGTTGGAGTCCCGATAAACCCCGATTAAAACTTCGGGGCGGAGGCGGGATAGACTGCGCGGAGACCCCGCAGGCGCAGCCTTTGCGGGGCGGGATTCAGGAGAGGAGAAGGGGCAGAGAGCATAGCGCATGGCGCATAGCGGGGCGGGAATCGAGGTTGTCAGTCATTCTGCCTGATCTGCGGGAAACCCCTCCCACAAGCGGTGACGGCGCGTATCAGTCGCCCGGAAGGACCGGAGGCTATCTGGTTACCGGCAGATCACCACTCACGCCGTAGTAGGCCCGGGAAACACCCCTGATCGCCCACAGCCCCGCCTGACCGCGGAAGATGCCGATCGAGTCGATCCCGGTGCCGCCAAAATCAGCCCGGACCGGGTAATCGGTGCATCGTCCGTGGTAGCTGCGGGTCACCCCCCGGACCGCCCAAAGACCGGCACAAGCCCGAAAGACGGCCTGATCACAGATCCCGTCACCGTCATAATCACCGGGGAGGGCCCAGTCCCCGTCTGCGCCGTAGTAGACCCGGGAACTCCCCCGGACGGCCCAGAGACCGGAGGAGGGGCGGAAGACCGCCATCGAGCTGGTGCCGGCCCCGGAATAGTCCCCGGGGACCGGCCAGTCTTCCCCGGTACCGAAGTACGTCCGGCTGAGCCCGCGCAATGCCCATAAACCGGTGCTTTCCCGGAAGAGAGCGATATCAGTGCTCCCGTCGCCGTCGTAATCATCCGGAGAAGGGATATCCCCCGGGCGGCCGAAATACACCCTGGTCACTCCCCGGATCGCCCAGAGGCCGGCATCATCCCGGAAGATACCGATGTCACTTTTCCCGTCTCCGTCATAGTCTCCCGGGATCGGGCTGTCATCTGCCCGCCCGAAATAGGCGCGGGTCACCCCTCTCACCCCCCACAAACCGGCAGCGGCCCGGAAGACGGCGATGTCGTCGGCGCCGTCACCGTCAAAATCTCCCGATGCGAAAACCATGCCGTCGGGAAACACGAGCGGACCGCAGGTCGGTGACGGGGTGGGCGTCATCGGCGTTGAGGTTGGCGAAGGAGTGAGGGTCGAGGCCGGGGTGGGCGTGGGGTCCGGCGTGGGCGTGGGCAACGGTGTCCGGACGGGAGAGGGCGTGGGCACCAGGGTCGGCGTCGGTTCCGGTGTCAATGTGGGAGCGGGGATGGGCGCCGGAGTGGAAGTCGGCGCCGGTGTCGGGGTGGGAGTGGGGGTGGGGGTTATCGGCCGCCTGACTCGGACATCATCGACGGCATAACCGTCGGTGGGGATCGAGTAATTATCGTACATCTGGAACTTGATCTGGAAATGATCGTTGAGGGACAGGCCGGAGGCGGAGGCGGCGGCCGACAGGTCGAATAACGCGTAGGTGAATACGGAAGGCCCGTAATTGAACGAGGTCAATTGAGACCAGGCGCCGCCGTAGTCGTCGCTGATAAAAACACCGTCCTGCGCATGATTTTCGTCAGCGAACTCCCGCCATTGGAAAGACAGATCAACATCCGTCTGGGTTGAGAGATCGATGGTCAGA